>JBDIAS010000107.1:0-11058 GCA_039812465.1 Austwickia sp. | reverse complement strand
CGACGGGGCGGTCGACGGGGCGACGGGCGCGGCAGGGGATCGGCGCTGCAGCGCGGTGGGTGCGGCAGGCCCGGCGGGCGGGGAAGTGTATCCCGTTTCCCCCCTTATCGCGCGATGGGCCCCGCTACCCTGGCCGCATGGCTCCCTCGATGTACGAGTTCAAGGCTGGTCCGCGGGGCCAGCGCCTCGAAATCCACGCCCGCGGCAACCAGGTGCTGATGCTCCCGGAGATCAACCGGGGGACGGCGTTCACGTGGCCGGAACGTCACGCCCTCCAGCTGACCGGCCTCATGCCGCCCGGGGTGGCGCCCATCGAGGCGCAGGTGCGGCGGGTCTACCGCCAATATCGCCTGCAGGCCGACGCCATGGCCAAGCACGCCTTCCTCGCCAGCCTCCGGGAGCGCAACGAGACGCTGTTCTACCGGATGCTCTCGGAGCACCTCGAGGAGATGCTCCCGATCGTCTACACGCCGACGATCGGCGAGGTCATCCAGAAGTTCAGCCATGGCTACAACCGCACCCGGGCCGCGTACATGACCGTGGACTTCCCGGAGCAGATCGAGACGACCCTGCAGAACTTCGGGCTCGGCTCCGACGAGTGCGACCTCATCGTCGTCACCGACTCCGAGGGCATCCTCGGCATCGGCGACCAGGGCGTCGGCGGCGTGCAGATCGCCATCGGCAAGTTGTCGGTCTACACCGCTGCGGCGGGCATCGACCCGCGCCGGGTCATCCCGATCGTCATCGACGTCGGCACCGACAACATGGAGCTGCTCAACGACGAGTTCTACCTCGGGACCCGGCACAGCCGGACCCGCGGCGAGCAGTACGACCTGTTCATCGAGCGGTTCGTCGAGACCGTCACGCGCATGTACCCGAACGCTCTCATCCACTGGGAGGACTTCGGGGCGAGCAACGCCCACCGGATCCTGGACCACTACCAGGACAAGTGCCTGACCTTCAACGACGACATCCAGGGCACCGCCGCCGTCGTCATGTCCGCCGCCATCGCGGGCGTGAAGACATCCGGGCGCAGCATGCGCGACCAGCGGGTCGTCATCTTCGGCGCGGGCACGGCCGGCGTGGGCATCGCCGACCTGATGCGCGAGCAGATGATGCGGGAGGGCATGTCGGCGGAGGACGCGTACCGGCAGTTCTGGTGCCTGGGCAGCAAGGGCCTCATCACCAAGGGGATGGCCGGGATTCGGCCGTTCCAGGAGCCGTACGCCCGCCCCGCCGAGGAGATCGTCTCCTGGGGCCTGGAGTCCGGTCGCCGGGTCGACCTCGCCGAGGTCGTCCACCACGTCCGCCCGACGATGCTCATCGGGACCTCGGCCCGGGCTGGCGCGTTCAGCGAGACGCTGGTGCGCGAGATGGCCGAATACACGGACCGGCCCATCATCATGCCGCTGTCCAACCCCACCTCGCGCGCGGAGGCGACGCCGGCCGACCTGATCCGCTGGACGGAGGGGCGCGCCCTCGTCGCGACCGGCTCGCCCTTCGCGCCGGTGGAGTACGACGGCCGGACCTACCAGATCGGCCAGGCCAACAACGCGCTGGTCTTCCCCGGCCTCGGCCTCGGCGTGATCGTCAGCAAGGCGCGTCGGGTCTCCCAGGGGATGATCCTGGCCGCGGCCGAGGCGGTCGCTGAGATCGTCGACGTCGTGCCGACCGGCAAGTCGCTGCTGCCGACGATGGCGCAGCTGCGCCAGGTATCCGGCACGGTGGCGATCCGCGTCGCGGAGACCGCCCATCGGGAGGGTCTGTCCGACATCGTCCTGCAGGACCCGGTGCAGGACGTGTACGACGCGATGTGGCAGCCCGTCTACCCGGAGATCATTCTCCCGGAGGGCGACTGGAAGGACTACAACGAGGAGATCGCCGAGAAGCGGTACGAGGCCAAGCGTCGCGCGATGGCCGAAGCCTCGACCACCTCGGAGGACCTACCGAAGACGTCGGCCCGCAAGGGCTCCCAGTCCTCGGACAAGCCGGCCGGCGAGGCCGCCGAGTGAGTCGCGCGTGAGCGCGTCCGGAGCGGGTGAGGCGGCCAGCCTCACCCGCTCCGAGCGTCTCGACCGGTTGCCGTTCACGAGGGCCCACACAAAACTGCTGGTCGGCTCGGGCATCGGGTGGGCCCTCGACGCCATGGACGTGCTGCTCATCTCGTACGTGATGGCGCAGCTCGCGGTTCACTGGAAGCTCGACGCGACCACGACGAGCTGGATCGGCTCGATCGGGTTCGTCGGAATGGCGCTCGGCGCCAGCCTCGGCGGCCTCCTCGCCGACCGGATCGGGCGGCGGTCGGTCTTCGCGCTCACGCTGCTCGTGTACGGGCTCGCCACCGGCGCCTCGGCGCTGGCCGGGGGAGTGGCGGTCCTGATCGTCCTGCGGTTCTTCGTCGGCCTCGGGCTGGGCGCGGAGCTGCCGGTCGCCTCGACGCTGGTCAGCGAGTATGCCCCGAAGGCCATCCGGGGCCGGGTCGTCGTCGGGCTGGAGGCGTTCTGGGCGCTCGGCTCGGTGTTCGCCGCCCTGCTCGGCTACTTCGTGGTGCCGCGCGGCGACGACGGGTGGCGCTGGGCGTTGGCCATCGGGATCGTGCCCACGCTGTACGCCCTGGTCGTGCGGTTCGGCCTCCCGGAATCCGTACGATTCCTGGAACGGAAGGGACGGCACGAGGAGGCCGAGCGCGCGGTCCGCGCGTACGAGCGGTCGGCGGGCATCGAGCCTCCCCACGGGCCCGTCGAGGCCGCGGAGCCGGTCGCGCGGGTCACGGCCGCGGATTCTGCAGCACCGGTCGCGGCTACGGATCCGGCCGCACCGGTCGCGGCTACGGATCCGATGACGCTCGCCGCGGACGCGTCGGTCGAGGACCCGGCGACCCGCTGGCTGGACCTGTGGTCCCCGCGGCTGCGGCAACGCACCGCGGCCCTGTGGATCGTGTGGTTCATGGTGAACCTGTCCTATTACGGCGCGTTCATCTGGTTGCCCTCGCTCATCCACGCCCAGGGGTTCTCCCTGGTCAAGTCGTTCGAGTACACCCTGATCATCACGCTGGCCCAGCTCCCCGGCTACGCCGCCGCGGCGTGGCTCGTCGAGGTCTGGGGGCGGCGGGCCACGCTCGCGACGTTCCTGCTCGGGTCGGCGCTCGCGGCTGCGACGTTTGGGTTCGTGAGCGGTCAGACGGGCATCATCGCGGCGGGCTGCGCGCTGTCGTTCTTCAACCTCGGCGCCTGGGGCGCGCTCTACGCGATCGGCCCGGAGATCTACCCGACCGGCATCCGCGGGGCGGGCACCGGGGCGGCGGCCGCGTTCGGCCGGATCGCCAGCATCCTCGCGCCGCTGTCGGTGCCGTTCCTGCTCGGCTGGGGCGGGCAGCCGCTGGTGTTCGCGACGTTCGGCGTGTCGTTCGCGCTCGCGGCCGGCGCCGCGTTGCTGCTCCCCGAACGCAAGGACGCCGCCCTGGAGTAGCGCCACCGTCCTGGTTCCACTGGACCGGGACCCGCTCGCCGGGACCCGCTGGCTCGGGTTTCGCTCGCCGGGGGATCCGCTGGCTCGGGGTTCTACTCGCCCGGGGTCCGCTGGCTGGGCTGCTGGCTGGGGTTCTGCTGGGCCGGGACCCGCTGGGCCGGGGTCCGCTGGGCCGGGACCCGCTCGCCGGGGTTCCGCAGGTCTGGACCACTCGACGTGTGCTTCCTGGACGCGGGCTCCCGCCGGGATCGCGACGCCGAGCGCAGAATAGGAAGACTCAGCGAAAGGACGGCGCCATGGCGGGCGTGATCGGCATCCTCAACGGGCCCAACTTGAACCTGCTCGGCCTGCGGGAGCCCGAGGTCTACGGGCGCGACACGCTCGAGGACGTCGAGCGCGCGTGCGCGCGGGCGGCGGGGGAGTTCGGCCTGGAGGTCGAGGCCCGCCAGTCCAACCACGAGGGCGACCTGGTGGACGCCGTGCAGGCGTGGGCCCGCCCCGGCGTCCTGGGCGTCGTCGTCAACGCCGGTGCGTTCACCCACACATCGGTGGCGCTGCGGGACGCGTTCGCCGGGGTGGATCTCCCGTTCGTGGAGGTGCACATCAGCAACGTCTACGCCCGGGAGAGCTTCCGGCACCACTCGTACCTCTCCCCGCTCGCGGCGGGGATCGTCGTCGGCTGCGGGACGTACGGCTATGAGCTGGCCGTCCGGGCGTTGGTGCATCACCTCGGCCTGCCGCTCCACGCCTAGGCGGGATCTGCGCGCCACCGCCTGGGCTTTCGTGTGCATCTTCTGCCCGTGGGCGGGTTCCGTACGCGAATCCGCAGGTCGCCTCGAACACTTCCCGCCCGTGGGCGGGATCTGTACGCGAATCCGCAGGTCGCCCCGTGCGTTTCCTGCCCATGGGCGGCGCATGCTCCCCCGACCGCGGCCGCGTGACACGCCACCGAGGGCCGCCGAAGGACCGCTCGGACGCCGAAGGGCCCGCCCCGGCGAACGGGGCGGGCCCTTCGAGCGTGCGGCCGCGGGTTTGCGCCGCGAGCATCTGAGCTGGTTCTGTGACCTGGGGTGTTGGACCTGCCGTGCTGGCTGTCGAATCGGTTGATGTCACGCACTCCAGGGGGTTGCCCGCTCAATCCTGGTCCTCCAAGGCTGGCAGGGGAGAGGGTCGGTGGGCGGCGACCATGCGGCGGGTCCGTGGGCGTCATCCGTGCGCGCGAAACCCCAGGTCGCCCCGTACATCTCCCGCCCGTGGCCTGTCGGCGGCCACGAGAAACAGCTCGGAGGCGGCCACGAAACTGCCCCATCGGCGAGCGCGGGACCCCATCGCTACTCGGCAGCGCGGATGACGTCCCGGTGCCGCCGATGACGACCCTGTACCGCGCATGAGGTCCCGTGGATCCCCGGGCCCCCATCGGCGAAACCAGGGCCCCATCGGCGAGCGTGGGCTCCCGTCGGCGAGCGCGGGACCCCATCGCCGTCCCGGGGTGCGGATGACGTCCCGGAACGGCCGACGACGACCCCGCCCCGCGCATGAGGTCCCGTGGATCCCCGGACCCCCACCGGCGAAACCAGGCCCCCATCGGCGAGCGTGGGCTCCCGTCGCTACTCGGCAGCGCGGATGACGTCCCGGTGCCGCCCGATGACGACCCCGCCCCGCGCATGAGGTCCCGCGGATCCCCGGGCCCCCATCGGCGAGAGTGGGACCTCATCGGCGAACGCGGGACCCCATCGCTATTCGGCAGCGTGGATGACGGCCCAGGACCGCCGCCGAGGGCCGCCGAAGGACCGCTCGGACGCCGAAAGGCCCGCCCCGGCGAACGGGGCGGGCCCTTCGAGCGTGCGACCGCGGGTTCAGCGCGGCGGGCTGGCTCAGCGGTTCAGCGCGGCCAGGATGTCGTTGACGCGGTCCTTCGCGTCGCCGAACAGCATCTGCGTGTTCTCCTTGAAGAACAGCGGGTTCTGCACGCCGGCGTAGCCGGTCGCCATCGACCGCTTGAATACGATGACGTTCTCGGCCTCCCACACGTGCAGGACGGGCATGCCCGCGATGGGGCTGCTGGGGTCGTCCAACGCGGCCGGGTTCACGGTGTCGTTGGCGCCGATCACCAGGACGACGTCGGTGTCCGAGAAGTCGTCGTTGATCTCGTCCATCTCCAGCACGATGTCGTACGGCACCTTCGCCTCGGCGAGGAGCACGTTCATGTGACCGGGGAGGCGACCCGCGACCGGGTGGATGCCGAACCGCACGTTGACGCCCCGCTCGCGCAGCTTCGCCGTGACCTCGGCCACCGGGTACTGGGCCTGCGCCACCGCCATGCCGTAGCCCGGCGTGATGATGACGGACTTGGCGTTCTCGAGCAGCTCGGCCGCGCCCTCGGCGTCGACCTCGCGGTGCTCGCCGTAGTCCGTGTCGCCGACCGGGGCCGCCGACTCGCCGCCGAAGCCACCGGCGATGACGTTGATGAACGAGCGGCCCATGCCCTTGCACATGATGTACGAGAGGAAGGCACCGGAGGAGCCGACGAGCGCGCCGGTGATGATCAGCAGGTCGTTGTTGAGCATGAAGCCCGCCGCGGCCGCCGCCCATCCGGAGTAGCTGTTGAGCATCGACACGACGACCGGCATGTCGCCGCCGCCGATGGCCGCCACCAGGTGGAAGCCGAGCAGCAGCGCGATGATCGTCATGAGGATGAGCAGCAACAGATTCGGGCTCAGGACGAAGAACACCGTGAGCACGATGAACAACACGACCGCGCCGAGGTTGAGCAGGTTGTGCTTCGGCAGCATCAGCGGCTTGCTGCTCATCCGGGCGCTCAGCTTGAGGAACGCGACGATCGAGCCGGTGAAGGTGATCGCGCCGATGAAGACGCCGATGAAGACCTCGGCGCTGTGGATCGGCCCGAGCGAACCCGCCAGAGAGGGCACGTTGTCCGCCACGCCACCGGCCGCGGAGATCTGCTGCTCGCTGTCGAAGTAGCTGTTGTAGCCGACCAGCACGGCGGCCAGACCGACGAAGCTGTGCAGCAGCGCAATGAGCTCGGGCATGCCGGTCATCGCGACACGCTTGGCCATCGTGACGCCGATGGCCGCGCCGATCACCATGGCGATGAGCAGCGGGATGAGCACCCCGCTCACCGAGGGGGGAGCCGCGCGGTCGTACGCGTCGTTGGCTGCGTTGACGCCGAGCACCGCGGCGAGCGTCGTGATGATCAACGCGGCGCCCATGCCGAGGATGCCGTTGCGGTTGCCGCCCTCGGCGGTCTCGTGCTTGCTCAGGCCGGCGAGGGCGAAGATGAACAGGAGGCCCGCAATGATGTACGAGCCCTGGAGCAGGGTCATATTCATTACGGATCAGCCCTTCCGGAACATGCCGAGCATCCGCTGCGTGACCGTGAAGCCACCGAAGATGTTGATGCTGGCGAGCAAGATGGCGATGAACGCCAGGACGTTGACGTACATGGGCATGCCGGCCACGCCAATCTGCAAGATCGCGCCGACGATGATGATGCTGGAGATCGCGTTGGTGACGCTCATCAGCGGGGTGTGCAACGCGTGGTGCACGTTGCCGATCACGTAATAGCCGATGACCAGCGCGAGCGCGAACACCATGAAGTGGCCGAGGAAGGGCTCCGGCGAGAAGGCGAACAGCAGCAGGGCGAGAGCCGCGACGACCGCCAGGATGCCCAGCTTGGCGCCCGCCGACATCGGCTTCTTGGGTTCCTTCGCCGCGATCGGGGCGACATCGGCGGCGACCGGCGCGGGCGCGGCGGACACCTGGACGGGCGGCGGCGGCCACATCAGTTCGCCGTTGTGCACGACCGCCATGCCGCGCATGACGACGTCCTCCATGTCGAGCGTGAGGTTGCCGTCCTTCTCCGGGGTGGCGAGCTTCAGGAAGTTCACCAGGTTCTGGCCGAAGAGCTGGCTCGCCTGGGTGGGCAGGCGGCCCGCCAGGTCGGTGTAGCCGATGATCGTGACGCCGTTGTCGGTCACGACCTTCTGCCCGGCCACCGCGCCCTCGACGTTGCCGCCGTTCTGGGCGGCCATGTCGACGATGACGCTGCCGCGCTTCATGGTCTGGACCATGTCGCCGGTGATCAGTCGGGGCGCCGGGCGGCCCGGGATGAGGGCCGTCGTGATGATGATGTCGACGTCCTCGCACTGCTTGGCGTACATCTCCTGCTGGAGCTTCTGGTAGTCCTCGCCCATTTCCTTGGCGTAGCCGTCCGAGCTGACCTCGGCCGTGGGATCCTCGACCTTGACGAACTCGGCGCCCATGGACTCGACCTGCTCGGCCACCTCCGGGCGGACGTCGTTCGCGCGGACGATGGCGCCGAGGGAACCGGCGGCGCCGATGGCGGCCAGGCCGGCCACGCCGGCTCCGGCGACGAAGACCTTGGCGGGCGGGACCTTGCCGGCGGCCGTGACCTGGCCGGTGAAGAACCGACCGAACTCGTGGGCGGCCTCGATCACGGCGCGGTAGCCGGCGATGTTGGCCATCGAGCTGAGCACGTCGAGGGCCTGCGCGCGGGAGATCCGCGGCACCGCGTCCATCGACAGGGCGGTGATCTTGCGGGCGGACAGCTTCTCGACGATCTCCGGGTCGAGGCGGGGGTTCAGGTTCGCGATGAGGGTAGCGCCGTCTCGCAGCAGCGCGAGTTCGTTGTCGGTCGGCTGGTTGACCTTCATGACGATGTCGGCGCCCCACACATCGATGGAGGAGCCGACCCGGGCGCCCGCTTCTTCGAACGCCTCGTCGCTGAGCGCCGACTCCGCGCCGGCGCCTGCCTCGACGACCACGTCGTAGCCGAGCTTGATCAGTTGACCCACGGTTTGTGGTGTCGCGGCGACGCGCGTCTCCCCCTCGTGGGCCTCTTTGGGAATCCCGATGAGCACGATTGGCCTTTCTGGTGCGTTGGCGGCACCGGAAGACCGGGGTCTGATGCTCCGACGGTGTGCCGAGCGGAAGTCAGGTCCCCTGTCGGTGAGGTCCGGGGCCGAATGCCCACCAGGCTAGCCTCTGGGCACCAACGGGCGGCGTAGCTTTGGCCGAACAGAAACCCATTGGATGCGGTGAGCAGGGCCACTATCGCGACGGTGGCCGTCGAGGTTCGGGGCGTTCGCCGCACGCGCCAGGATGGGGTCCGCTGTCGCCCTGAACGCTGTTCAAGTCGGTGTTAGCGTGGGGCGGCCCCTCGCCCACCACCCGGGCGGCCCCGCTCACCCCACGGAGGAGCACCATGGCGATCCAGCGCACCATGACGACCCAGCGCACCAGGCCGCGCGGCGGGTCGGCGCGCGACCTCGCGCTCGTGGCGGTCTTCGCCGCGTTCATCGCGGCCATGGCCCTCGCTCCGCCCATCGCCATCCCCGGCAACCCCGTCCCGATCACGCTGCAGCTCCTCGGGGTGATGTTGGCGGGGGCTGTCCTCGGCTGGAAGCGGGGCGCGGCCGCCGTCGCCCTCATGCTGCTCGTCGGCATGCTCGGCCTGCCGGTGCTGCCGGGAGGTCGACCCGTCCTGGCCGCGCTGCAGGGCCCCACCGCCGGCTACCTGATCGGCTGGATCGCGGGCGCGGCCGTCATCGGCGCGCTGGTCCAGGCCCGCCTGCCGCGGCTGCCGATCTGGTGGTCGGTCATCTCCTGCCTGGTCGGGGGCGTGCTGGTGGTGTACGCGTTCGGCGTGCCGGTCACCGCCGCGCGGGCCAACCTGTCGCTCGGCCAGGCGATGGTGAGCTCGTTCGCGTTCCTGCCCGGCGACCTCCTCAAGGCGCTGGTCGCCAGCGTCGTCGCGGGCGCGGTGCATCGCGCGAGCCCCGGGCTGACCCCGCCGCTGCGCCGCCGCCGGTGACACTTGCACGGGCGCGGCGCGACCCGACGGTAGCGCAGTGATCGTCTTCGAGGACGTCTGGCACAGCTACGGCGACCGCGAGGTGCTGCGCGGCGTCGACCTGCGGCTCGCCGAGCCGCGGGTGGGGATCATCGGCGCCAACGGCTCCGGCAAGTCCACGCTCGCGCGGATGATCAACGGGCTGGTCGAGCCGACGCGGGGGCGGGTCGAGGTCGGCGGCCTCGACGTGAGCCGCGACGGCGCGCAGGTCCGCCGCCGGGTGGGCTTCGTCTTCCCGGATCCCGACGCGCAGATCGTCATGCCGACCGTGGCCGAGGACGTGGCCTTCTCGCTGCGGCGCCACCGGCTGACCCGGGCGCAGCGTCAGGAGAAGGTGGCCGACGTCCTGGCGCGATTCGGCCTGGCGGACCACGCCGACCACCCCTGCCACCTCCTGTCCTCGGGGCAGAAGCAACTCCTGGCCCTCGCCGCCGTGTTGGTGACCGACCCGGACGTGTTGATCTGCGACGAGCCGACCACGCTGCTGGACCTGCGGAACTCGCGGGAGGTGACCGCGTTGCTGGAGCAGCTCGGGCAGCAGGTCGTCCTCGTCACCCACCACCTCGACCTGCTGGCCGGCTGGGAACGGGTCGTTGTGATCGACGACGGCAGGGTGGTGGCCGACGGCCCCGCCGACACCGCGATCCCGTTCTATCGGGAATTGATGGCGTCGGGAGTGTGAAGCGTGCGGTGTGAGACGTGCTGACCGGCACCTACCTGAGCGGCGACAGCGTGCTGCACCGGGCGCCTCCCGGCGTCAAGGTGCTGATCCTCGCGCTCGCCACGACCGCGCTGTTCATGCTGGCCCGGCCCCTGACCACGGCTGTGTTCGGCGTGCTGGTCGGGGTCGGCTACCTCATCGCCCGGGTGCCGCCGCGCCTCGCCGTCGCCCAGGTCTGGCCGCTGCGCTGGTTCGTAGGGCTTCTGGGCGCCTTCCAGGTGTGGCAGTTCGGCTGGCCGGTGGCCCTCCTCGTGTGCAGCAACCTGATACTCGCGGTGGCCGCGGCCAGCCTGGTGACGTTGACGACCCGGGTGGACGACATGCGCGCGGCCCTGGAGTCCGCCCTGGCGTGGGCACGCGCGCGGGGCGTGCCGGTGGATCCGGAACGGGCCGGCCTCGCGGTGGCGTTGGTGATCCGTTCGATCCCGGTGATCGTGGAGCTGAGCCGGACCGCGCGGGAGGCGCGCATGGCCCGCGGCATGCAGCGCAGCGTGCGCGCGTTCGTGACCCCGCTGGTCATCCGTACCGTCCGCCACGCCGACCGGGTGGGGGAGGCCCTCATCGCCCGGGGTATCGACGACTGACGAAGCGCGCAGCGAAGGGGCCGGCGAGCGACGGGCCGACGACGAAGCGCGCAGCGAAGGGGCCGGCGAGCGAAGCGAGGCGGGCCCGCGGCGGAGCGTGAGGAGTCGGACCAAAAAGCACAGCGAGGCGGGCCCGCGGCGGAGCGCGAGGAGGTCGTCCGATCGGACGGGGGACGACTGACGAAGCGTGCAGCGAAGGGGCCGGCGAGCCACGGGCCGACGACGAAGCGCGCAGCAGGTAACGGTTGGCGCGATTTCACGCCGGGGGCGTGGAGCTTGTACAGTAGGCGGGCACGCCGGGCGTCGTACGATCCTGGCGCGCCCCGATAGCTCAGTCGGCAGAGCGTCTCCATGGTAAGGAGAAGGTCTAGGGTTCGATTCCCTATCGGGGC
>JBDIAS010000106.1:0-11159 GCA_039812465.1 Austwickia sp. | reverse complement strand
CGGCCGCGGGAGGCTCGGAGCGGCCGGACCCCAGTCGTCCCGTGGGTTCGGCGCCTAGGGCGTGCACTTGGACCAGGGCGGCCAGCCGGGAGGCCAGCGCCTGTCCGTACGCGCCGTCCGCCTTCTGGATCGCCATGACGGCGATCGTGTCCGTGTCGGTGAGGTCCAACCGCGCCCACGGCGCACCGCCGCCGAACTGGACCCGCATGACCTCGCTCCACTCGAGGCGGCGCGTGACGAACAGGTTGCGCACCACGATGCCGGTCCGGCTCGGGATCGCCCGGATCGTGGCGAACCGCCAGATGAACCACGCGATGGCGATGCCCAGGCCGGCGATGAAGATCCGGTCCGCTACCCCCCAGTCGTCCTTCTGGCTGTCAGCACCGGGGACGGTGATCGCGGCGAAGAGGAACGATCCGAGGATCACCGCTCCGAGCACCGCCGCCACCAACGCGCCGCGGCGAGGCCGCATGGGGGCGTACGGATCCGTGCGGGGCGGGTTCGAGGCGTTCACACGCCCCACTCTGGCATGCCGACCGATGGCGGGTCAGAGCCGGCAGGCCGCGATGTCGGTCACCAGAATCCCTCGCGCGCCCAGGGCGTAGAGGGAGTCCATGGCCTTGTTCATCCCGCGCCGCGTCACCATCGAGCGGACCGCTACGTACTCCTTGTCGTGCAGCGGGCTGACCGTCGGGGATTCCAGGCCGGGCGTGATCTCGCAGGCCCGCTCCAGCAACTCGACCCGGATGTCGTAGTCGACCATCACGTACTCGCGGGCCGTGAGCACCCCCTGCAGCCGACGGGCGAGCACCTCCAGGTTGGCGCCGTTGCCGTTCTGCTCCCGGGTGATCAGGACCGCCTCCGAGCGCAGGATCGGGTCGCCGAACACCTCCAGCCCCTGATTGCGCAGCGTCGTGCCGGTCTCGACCACGTCGGCGATCACATCCGCGACCCCGAGGGTGATCGAGGTCTCCACCGCGCCGTCGAGGCGCACGACCGTCGCGGACACCTCGTGCTGCGCCAGGTGGGCGCTCACGAGCCCCTCGTAGCTGGTGGCGATTCGCCGGCCCTGCAGGTCGGCGACACTGCTCGCCACGCCCGGCACGCCGGCGAACCGGAAGGTCGAGGCCGCGAAGCCCAGCGGCAGCACCTCCTTCGCCTCGGCGCCGGAGTCGAGCAGCAGGTCCCGACCCGTGATGCCGGCGTCGAGGGTCCCGGCCCCGACGTAGACCGCGATGTCGCGCGGGCGCAGATAGAAGAATTCGACGGCGTTCTCGGGGTCGGCGACCACCAGCTCCTTGCTGTCCCGGCGCGTGCGGTATCCGCACTCGTGCAGCATCGTGATGGCGGCTTCGGCGAGCGATCCCTTGTTGGGCACGGCAATACGCAGCATGGAAGTGGGGTCTCTCCAGGTGAGATGGGTGGGCGGGGAGCGGCGCGGTCTCACAGATGTCGATAGACGTCCGTCAGGCTCAGCCCCCGCGCGATCATCATGACCTGGGCGTGATAGATCAACTGGCTGATCTCCAGTGCGGTGTCCTCGTCCGATTCGTACTCGGCGGCCAGCCAGACCTCCGCCGCCTCCTCGACGATCTTCTTGCCGATGGCGTGGATCCCCGCATCGAGCTGGGCCACGGTCCCGGAGCCCTCGGGGCGCGTCCGGGCCTTCTCGCTCAGCTCGTCGAACAGCTCCTCGAAGGTCTTCACGGCCCCTCAGGGTACCGGCCGCGCCGGGACCACCCGCGGGCCGCCCGCCATCCGGGCGTCCGTCACCCGGCCCGACGGTCCCGTCAGCCGCGGCGGGCGAGCTTCAACCGCCACGCGTCCGGGCCGCGCTGCAGGTAGCTGATCTCGACCGCGTCGCCCTCACGGTCGGCGATCTGGGCGAGCAGCGGCAGCGGGTCGTGCGGCGCCACCAGCACCATCGCTCCCCCGGGACGGACCGCCGCGAGCGCCCCGAAGACGGAGCCGTGCCGGATCGCGTGCGGGATGGCCCGCGCGTCCAGCTCGGGCAGCCCCTCGTCCTGGTCGCCGCAACCGCACTGGGGGGCCTCGGTCAGGGGCAGCTCGGTCCGTTCGCTCTGGCTGGTCATCGGTTCCTCCGCGTCGACGTGATTTTCTACACTCTCATGCAGAAAAATACGCCCCTCGGGAGGGTTGTGTCGAGCGGGGTCACGCGTGCGGGTGCAGTTCCAGCTCCCGGAGCGTGGTGGCCGTCGCCAGGGCGGACATGGCGGCCTCGTACCCCTTGGACTCCCGCGACCCGTGCACGCCCGACCGATCCCGGGCCTGCATCTCGTTCTCGCAGGTCAGCACGCCGAAACCGATCGGCACCCCGGAGTTCACCGCGACCCGGGAGAGGCCCTGCGTGACGGACTGAGCGACGTACTCGAAGTGCGGCGTGCCCCCCTTGAGGATGATTCCGAGCGCCACCACTGCGTCGAAGGGGCGCCGGACGAGCCGCGCGCAGACGACCGGGAGTTCGAAAGCGCCCGGGACGCGGATGACCTCGGGGTCGCTCACGCCGTGCTCGGACAGCGCGAGGATCGCCCCGTCGAGCATCCCGCCCATGTACTGGCCGTGCCAGCGCGCCGCGACGACCGCCACCCGCAGGCCGGTCGCGTCGTCGACCCAGGTCTCGATGCTCGCCTGGTCGTCGCCGCCGCGCATCCTGCGATCGCTCATCGGTCGTCCTCTCGCCGCGACGCCCGCCGCGGGCGCACTCTCACGACGCCTATCGGCAGCACGACCCAGACGCCTGAGCCTCTCCCCGGTCCGGACCTGGGGGAATCGCGGGAAGCGCCAGGGCGTTTGGCGGCGCGAGGTGGGTGTTCAGGTGGCCCGGGGCGCGACCTCATCCAGGGTGCGAGCCATCGAGACGGCGGCCACCGCGGCCTCGTACCCCTTGTCCTCCGTCGACCCCGCCAGCCCGGCGCGCGCGATCGCCTGTTCGTCGGTGTCGCAGGTGAGCACCCCGAAGCCGACGGGCGTCCCGGTGCGGACCATGACCTGGGTGATCCCGTGCGTCGCGCCGTCGCAGACGTAGTCGAAGTGGGGGGTCCCGCCCCGGACCACGACGCCGAGGGCGACGAGGGCGTCGTGCCGGTCCGCGAGCCGCGCGCAGGCCACCGGCAACTCGAAGGTCCCGGGCACGCGGACCCAGGTGACGTCGGCGACTCCGCAGTCGGCCAGCGCCCGGCGGGCGCCGTCCACGAGGCCGTCCATGACGACGTCGTGCCAGCTGGAGGCGACGACGGCGACGCGCAACCCCGCCCCGTCAGGGTGGATGGTGGGAGCGCCGTGGCCGGCCATGGTCAGTCCTCTCCGTCGTGGGTGGTCGCGCCGGCCTCGCCCGGACAGCAGGCGAGGTGGGCTTGCAGGGCCTCGCCCACCGGTCGTTCCTCGACGAGTTCGCCCGCCAGCTCCTGAAGTACCTCCAGGCCGGCGGGCGTCGCGGGCGCGTACCCCTCGTCCAGCCCGAGGTCGGACAGGAGGAGCAGGTGGCCCATCCGCTCTCGTTTCGTGCGCAGGTAGGTGGCGTTGGCCGGGTTCGCCGGCACGTGCAGGGGCCGCCGGTCGGCGACCCGCAGGCCAGCCCGCTCCAGGCCCGCGACCTTGTCGGGGTTGTTGGTCAGGAGCACCAGCTCCCGCACGCCCAGGTCGCGCAAGGCGGCCGCGGCGCCCCCGTACTCCCGGTCGTCGACCGGCAACCCGAGCGCCAGCTGCGCGTCGACCGTGTCCGCGCCGCCGTCCTGCAGGTGGTAGGCGGCGAGCTTCGCGAGCAGACCGACGCCGCGGCCCTCGTGGCCGCGCACGTAGACCACCGCGCCGCCGCAGCGCGCGACGGTGGCGAGCGCGGCCTGGAGCTGTGGTCCGCAGTCACAGCGCAGCGAGGCGAAGGCGTCGCCGGTCAGGCATTCGGAGTGCACCCGGACCAGGGGTCGTTCGCCGAGCCCGAGCGGGCTGATCAGGGCGATGATCTCGGCGCCGGTGCGCCGGTCCTCGAAACCGACGATCCGGAAGACGCCGTGCACGGTCGGCAGGGCGGCATCGCTGCGCCGCATGACGCGCCCGACCGCGGGCGCGCCGGATGCGTCCGCGCCGGATCCGTCGTCGAGGGGGTCGTCATCGAGGGGGTCGTCATCGAGGGGGTCGTCATCGAGGGGGTCACCGTTGAAGGAGGCGGCGTCGAGGGGGTCCGCCCCGAGGGGGGCACCGTTGCCGGGGTCGGCGTCCAGCGACGCGGCGTCCCAGGAGTCGGCGGCGGGTGACTCGTGCTCGAGCCGCCAGGCCGCGAGGTCCGCGATCGTCACGACCGGCAGACCGTCGCGTCGGCCCAGCTCCAGGACGGCGTCGGTGCGCATCATCGACCCGTCGTCGTGGACGAGCTCCCCGATCACGCCGACGGCCTCCAGCCCCGCGAGCCGGGTCAGGTCGACCGTCGCCTCGGTGTGACCGCGGCGCTCGAGCACCCCGCCGTCCCGGGCGCGCAGCGGCAACACGTGGCCCGGGCGGATCAGGTCTGCCGGCCCGGTCGCGGGGTCGCCGAGCAGCCGGATCGTCCGCGTCCGATCCGCGGCGCTGATCCCCGTCGTGATCCCGGAGGCGGCGTCGCAGGACACGGTGTAGGCCGTAGAACGCGGGTCCTCGTTGTCGATGACCATCGGCGGCAGCCGCAGCGCGTCGGCGCGCTGCGCGCTCATCGGGACGCAGAGGTAGCCCGAGGTGTGCCGGACGGTCCAGGCCAGCCACGGGACGGTGAGGGTCTGGGCGGCGGCGACCACGTCGCCCTCGTTCTCGCGGTCCGTGTCGTCCAGGACGAGGACGGGGAGCCCATCCCGCAGTGCCTGCAGCGCGGTCTCGATCGTGGCGAACCCCTCCGCCGCCTGCGCGTGCTCGGTCATGCCAGCCGCCCCTCGCCGCCGGCCGGAGCGCCAGCTCCGCCGAGTTCGACCGGGGCGATGTCGCCGCGGGTCGCGAGCAGGCGCTCCACGTACTTCGCGATCACGTCGACCTCGACGTTCACCGTGCCCCCGACCTGCAGGGAGCCGAGCGTGGTCAGTTCCAGCGTGGTGGGGATCAGGCTCACCTCGAACTCGTCCGCCCTCAGCGCGCTCACGGTCAGCGACACGCCGTCGAGGGTGATCGAGCCCTTCTCCACGACGTACGGGGCCAGGGCGGGCGGCAGGTCGAACGCGACGACCTCCCAGTTGTCCCCCGGGATGCGCCGCAGACATCGGCACGTCGCGTCGACGTGGCCTTGGACCACGTGGCCGCCGAACCGACCGTCCGCCGCCATGGCCCGCTCCAGGTTGACCGGGCTGCCCTCGGTGAGCTCCCCCAGGTTCGAGCGGTCCAGCGACTCCTTCATGACGTCCACTGCGAACGAACGCTCATCGGAGTTCACGACCGTGAGACAGACGCCGTTCACGGCGATCGACGCGCCGTGGACGGCGTCGGACACGACGGTCGGGCCGTGGACGCGCAGCACCACCGACTCCGCGCCGTGCTCGATGGACTCGACGCGGCCGAGCTCCTCGACGATCCCGGTGAACATGTCCTGTCTCCTTCAGCTGAGGTGTGCTGCTGGGGCGTGCGGTACGGCTACCCGAGGTTGGCCCGGGCGGTCGGTGGTGCCGGCTCAGGGGCCGGCGGCGTGGTCGGTCTCGTGGGCCCGCAGGGGGCGGAGCATGATCCGCACATCCGACCCGAGGGCCCTCGCGTCGAGCAGCTGGTGACGCATCGCGCGGTCGAGCGTGCCGACCCCCAGGTCGCCGACCGCCGCCGCACCGGCGCCGAGCAGCGCGGGGGCGACGTACGCCACGCTGAGGTCCACCAGCTGTTCGCGTAGGAAGGCCGCCGCGAGCGTCGGCCCGCCCTCGAGGAACACGTGCCGGACCCCCCGGGCGTGCAGCTCCGCGAGGACGGCGTGCGGGTCGTGGGTCCGCAGCTGCAGCGTGGGCGCGTCCTCGTCCAGAAGGTGAGCGTCCGGCGGCAGGTCCCGACGCCCGACCACGACCCGCAGCGGCTGGCGGTCGCGCAGGGCGCCGTCCGCGTCCCGGACGGTGAGCCGCGGGTTGTCGGCGAGGGCCGTCCCGGTGCCGACCATGATCGCGCCGCAGTCGCCGCGCATCCGGTGCACGTCCGCCCTGGCCTCGGGGCCCGTGAGCCACTGGCTCGTGCCGTCGGCCGCGGCCGAGCGGCCGTCGAGGCTCGCCGCGTACTTCCACGTGACGAAGGGCCGCCCCAGGGTCATCGCAACGGTCCAGGCCGGGTTGAGCGCCATGCACTCCGCGAGCAGGAAGCCGCCCTCCACCTGCACGCCCGCCGCCGCCAGCGCGTCGGCGCCGCCAGCCGCCTCCGAGTTGGGGTCGTCCTGCCCGTAGACCACCCGGACGATCCCCGCGTCGATGAGCGCTTGGGTGCACGGACCGGTCCGCCCGGTGTGGTGGCACGGCTCGAGGGTCACGAACGCCGTGCCGCCCCGGGCGGCCTCGCCCGCCTGCGCGAGCGCGTCGACCTCCGCGTGCGGTGTGCCGGATCCCCGGTGGTACCCGACGCCCACCACCTGCCCGGTGGCGTCCGCGATCACGGCCCCGACGCGCGGGTTGGGGTCGCCGAGCGGCCCGGAGCGCGCCGCCGCCACCGCGCGTCGCATCAGCTGCTCGAGCGGGTTCTCCTCGTCGCGGTCATCCCGCGTCCGATCGCTCACGCTCGACCCCTCCTGCTCGCTGGTTCTCGACAAGCGAACTCCGGGGCCGATCGGAGCGGGCGCGCCGATGGCGACCCGCACGGTGCAACGCGCACCGATCGGGCCGACGGCCGGACGCGACCGTCGACGAAGGAGCCCCCGCGGGGGCTCCCGACGTGCTGCCTCCCATCCGGACTTTCACCGTCGGTCCCGGAATTCCACCGGGTCCACCGTCCCCGTCGCCCCGCAGGGCGAAGGACACGGGTCGCGGACTGTCACCGCCGGTTCGGACTTTCACCGATCCCCGGAGCACGTGCCGCCAGTATGCCATCCGGCCACTGCGCCCGCTCCGCCCTTCCCGGGACCGCCGGTGTCGACCCGGCCACAGCGCGAAGCGTCGGGCCAGGCCACCCCCGTTGTTCACTTTGGGCTGCCATACTCCGCAGGCGAACCCGCGGTGCGCCCCGGCGGTCATTCCCGGGCGAGGACCTTGCGCAGGAGCGGAGACACTCGGCAGGCGAGGCACGAAAGGAGCGCGAACGCGCGGTGACGGTGACTCTGTGCAGGGCGGGCGACGCCCCGCCCGTGCGGACGCTGGTGGACATTCTCGACGAGGTCTGCGCGGCCCACCCGGACGCCGTCGCCCTCGACAACGGGGCCCAGGTCCTCACGTACAGCGAGTTCGCCGAGGAGGCAGACGCGCTCGCGGCCGAGCTCGGCGCCCTCGGCATCGGGCGGGGAGACCGGGTCGGCATCCGGATCGCCTCGGGGACCACCGACCTCTACGTGGCGATCCTCGGGATCCTGCGCGCGGGGGCGGCGTACGTACCGGTCGACGCGGACGACCCGGAGGAGCGCGCCCGCCTCGTGTTCGGGGAGGCCGACGTGGCGGCCGTCGTGGGCAACGACCTCACGATCGAGGCCCGACGCACCGGCCCGCCGGTCGCCGTCGAAGATCCCGACCCGACCGACGACGCGTGGATCATCTTCACCTCCGGGTCCACGGGCACCCCCAAGGGCGTCGCCGTCAGCCACCGCAGCGCCGCTGCGTTCGTCGATGCGGAAGCGCAGATCTTCTGCCAGGACGCGCCGCTGGGCCCCGACGACCGCGTGATGGCGGGCCTGTCCGTCGCGTTCGACGCCTCCTGCGAGGAGATGTGGCTGGCGTGGCGGCACGGCTCCGCGCTCGTCCCCGCCCCCCGCTCGCTGGTGCGCAGCGGCATGGACCTGGGGCCGTGGCTCGTCGCCAACCGGGTGACCGTGGTCTCGACCGTGCCCACCCTCGTCGCGATGTGGCCCGACGACGCGCTGGACCGCGTCCGCCTGCTGATCGTCGGCGGCGAGGCATGCCCTCCCGAGCTGGGAGCGCGATTCGCGACCGCCGATCGCGAGGTGTGGAACACGTACGGCCCCACCGAGGCCACGGTCGTCGCCTGCGCCGCGCAGGTCGGTCCCGACGGCCCCGTCCGGATCGGGCTTCCCCTGGCCGGATGGGATCTGGCCGTGGTCGACGGCGACGGTCGCGAGGTCGATCCGGGCGTCGACGGCGAGCTGGTCATCGGCGGGGTGGGCCTGGGCCGGTACCTGGACCCGGCCAAGGACGCGCAGAAGTACGCCCCGATGCCGACCCTCGGGTGGGAGCGCGCCTATCGCAGCGGGGATCTCGTCTGCTTCGACGGCGAGGGCCTGCTGTTTCGCGGACGCGCCGACGACCAGGTGAAGGTCGGGGGCCGCCGAATCGAGCTGGGCGAGCTGGACACGCGACTGCACGACCTGCCGGGGGTGCTGGGCGGCGCCGCGGCGGTCCGCTCCACCGACGCCGGCACGGCGATCCTCGTCGGATACCTCGTGGTCGACGACACCTTCGACCGCGCGGACGCGCTCGCCCGATTGCGCCGGGACCTTCCCGCCGCGCTCGTGCCCCGCCTCGCGGTCGTGGACGACCTTCCCACCCGTACCTCCGGCAAGGTCGACCGGGACGCCCTGCCGTGGCCCCTGCCGCTCGAGGCGGGCGGAGCGGGCGCGGACGACCCGGACGAGCCGACGCTGCCGCTGGACGAGGTCCAGTCCTTCGTCAACGCCCTGTGGCGCGAGCTGCTCGGCACCCCCGCGCGCGCTCTCGACGATGACTTCTTCGACCTCGGCGGCTCCAGCCTGTCCGCGGCGCTGCTGGTCAGCCGCCTGCGGGAGCGGTACCCGAGCATCCGGGTCGCCAACGTGTACGAACACTCGACGCTGCGCGCCCTCGCCGCCGAGCTGGAGAAGGGCGTGGGCGCCCCGGGGCCCTCCCGGCGGGAGATCGACCCGGTTCGGCGGCGTTCCGGTTGGGCGCAGACCGCGGGCCTGCTCGCGGCGCGCACGGTGGGCGCGCTCCGCTGGCTCACCTGGATCGGGCTCGGGGCGCTCGCCGCGGCGGCGCTGACCCGCTCCCCCGCCCTCGCGTCCGTCGGGATCACCCCGGACAGCTGGAGAACTCCGAGCGTCTGGGCGCCGCTCCTGATCGGCTGGACGTTCCTCATCTTCCCGCCGGGCAAGATGCTGCTGGCCGCGGGCCTGGCCCGCCTGGTGCTCGCGGGGGTGGCTCCGGGAACGTATCCGCGCGGAGGCCGGGTGCACCTGCGGGTCTGGTTCGCCGAACGGCTGGTGGACGAGATCGGTCCCGTCACGCTCGCCGGGGCGGCGATGAATCGGTGGTACGCGCGCCTGCTCGGCGCCGACGTCGGACGGCACGTCGATCTGCACAGCCTTCCCCCGGTCACCGGCCGGCTCACCCTGGGCAACGGCTGCTGCGTGGAGACCGAGGTGGACCTCGCCGGGCACTGGCTGGACGGCGACCGGTTCGTCCTGGGAACGATCGGGATCGGCCGGCGCGCGCGGGTGGGGATGCGCAGCACGCTGCTGCCCGGGGCCGAGATCGGCGACGACGCAGAGGTGGCCCCGGGCGCGGCCGTCTTCGGCCGGGTGCCCGACGGCGAGTTCTGGTCGGGGGCGCCCGCCCAGCGGTTCGGTCCGGCGCGCGGGCCGTGGGCTGATCGCCAGCCGGTGAATCGGCGCGTGTGGCTGGTCGCGTACGTCCTCTCCGGCGCGCTGATGGCCCTGTACCCCGCGGCCTCGGTGGCCGCGGCCCTCGCGATCGTGGAAGGCGCCGGTCGACAGGCGGGCTGGGCCACCCCGCTGACGGCCGACACGGCCGGGGAGGCCACCCGCGCGGCGCTGGCCTGGGCGCCCGTGGGGTCGCTCCTGGCGTTCGCGGTCCTGGTCGTCCTCGTCGGGGTGAGCGTGCGGGCGCTCGCCGTCGGGCTGACGCCGGGGCACTACCCCGTGCAGGGACGGGTCGCCTGGCAGGCGTGGGCGACGCTGCGGCTCCTCGACGAGGCCCGCACCTGGCTGTTCCCGCTCTACTCCGGCGCGCTGACGCCGTGGTGGCTGCGGGTCCTGGGCGCCCGGATCGGCAAGGACGTCGAGGCCTCGACCGTGCTGCTCATCCCCGGCCTGGTCACGGTCGGCGACGGCGCCTTCCTCGCCGACGACACGCTGATCGGCGGCTACGAGCTCGGCGGCGGCTGGCTGCGCGTCGAGCAGGTGAAGGTCGGCAAACACGCCTTCGTCGGCAACTCCGGGATGGCGGCGCCCGGCCGCAAGGTGCCCAAGCGGGGTCTGGTCGCGGTGCTGTCCGCCGCCCCCCGCCGCGGCAAGGCCAAGCGCGGCACCTCCTGGCTCGGTAGTCCGCCGACCCCGCTGCGCCGCCAGCTCACCACCGCGGACCGGACCCGGACGTACCGCCCCACCCGCCGCCTGCGGGTCGCCCGCGGCGCGGTGGAAACCTGCCGCTCGCTCGCGGTGGTCGCGCAGGGGGTCTGGTACGTCGGAGCGGTCGCGACGCTCATGGCGCTGGCGGGGCGCCTCGGCTGGGCGGGCGCCGCCCTGCTCGGCGGGGTCGTGCTCGCGGTCTTCGGGGCGCTCGCCGGCGCGCTCGCCATCCTCGCGAAATGGGCGCTCATCGGGCGGGTGCGCCGCGAGAACCACCCCCTGTGGAGCTCGTTCGTGTGGCGCAGCGAGCTCGCCGACACGTTCGTCGAGCAGCTCGCCGCCCCCTGGCTTCTCCGCGCGCTGCTCGGCACCCCGTGGCTGAGCCTGTGGTTCCGGGCGATGGGCTCGCGGATCGGGGCCGGCGTGTGGTGCGAGTCCTACTGGCTCCCTGAAGCCGACCTCGTGACGCTCGCGGACGGCGCGACGGTCGGGCGCGGCTGCGTCGTGCAGACGCACCTGTTCCACGACCGGGTGCTGGCCATCGACACCGTCACGCTGCACGAGGGCGCCACCCTCGGCCCGAACTCGGTGATCCTGCCGGCCGCCTCGATCGGGCGGCACACCACGGTCGGACCGGTCTCGCTGGTCATGCGCGGCGAGTCCGTCCCCGAGCGGAGCCGGTGGATCGGCAACCCGATCGGTCCCTGGCGCTGAGCCC
>JBDIAS010000105.1:0-11180 GCA_039812465.1 Austwickia sp. | reverse complement strand
CCCCCCGGATGGACCGACGCCCACCACCTGCGACATTGGGTCGACCACGGCCCCACCGAACCAGACAACATGACCCTGCTCTGCCGCCACCACCACACCACCGTGCACCGCCACCAACACATCGGCGACGTCATCAACGGCGAGGTGGTCTGGCGCCGCCGCGACGGCTCCCCCATCGGCAACCACCCCCGCGCCGCCTAAAGAACGGGACGGCTAGAACAACGACACGGCCAGGCTCGCGCTCATGCGCAACGAAGCCCGCTCGCCCCGAAGACAACGGCACGGCGAAAACACCACAGGGGGCGCGAACGGCATCTCGTCGACATTTGGAAGCTGCATGATCGCGGTCTCCATCGGCATGCGATGGTGCACCGAACGAGCGGATCAACCGTCGTGAGGGCAGGCGGCTAACCACCCCCTCGAGGCACCTCTCGGCGGCGGGTCAGACCTCGATCACGACCGGGATGATCATCGGTCGACGGCGGAGCTTGCCGCCCACGAAGGAACCGACCGTACGCCGGATCACCTGCTGCAACTGGTACGGGTCGGCCACCCCCTTCGCGACCGCCTGCTCCACGGCCTCCCGTACCTTCGGTTCGACCGCCGCGAACGCGTCCTCGTCCTCCGGGAAGCCGCGCGTCAGGATCTCCGGCCCCGACGAGACCTTCCCGGTGCTCGAGTCCACCGCGACGATGATCGTCACGAAACCCTCGTCCCGCAGGATCCGCCGGTCCTTCAGCAACCCCTCGTCGATCGCCCCGACCGAAGAGCCGTCCACGTAGACGTACCCGCATTCCACGGCCCCCGCGATCCGCGCGACGCCGTCCTGCAGGTCGACCACGACCCCGTTCTCGGCCAGCACCACCCGGTCCTTCGGCACCCCCGTGGAGCGCGCCAGCGCGCCGTTGGCGACCAGGTGCCGCCACTCGCCATGCACCGGCAGCACGTTGCGCGGCTTGACGATGTTGTAGAGGTAGAGCAACTCCCCCGCGCTCGCGTGACCCGACACGTGCACCTGAGCGTTGCCCTTGTGCACGACGTTCGCGCCGAGGCGCATGAGCCCGTTGATGACCCGGTAGACGGCGTTCTCGTTGCCCGGGATCAGCGAGCTGGCGAGCAGCACGGTGTCCCCCGGTCCGACCTCGATCTGGTGGTCGCGGTTCGCCATCCGCGACAGCGCGGCCATCGGCTCGCCCTGCGACCCCGTACAGATCAGCACCTGCTCGTCGTCCCGCAGGTCGCCGAGCTTCTTGGCCTCCACGAGCGTGCGCTCGGGGACGCGCAGGTAGCCCAGCTCCGCGGCGATCGTCATGTTGCGGACCATGGACCGCCCGACCATCGCGACCTTGCGCTCGAACTCCTCGGCCGCGTCGAGCACCTGCTGCACCCGGTGCACGTGCGAGGCGAAGCACGCCACGATGATGCGCCGCTCCGCCTTCTCGAAGACCCGCTCGATCGCCGGATAGAGGTCCTTCTCGTGGATCGCGAACCCCGGGATGTCCGCGTTCGTCGAGTCGGTCAGGAACAGGTCCACGCCCTCCTCGGACAGGCGGGCGTACGCGCGCAGGTCCGTGAGGCGACCGTCGAGCGGCAGCTGGTCCATCTTGAAGTCGCCGCTGTGCACGATCAGCCCCGCCGGGGTCCGGATGGCCACCGCGAGCGCGTCCGGGATCGAGTGGTTCACCGCGATGAACTCCACGTCGAACGCCCCCAGCCGCTCCCGGTCGCCTTCCCGGACGGTGAGCGTGTACGGCTTGAGGCGGTGCTCCTTCAGCTTGGCCTCGACGAGGGCCAGCGTGAAGGTCGAGCCGATCAGCGGGATGTCGTTCTTGTGCCGGAGCAGGTAGGGCAACGCGCCGATGTGGTCCTCGTGCCCGTGGGTGAGCACGATGGCTTCCACGTCGTCGAGGCGGTCGAGGACGTACCCGAAGTCGGGCAGGATCAGGTCGACGCCCGGCTGGTGGTCGTCCGGGAAGAGCACCCCGCAGTCGACGATCAGCAGGCGGCCGTCGTACTCGAAGACCGTCATGTTGCGACCGACCTCGCCGAGGCCGCCGAGGGCCACGACGCGGACCGCCCCCGCGGCCAACGGGGGCGGCGGACTCAGCTCGGGATGGGGATGGCTCACCCGCCCACGGTAGCGCGCGTGACGTACCTCACTGGCACGCGGCCCCGGCGGTCAGTCGCAAGGACCCGACCCCGGCGGTCAGTCGCAGGGGCCCTCGGTGACGACGATCCCGTTGGCGTCGGCATAGACGTGGTCCCCGGCGTGGATGGTCACACCGGCGACCGTGACCGGGACGCCCATGGCCCCGGTCCCGCCGTGCTGGGGCGCGACCGGGCTCGGGGCCAGGGCGTGGACGCCCAGGTCGGTCGAGCGCAGCACCTCGACGTCGCGGACGGTGCCCTGCACGATGACGCCGGCCCACCCGTTGTGGGCTGCCCTCCGGGCCATGGCGCCGGCCAGCAGCGGGCGGCGCGGCGCTTCCGCGTCCTCGACGACCAGGACGCGACCGGCGCCCGGCGCCTCGACGAGTTCGGCGACGAGCGAGCTGTCCTGCTGGCACGAGACGGTCACGGCCGGGCCCGCGTACGCATCCTTGCCGCCGAACGCGCGCAGCACCGGGTCGAGCACGCGGATGGCGTCACCGTGGGCGTCGCATAGCGCGGGGGTGGACCAGGTCCGGGGCTGGACCCGCGACGTCGCGCCCTGCCGGGTCGAGTCCTGCCGGGTCGAGTCCTGGCCGGTCGCGCCGTGACGGGTGGCGTCCAGACGGCGGGCAAGCCCGGATTCGCCGGTGTGTGACGCCGGCGCGTGGTCGAAGTCGGCGTGGTCGAGGGCCCGGAGGTCCTCCGGCACATCCTTTTCGGTCCAAAGGTCGGCCCAGGAGGGGGCGGTCAAGGTCGTGGAACGGTACGTCATCGTGGTCTCCTTTGCGTGGATCGCTTCGGGACCGCGCTGTCCCCCACCTCGACTGTCGGCCAGCGCAATGGATAACGAAGGAGAAACGAGCGACCCGCGAGGAGAATTCGTCGTGACCATCCGGTGAAGGACCGCGTGCGCCGCCTCGTCGGGTCGCTACCTTGTCGGGTCTGCCTCGTCGGGCGTCGCGCGGTCCGGGCCCACGCCTCGTCGGGTCGTCCGCGACGTCTGGCGAGGCGAAGCGTGAGGAGGCTGCGCGGGGCGATGCGCCGCGCGGCGCGTGGAGGAGTCCGCGCCGCGCGGCGGAACGCCTGGTCGGACCGGGCGTACCGGCGGCCGCGCCGCTCGGCCCGGACGGTCGGACACCGCGACCGGACGGTCAGATCCCCACGTTCCGACTCCCAGGGAAGTCGGAACGTGGGGACGCTGGAAGGTCGCGGTGCCACCGGCTCGGGGGTTCGGGCGACACCGCGACCGTCTATGACATCGTGATCGGACGTCCGGCGTTACGGTCTATGACGCGGAAATCGACGTGGCTTCGCTCACACGCCCGTTCCGGCGATGCGCCGCGCGCGGACGTACGCCGCCGGCCCCGGCCCTGCGCCTGCGTCCGACAGCCCCCGTTAGGGTATGCGAGTGCGCGCCTACCTCGACCTCCTGCAGCGGATCCTTGACGAGGGCGTGCGCCGCGGGGACCGGACCGGCACGGGCACGCTGGCGGTCTTCGGGCATCAGATGCGCTTCGACCTGAGCGCGGGATTCCCGGCCCTGACCACCAAGAAGCTGCACCTGCGCTCGATCATCGGGGAGCTGATCTGGTTCCTGCGCGGGGACACCAACGTCGCGTGGCTGCACGAGCACGGGATCACGATCTGGGACGAATGGGCCGACGAGGACGGAGAGCTGGGCCCGATCTACGGGCACCAGTGGCGGAGTTGGCCCACGCCCGACGGCCGGACCATCGACCAGATCGCTCAGGTCGTCGACGCGATCGCCAGCACCCCGTACTCCCGCCGGCACATCGTCTCTGCGTGGAACGTCGCCGAGGTCGAGCAGATGGCGCTCCCCCCGTGCCACACGATGTTCCAGTTCCACGTCGCGCCGGATCCCGCCGGTGGGCCGGACCGGCTGAGCTGCCAGCTCTACCAGCGCAGCGCCGACACGTTCCTCGGGGTCCCGTTCAACATCGCCAGCTACGCGCTGCTGACCCACATGGTCGCGCAGGTCACCGACCTGGCGGTCGGGGACTTCGTACACACGATCGGCGACGCCCACCTCTACCTCAACCACCTCGACCAGGCGCGGCTCCAGCTCACTCGGGAGCCACGCCCCCTGCCCACACTGCGGTTCAACGCGAGCCGGCGCGCGCTGGAGGACTTCACGATCTCCGACGTCGAGCTGGTGGGCTACGACCCGCACCCCGGCATCAAGGCCCCGATCGCAGTATGACTGCCGACCCGCACACGACCGCCGACCCGCACACGACCGCCGACCCGCATACGACCGCCCCGAACATCGCTCCCGACCCGCATACGACCGCGGCCCCCCCGCATCGGCCGCAGGTGATTCTCATCGCGATGGCCGGGGCCAACCGGGTCATCGGCGACGGCGCCGACCAGCCGTGGCACCTGCGGGAGGACCAACAGCGGTTCGCGCGGCTGACCCGCGGTCACCCGATGGTGATGGGGCGGGCCACGTACGACACGTTCACGACGCCCCTCCCGGGACGCCCCCACGTCGTGGTGACCCGAGACCGCGACTGGTCGGCACCGGGACGGCCCGACGTACATGTCGCGCACGACCCGCACGAGGCGCTGGAGCTCGCCGCGACCCTGCCCGGCGGCGCGGAGCGCGTCTCGGTCATCGGCGGCGGGCAGATCTATGCGGCGCTGCTCGACGCCGCGGACGTCGTCGAGCTCACCGAGGTCGACGCGGACGCCCCCGGGGACGTGCTCTTCCCGAAGCTGCCGGAGTCGCAGTGGCGCGAGGCGCGGCGCGATGACCGGTGGGCCTACGCGTACGTCACCTATGAGCGGCGCTGAACCACCCATGGCCGCGCGCCTCGACCCGGTCGCGAAGCAGGCCCTCTCGGTCGGGGCGGCGACCGGCGCGTACGGGATCAGCTTCGGCGCCCTGTCCGTGGCTGCGGGCCTCACCGTGGCGCAGACGATGGCGCTGTCGCTGCTGATGTTCAGCGGAGCGTCCCAGTTCGCGGTGGTCGCCATCGTGGGGGCCGGCGGGGCCGGGGGGGCAGCCGTCGCGACCGCGGCCATGCTCGGGGTCCGCAACGGCCTGTACGGGCTGCAGATGTCGCACGTCGTCGGCGGGCGGGGGCTACGGCGCGCCGTGGCCGCGCAGCTCACGATCGACGAATCCACCGCCGTCGCCCTCGCGCAGGATGACCCGCGGGACGCGCGGCGCGGGTTCTGGCTGACCGGTGCGGCGGTCTTCGCGTTCTGGAACCTGATGACCCTGGTGGGCGCGCTCGTGGGCAACGCCCTCGGCAACCCGACGACGTACGGCTTGGACGCCGCGGCCGCCGGAGCCTTCTGCGCGCTGCTCTGGCCCCGGCTGCGCAGCCGGGACGCCCTGGCCACCGCCGCCCTCGCGGCGTTCCTGACCATGGTCACCGCCCCGGCGCTGCCCGCCGGCGTCCCGATCCTGATCGCCGCCCTCGCCGCGATCGTGATGGCGTGGTTCCCCACCCGTCCGCCCGGCGACGACAGAGAGGACGACAGAAGGGAAGACAGAGAGGCGGAGGCACCGTGACCCTGTGGGCCACCGTGCTGGCGGGCTGCGCGGCCGTCTATCTCCTCAAGTGGGCCGGCCACCTGGTCCCGGCCCGCTGGCTATCCGGGCCCAGGACCACCCGGGCGGTGGCGCTGCTCCCGGTGGCCCTCCTGACGGGTCTCGTTGCGACGCAGGCGCTCACGGGCCCCGGCGGCGCGCCCACTCTGGACGCCCGCGCGGCCGCCGTCGGGGTCGCCGTGCTCGCCCTGACACTGCGGGCGCCGTTTCTCCTGGTCGTGACGCTTTCAGCCGTGACCGCAGCCGCCTTGCGCGCGATCGGCTTCGGCTGAGAAGCGCCGGCCCGCCGTGCGGTGGGCCTCTCGCGAGGGCAGTGGGCTGCGGCCTGGCCCGGGGCGCGCCACGAGGGGCCGACGTGCGCCCACCTATCCGGAACGACGCGGCGGCGCTACATTTGCGCTGTTCGGCCCGCTTAGGGGGCTGATCATCACACCTCGGGAGCATGTGATGTCGGTTGACACCGTGAACGAACGCCTCATCCGCACCGATCCGGACCGACCGCCGGTCGCCGTCCAGGAGAAGCCGGGGCTGAGCAACCGCACGAGAGTGTATTTGCTGGTCTGCGCCGTGTTCGCCGCCGTCGGCTGGTCCATGATCGCGATGGTGCGCGGCGAGCAGATCAATTCCCGCTGGTTCGTGTTCGCCGCCGTCGGCAGCTACCTGATCGCGCTGCGCCTCTACGCGAGGTTCATCGAACGCAAGATCCTCCAGCCGGACGACACGCGGGCCACGCCCGCGGAGCAGTTCGACAACGGCAAAGACTTCATGCCCACGGACCGCCGCGTCCTCTTCGGGCACCACTTCGCCGCCATCGCCGGCGCCGGCCCCCTGGTCGGACCGGTCCTGGCGTCCCAAATGGGCTACCTGCCGGGAACGCTGTGGATCATCATCGGCGTGATCTTCGCGGGCGCGGTGCAGGACATGATGGTGCTGCACTTCTCGCTGCGCCGGAACGGCCGATCCCTCGGCCAGATGGCCCGCGAGGAACTCGGCCCGATCGGCGGGTGGGCCGCGCTCATCGGCGTGTTCACCATCATGATCATCATCATCGCGGTCCTCGGGGTGGTCATGATCGGCGCGCTGGCCGACAGCGCCTGGGGGCTGTTCTCGATCGCGATGACGATCCCGATCGCCCTGTTCATGGGCGTGTACCTGCGCTACCTGCGGCCCGGAAAGGTCAACGAGGTCTCGCTGATCGGCGTGACGCTGCTGATTGCGTCCATCGTCGCTGGCAAGTACGTCGCGGATTCCTCGATCGCCCACATCTTCATCCTCGACAGGCCGTCACTGGCGGTCTGGGTGGCCTTGTACGGCTTCGCCGCCTCGGTCCTGCCCGTGTGGCTGCTGCTGGCGCCGCGCGACTACCTATCGACCTTCATGAAGGTCGGCACGATCGTGCTGCTCGCGGTCGGCATCGTGGCGGTCGGGCCGATGATCCAGATGCCCGCCACCACGCACTTCGCCTTCGACGGGACCGGGCCGGCCTTCGCCGGGAGCCTGTTCCCGTTCCTGTTCATCACCATCGCGTGCGGCGCGATCTCGGGCTTCCACGCGCTGATCAGCTCCGGGACAACACCGAAGCTCCTGGAGAAGGAACGCCAGGGGCGGGTCATCGGGTACGGCGGCATGCTGACGGAGTCGTTCGTCGCCATCATGGCCCTGGTGGCGGCCTGCACGCTGGACCAGCACCTGTACTTCGGCATGAACGCCCCCGCAGGCCTGACCGGCGCGCCGGACCCGGCCAGCGCCGCCGCGTACGTGAACGGCCTGAACCTCGTCGGGCCGGACGGGGCCCGGCTGCCCGACATCGACCCGACCCTGTTCACGAGCCAAGCCGCCGACGTGGGCGAGAGTTCGGTCATCTCGCGCACCGGTGGAGCGCCCACGCTCGCGATGGGCATGGCCGACGTGATGCACCAGACGCCGATCCTGAACCTGCTCGGCAACAAGGCGTTCTGGTATCACTTCGCGATCATGTTCGAGGCCATGTTCATCCTCACGACCATCGACGCCGGCACCCGTGTGGCCCGCTTCATGCTGTCCGACACGATCGCCCACCTGCCGGGCATGAAGAAGTTCTCCGACCCGTCCTGGCGCGTGGGCGCCTGGACCTGCTCGGCAGCCGTCGTCATCTTGTGGGGCTCGATCCTCTACATGGGCGTGACCGACCCGCTCGGCGGCATCAACATGCTGTTCCCGCTGTTCGGCATCGCCAACCAGCTACTCGCGGGCATCGCCCTCTGCGTGGTGTTCACCATCGTGATGAAGAAGGGCCTGTTCAGGTACGCCTGGATCCCGGCGATCCCGCTGGTGTGGATCCTGGTCGTGACGCTGACCGCGTCGTGGCAGAAGATCTTCAGCTCCAACACGGCGATCGGCTATTGGTCGCTCCGCAACGCGGCGATCCACGCCCGCGACACCGGAGCGCAGACGTTCCAGACGGCCAAGAACCCCGCGGAGATCGACGCGGTCATCCGCAACACCTTCGTTCAGGGCAGCCTGTCGATCATCTACGCGCTGGTCGTGATCATCGTCCTGATCAGCGCCGCCGTGGTCTGCTACCGGGCGGCGAAGGCGGGCGGCCTGCCCAGCACGGAACAGGAGCCGACGCCGTCGCGATACTTCGCGCCCGCAGGGTTCATCCCCACCGCGCTGGAGAAGGAAGCCCTCGCGGAATGGAAGAAGGCCGGGCTGGACCCGATGCCGGTGAGGACGCACCATTGACCACCGCGAGCCTGGGCCAGGTGCGCCGCGGCGTCGCGGGGCTGTCCTGGTGGTGGCGGGGGGTGGTCGGCGCTGACGCGTACGAGCGGTACGTCGCCCACCTGCGAGCGCACCACCCCGACGCGCAGATCCCGACGGAACGGCAGTTCTGGAAGGACAAGTACCGCGAGATGGATCGCCAACCGACGATGCGTTGCTGCTGACATCGCGAGCCGGGGCCCGGTTTGCCGCATCCTGACCGTGGGTAGCATCACGGCCAGGCACGCGGGCGACCACCCGGGCGACCGGGACCCGCCCGCGTTCCCTGCGCTCGATCGGGAGGGACCTCATGACCACATCCGACCCGGCCACGTCCGACCCGACCACGTCCGACCCTGCCACGCGGACCGAACGGGACTCGCTCGGCACGATCCAGGTGCCCGCCGACCGGTACTGGGGTGCGCAGACCCAGCGCAGCCTGGAGCACTTCGACATCGGGCGGGACCGCTTCGTGTGGGGGCGTCCCGTCATCCGAGCGCTGGGCCTCGTGAAGTCGGCCGCCGCCCGCGCCAACGCGCAGCTCGGGGCGCTCGACGTACCGCCTGAAGTGCTCGACGCCATCGTCCGAGCCGCGGATGAGGTCGCGGAGGGGCGCTGGGACGACCACTTCCCCCTGGTCGTCTTCCAGACCGGCAGCGGGACGCACACCAACATGAACGCCAACGAGGTCATCGCGCACCGGGCGGAGGAGATCCTCGCGGAGGAGAACTCGGCGGAGGAGGACTCGGCGGAGGAGGACTCGGCGCAGGGTCGTGCGAGTTCGGGGGACGGGTCGCCCGACCCGGGCGGACGGTCCGAGCCGGGCGGACAGCCCGCACCGAACGAAGGGCCCGAGCCGGCGCGGATCCACCCCAACGACGTGGTGAACCGGGGGCAGTCCAGCAACGACGTGTTCCCGACGGTCGTCCACATCGCCGCGGCGCTGGAGCTGACCGAGCGGCTCTTCCCCGCGGTCGCCGCCCTGGAGGAGACCCTGCGGCGGGGCGCCGCGGAGTACCGGGACCTGGTCATGATCGGGCGGACACACCTGCAGGACGCGACGCCGATCACCCTCGGGCAGGTGTACGGGGGGTGGGCGCAGCAGGTGTCGCTCGCGACCGATGAACTGTGCCACGCCGCCGACGGGTTGCTCTTCCTCGCGCTCGGCGGCACCGCCGTCGGGACCGGCGTGAACACCCATCCCCGCTTCGGAGCGGTGGCGATCGAACTGCTCGCCGAGGCGACCGGGCTCGCGCTGGCCCCCGCGCGGGACTACCCGGCGGCCCTGTCCGGTCGTGAGGCGCCCCTCGCGGTCAGCGCGGGGCTGCGGGGCCTCGCCGCGGCGCTGATGAAGGTCGCCAACGACGTCCGCTGGCTGGGCGCAGGGCCGCGCGCTGGGATCGCCGAGCTCGTCCTGCCCGCGGGCGAACCGGGCTCCTCGATCATGCCCGGCAAGGTCAACCCCACCCAGTGCGAAGCCCTGACGATGGTGGCGACGCGGGTCTTCGGCAACGACGCCACCGTGGCGTTCGCCGCCAGCCAGGGGAACTTCCAGCTCAACGTCTTCACGCCCGTCATCGCCGACGCCCTCCTGGAGAGCATCCGGCTCCTGGCCGATGGGTGCGTCTCGTTCACCCGGCACGCCCTGGAGGGAATGCGACCGGACCGGGAGCGGATCCGCGCCCACCTGGAGGACAGCCTCATGCTCGTGACCGCGCTGGCCCCCCACATCGGCTACGACGCGGCCGCTGCCATCGCCAAGGACGCCCACGCCCGCGGCACGTCGCTGCGGGAGGCCGCGCTCGCGTCCGGGGAAGTGAGCGGCGAGGACTTCGACCGCTGGGTCGTGCCCGGGGACATGGTCCACCCCTGATCTCGTACGGCGCACTCTGCCCCGTACGACGCACCCCTGACCCGTACGACGCACCCCTAACCCGTACGACCCAGCGCGCCCAAGGACTCGTACGGCACGCGCCGCCCCCGACTCCTGCCTGGCCCGTGACGCTCGCGAGGGTAGCGTGCCGCCCATGGCGACGCTGCGGGACACCGGCTGGGCGCTGTTCGACCGGATCGTGGCCCGGGCGCCGCTGCGGGACGTGAACCCGTGGCGCGACCTGGTGTTCGAGCCCGACTACGAGACCCTGGAGCTGCTGCTCGGCGTGCCGGTCCTACTGCGGGCCACGTCCCAGTCGGGGGTGCCGGCGCTCGCCCTCGACGTGTGGGTCGCGTACGAATTCCGCCGCGCCGGGTTTGACCCGGATCGGGTGTGGCCCCGGGCGCGCGAGCCGCGAGTGATCCCGGCCGAGGTGCTGGACTTCGTGGGCAGCCTCCCCCGCCGGGAGCAGGCCATGCTCCTGGGACGCATCGCGGCCGGTCAGGGTGGCGCGAAGTCGGCCAACGTGCTCGGCAAGAACTACGTCAAGCAGGTCGACGTGGTCATGAGCTCGTGGGCGACCGGCCCGGAGCTCATGGTCTCGACCAAGCGGATGGATTCCTCGTTCGGCAAGAACGCCGCGAACCGGGTCGAAGAGAGCTACGGCGACGCCAAGAACCTGCGGTCACGGCATCCGCAGGCGGCGCTCGGGTTCGTGTACGCGCTGAGCGCGGTCGCGCTCTCCTCTGAGCCGGATACGGCGGCGTGGCTGATCGATCTGCTCGGCAAGCTGGGCAGGGAGGGGGACGCGTACGACGCGGTCGCCCTCGTGAT
>JBDIAS010000104.1:0-11225 GCA_039812465.1 Austwickia sp. | reverse complement strand
CCTTGAAGGACTCGGGGATGCCGGGCTCGGGGATGTTCTCGCCCTTGACGATGGCCTCGTAGACCTTCACGCGGCCGGTGACGTCGTCGGACTTGATCGTCAGCAGCTCCTGGAGGGCGTACGCGGCGCCGTACGCCTCCAGCGCCCACACCTCCATCTCGCCGAAGCGCTGGCCACCGAACTGCGCCTTACCTCCCAGCGGCTGCTGGGTGATCATCGAGTACGGGCCCGTGCTGCGCGCGTGGATCTTGTCGTCCACGAGGTGGTGCAGCTTCAGGATGTACATGTAGCCGACCGAGATCGGCGTGGGGAACGGCTCCCCGGATCGCCCGTCGTACAGCTGGGCCTTGCCGGAGCCGCCGATCAGCCGCTGCCCGTCGCGGGTCGGCAGGGTGCTCTCCAGCAGCCCGGTGATCTCGCTCTCCTGGGCGCCGTCGAACACCGGCGAGGCGACACGGGTGCGCGGTCCGACGTCGCGGACCTCCGGAGGCAGGCCGGCGGCCCACTCGGGGTCGCCCTCGACCTTCCAGCCGCGGCTGGCCGCCCAGCCCAGGTGGATCTCCAGGACCTGGCCGATGTTCATGCGGCCGGGCACGCCGAGCGGGTTGAGGATGACGTCGACCGGCGTGCCGTCCTCCAGGAACGGCATGTCCTCCACGGGCACGATCTTGGAGATGACGCCCTTGTTGCCGTGCCGACCGGCGAGCTTGTCACCGTCGGTGATCTTGCGCCGGTTGGCGACGTAGACCCGCACGAGCTGGTTGACGCCCGGGGGCAGCTCGTCGCCCTCCTCACGGTCAAACACCTTGACGTGGATGACCGTGCCGGTCTCGCCGTGCGGCACCTTGAGCGATGTGTCGCGCACCTCGCGCGCCTTCTCGCCGAAGATGGCGCGCAACAGCCGCTCCTCCGGGGTCAGCTCGGTCTCACCCTTGGGCGTCACCTTGCCCACCAGAAGGTCGCCGTCGCGGACCTCGGCGCCGATGCGGATGATGCCCCGCTCGTCGAGGTCGGCCAGCACCTCCTCGGAGACGTTCGGGATGTCCCGGGTGATCTCCTCGGGGCCCAGCTTGGTGTCGCGGGCGTCGATCTCGTGCTCCTCGATGTGGATCGAGGAGAGCACGTCGTCCTGCACCAGGCGCTGCGACAGGATGATCGCGTCCTCGTAGTTCAGGCCCTCCCAGGGCATGAACGCGACCAGCAGGTTGCGGCCCAGGCTCATCTCGCCGCCGTCGGTGGCCGGGCCGTCGGCGATGACCTGACCGGCCTCCAGCCGCTGGCCCTCATCCACCAGGACCCGCTGGTTGTAGCAGGTGCCCTGGTTGGAACGCATGAACTTGGCGATCCGATAGGTCTGGTGGGTGCCGTCGTCGTTGGCCACCGTGACCGTGTCGGCGGCCACCGACTCGACCACGCAGCCCTGCCGGGCGCGCACCACGTCGCCGGAGTCGAGCGCGGCGCGGTACTCCATGCCGGTGCCGACCAGCGGGGCCTCGCTGCGCACCAGCGGGACCGCCTGGCGCTGCATGTTGGCGCCCATCAGCGCGCGGTTTGCGTCGTCGTGCTCCAGGAACGGGATCAGCGCGGTCGCGGCCGAGACCATCTGGCGGGCCGAGACGTCCATGTAGTCGACCTCGTCGCCGGGGACGTCGATGGCCTCACCGCCCTTGGTGCGCACGAGCACCCGCTCCTCGGCGAAGTGGCCGTCGTCCGTCAGCGGCGCGTTGGCCTGGGCGATGACGAACTCGTCCTCCTCGTCGGCGGAGAGGTAGTGCACCTCGTCGGTGACCTGTCCGTCGACGACCCGCCGGTACGGCGTCTCGATGAAGCCGAAGGGGTTGATCCGGCCGTAGGAGGCCAGCGAGCCGATCAGGCCGATGTTCGGGCCTTCCGGCGTCTCGATCGGGCACATCCGGCCGTAGTGGCTCGGGTGGACGTCGCGGACCTCCATGCCCGCCCGGTCCCGGGACAGACCGCCCGGGCCCAGCGCAGACAGGCGCCGCTTGTGGGTCAGCCCCGCCAGCGGGTTGTTCTGGTCCATGAACTGCGAGAGCTGGCTGGTGCCGAAGAACTCCTTGATGGAGGCGACGACCGGCCGGATGTTGATCAGGGTCTGCGGCGTGATGGCCTCGACGTCCTGGGTGGTCATGCGCTCGCGGACCACGCGCTCCATCCGGGACAGGCCGGTGCGGACCTGGTTCTGGATGAGCTCGCCAACATTGCGCAGGCGGCGATTGCCGAAGTGGTCGATGTCATCGACCTCGACGCGGATGTCGGCCTCGGCGCCATTGCGGACGCCCTTGAGCGAGGTCTCCCCCGCGTGCAGCGCCACCAGGTAGCGGATCGTCGCGACGACATCGTCGACCGTTAGCGTGGAGGAGGACAGGTCCGTCTCGATGCCGAGCTTCTTGCTCAGCTTGTAGCGACCGACCTTGGCCAGGTCGTACCGCTTGGGGTTGAAGTAGAGGTTGTCGAGCAGCGCCTGCGCGGCCTCCTTTGTCGGAGGCTCACCCGGGCGCAGCTTGCGGTAGATGTCCAGCAGCGCCTCGTCCTGACCGGCGGTGTGGTCCTTCTCCAGGGTCGCCCGCATCGACTCGTAGTCGCCGAACGTCTCCAGGATCTGCGCGTCGGACCAGCCGAGAGCCTTGAGTAGCACGGTGACGGACTGCTTGCGCTTGCGGTCGACTCGCACGCCGACCATGTCACGCTTGTCGATCTCGAACTCCAGCCAGGCACCCCGGCTAGGGATCACCTTGGCGGAGTAAATGTCCTTATCCGACGTCTTGTCGGGGGTGCGCTCGAAGTAGACGCCGGGGCTGCGGACCAGCTGGCTGACGACGACGCGCTCGGTGCCATTGATGACGAAGGTGCCCCGGTCGGTCATCAGCGGGAAGTCGCCCATGAACACCGTCTGGCTCTTGATCTCGCCCGTGTTGTTGTTCATGAACTCGGCGGTGACGAACAGCGGGGCGCTGTAGGTCATGTCCCGCTCTTTGCACTCCTCGATGGAGTACTTCTGCTCCTCGAAGCGGTGGTCGCGGAACGACAGCGACATCGATCCGGCGAAGTCTTCGATCGGGGAGATCTCCTCGAAGATCTCCTCCAGTCCGGAGCGCTCCGGCACGTCGTGACGGCCCGCTTCCAGGGCCGCCTCGACGCGCGCCTGCCAGCGTTCGTTGCCGAGCAGCCAGTCGAAACTCTCCGTCTGCAAGGCCAACAAGTCCGGAACTTCGAGCGGTTCACGGATCTTGGCGAACGACACGCGGCCGGACGCGGTAAGCGCGGTGGACAACTTCTGGTTCGCGGTAGGCGAGGCAGCCAAGGAGGGTCCTTCCACAGGCCTGTGTTCACATTCGGCGGCGCGCTCCCGCACCAGCGCCCCTGCGCCTGGGGGCCATCGATCTCCGGACACAGCTGTAGTCGCTGGTCGGGGGCTCTTGACGAGCAACGGGATCGGGCCGGGACGGCGAGGGCGCACCACGCGGGCAGCGCAAAGCGACAGCATACCGTCCAGCGGGGCTAAGTCCAAATCTCCAGGCACGACGGATAACCCGTGTGTCGAGCGTCGTCGCCTCAACGCGGCAGGCGCCGGACCCGAGGGCCTACCGGATGCAGATCGGCACGGTCGACCTGCACGTGAAACACGAGGATGCCCTGCCCGCCCGAAGGCGTCAAGGGCCCGGACCACAGCCGAAGGGCCGCACCCGCGCGGGGGGCGGCCCTTCGGCTGTGGCTATCGCGCGATCGCTCGCGCGAGAAGTCACTTCAGCGAGACGGTGGCGCCAGCGCCCTCGAGAGCTGCCTTCGCCTTCTCGGCCGAGTCCTTGTCGACCTTCTCCAGGACCGGCTTGGGGGCGCCGTCGACCAGGTCCTTGGCCTCCTTGAGGCCCAGGGTCGTGAGCGCGCGGACCTCCTTGATGACCTGGATCTTCTTCTCGCCCGCGGCCTCGAGGATGACGTCGAACTCGTCCTGCTCCTCCTCCGCGGCGGCGCCGGCGTCGCCGCCGCCCGCCGGGGCAGCGCCCGCGACCGCGACCGGCGCGGCGGCGGTGACCTCGAACTTCTCCTCGAACGCCTTGACGAACTCGGACAGTTCGATGAGCGTCATCTCGGAGAAGACGTCGAGCAGTTCCTCAGTGCTGAGCTTGGCCATGGTGGCTTTCCTTCCTTACGTGCTGGGCCGTGAGTGGCAGTGGTACGGGTGTCGGGGCGGGCTCGTGACGAACCGTTCCCTGGTCGATCGAGCGCGCCCGTGGGGGCAGGCTCAGGCCGACTCGCCACCCTCGGTCTCGACCTTCGCCCGCAGGGCGTCGATCGTGCGAGCCGCCTGGGAGAGCGGCGCGGCAAACAGGTACGCGGCCTGGTTGAGCGAGGCCTTCATCGCGCCGGCCAGCTTGGCCAGCAGGACCTCGCGCGACTCCAGGTCCGCGAGCTTGGTGATCTCCTCGGCCGACATGGCCTTGCCGTCCAGGTATCCGGACTTGATGACGAGGAGCGGGTGTGCCTTGGCGAAGTCACGCAGCGACTTGGCAGCCTCCACCGGGTCCCCGGTGATGAAGGCGATCGCGGACGGCCCGGTGAGCTGTCCGGCGAACGCCGTCACGCCGGCCTGCTCGGCGGCGATCTGCGTGAGCGTGTTCTTCACCACGGCGTACGAACCGTTCGGACGCAACGAATTCCGCAGCTCCTTGAGCTGGGCCACGGTCAGGCCACGGTATTCGGTGAGAACGGCCGCACCCGACCCGCGGAACTTCTCCGCCAGGTCGGCGATGGCTGCCTGCTTTTGAGGCGTTGCCATAGGGCCTCCTTCGATGGTGTGCGCCACCGGTGCCCCATGAAGAAAGGCCCCCGGCGCAGGGCGCGGGAGCCGGTCCGGTACGGATGCGCGGCGCGGGGCCGTGGCGTACCGGGTGCTGTGATCGCGGCCTGCGCCGGCCGCCCCGTCTCCCGGGGACCTTCGACCGATCGCGCGAGGCGACCGGCAGCCGGCGGTCATTGGTCGTCACCCAGGGTAGTCTCCGGCGGCGCTGGCGACCAAATCGCCCCTCGTCGCGACCACCCATCGCCCGCCGACGACGACGCCCCGCCGCGACGGTCGTCAGGCGGGGCGTCGGAGGCAGCTCAGGGACCGGTCAGGCCGGGGCGTCCTCCTCGACGATGCTGCGCGCCTTGGAGACGTCGAGCGGGATGCCCGGACCCATCGTGGTCGCCATCGTCGCCTTGAGCAGGTAGCGACCCTTGCTCGCGGCCGGCTTGAGCCGCAGGATCTCGTCCATCGCCGCCCCGTAGTTCTCGGCGAGCGCCTGCTCGGAGAAGGAGGTCTTGCCGACGATGAAGTGCAGGTTGGCGTGCTTGTCCACGCGGAACTCGATCTTGCCGCCCTTGATGTCCGTGACCGCCTTCGCCACGTCCATGGTGACCGTGCCGGTCTTCGGGTTCGGCATCAGGCCGCGCGGGCCCAGCACCTTACCCAACCGGCCCACCTTGCCCATGAGGTCGGGGGTCGCGACGACGGCGTCGAAGTCCAGCCAGCCGCCCTGGATCTTCTCGATCATGTCGTCCGAGCCGACGTAATCCGCGCCCGCCTCCGTGGCGGCCACCGCGTTGGGGCCGGTCGCGAAGACCAGCACGCGCGCCGTCTTGCCGGTGCCGTGCGGGAGGTTCACCGTGCCGCGGACCATCTGGTCGGCCTTGCGGGGGTCGACGCCCAGCCGCAGGGCGACCTCGACGGTCGCGTCGTACTTCGTCGTCGACGTCTCCTTGGCCAGCCGGATGGCGGCCAGCGGCGTGTACGTCGTGTCACCGATCCGCTCGGCGGCGGCGCGGTAGGACTTGCTGCGCTTCATGTCTCACTCCTGAGGTGTAAATGGGGAGTTCGTGGTCGACGGGCCAGCGCCGGCCCTGCCACGTGCTTAATTGTCGGGCCTCCTCGCCTTGCGCGGCGGCTGAGAGCTCGCACGCTCGCTCTCACCCACCGGCCTGCTGGCTTCGTCGACCCTCCGTGTCTGACTGTCGGATCTCCTCGCCTTGCGCGGCGGTCGAGAGCTCGCACGCTCGCTCTCACCCACCGCCCTGCTGGCTTCGTCGACCCTCCGGTGTTTGATTGTCGGGCCTCCTCACGCTCGTGCAGCGGTCGAGAGCTCCGCTCTCACCCGCTGCACCACGCGCTTCGTCGACCCTCCGGTGTTACCTGGTCTGGTCAGCCCTGGACGGTGACGCCCATGGAGCGCGCCGTGCCGGCGATGATCCTCATCGCGTGCTCGACGTCGTTGGCGTTGAGGTCGGGCATCTTCTGGGTCGCGATCTCGCGGAGCTGGTCCTGCGTGAGGCTCGCGACCTTGGTCTTGTGCGGCTCGCCGGATCCCTTGGCGACGCCGGCGGCCTTCTTGATCAGCTCGGCGGCCGGCGGGGTCTTCGTGATGAACGTGAACGAGCGGTCCTCGTACACGGTGATCTCGACCGGGATCACGTTGCCGCGCTGGGCCTCCGTCGCGGCGTTGTACGCCTTGACGAACTCCATGATGTTGACGCCGTGCTGACCGAGCGCCGGCCCGACGGGCGGCGCGGGGGTCGCCGCGCCGGCCTGGATCTGCAGCTTGATGTAGCCGGCGACCTTCTTCTTGGGGGGCATTGCCTTGTGTCCTTACTGTCGTGGGCCCACGCCGTGGGCGATGACCCGGTTGCATGTGTGGTGCGGGGCCGGCCGGGCGCGAACGTCCGGGCGGCCCCCTGCGCTGACGCGGTCAGATCTTGGCGACCTGGTTGAACGACAGCTCGACCGGGGTCTCCCGGCCGAAGATCGAAACGAGGACCTTGAGCTTGGCGGTCTCCGGGATGATCTCGGAGATCGTCGCCGGCATGGTCTCGAAGGGGCCCTCCATGACCGTGACCGACTCGCCGATCTCGAAGTCCACGGCCGCCGCGTCCTGCACCGCCTGGGGCGCGGGCTTGCCGGCCGCCGACGGCTCAGGGGTGAGGAGCGCGGGCGCGAGCATCGAGAACACCTCGTCGAGGCTCAAGGGTACGGGCGAGTACGCGTTGCCGACGAATCCGGTCACCCCGGGGGTGTGCCGTACGGTGCCCCAGCTCTCGTCGGTGAGCTCCATGCGCACCAGCACGTAGCCGGGCATCCGGACGCGCCGGACCAGCTTCTTCTGGCCGTTCTTGATCTCGGTGACCTGCTCCATGGGCACTTCCGCCTGGAAGATGTACTCCTCCATGTTCAGCGACTGGGCGCGCTGCTCGAGGTTGGCCTTCACCCGGTTCTCGTACCCGGCGTAGCTGTGGATGACGTACCAGTCGCCGAGCGACGTCCGCAGCTCGCGACGCAACTCCTCGGCGGGGTCCGGCTCCTCGGGGGCTTCGTCGTCACTGGCCTCGTCGTCACCGGCCTCGACGTCACTGGCCTCGTCGTCACTGGCCTCGGAGAGCTCCGCGTCGGACGGCTCGTCGGCGGCGTCCTCGACAGCGAGCGACTCGAGCTCCGCGTCGGACGGCTCGTCGGCGGCGTCCTCGACAGCGAGCGACTCGGGCTCTGCGGCGGGCTCGGCGAACGCCGCATCCACATCCGCGTCCGCCAGGTCCTCGTCCATCTCTACCTGGTCCGGGTCTGCCTCTGCCGGGTCGGCCGCTACCTGGTCCGAGTCCGCCTCTACCAGGTCTGCATCCGCCGACATGTCGGCCGCAGGCTGCTCGGCGAGCTCGTCAGCCTCGATCCCCGCCTCGTCGACGGGCGCCTCGGCGTCCGAGGGCGGTCCGAGCGGGTCACTCGACTCGTCCGAGAATCCGGGCGTCCACTGGTCAGACACTGCTGGGACCTTCTTCCTGGGCTGGCTGGCTGGTCGTGCGGCGGGGTGCGACGCGGCGGTCGGGAGGCGCCGGTGACCGGAGCGACCACGCCGTCGATGCTCGAGCGCGGCGGCTACGACCCGCTCCCGGCGAACGCCCAGAACACGAGCCTCGTGATGAGGCTGTCGAGCCCGAACACGTACGCCATGACCGCGACCACAAAGACGATCACGACGATCGTGTACGTGGTCCACTCGTTCCGGGTGGGCCGCACCACCTTGCGCAGCTCGTCGAGGATCTGTCGCAGGTAGCGCCCGAGCGAGAAGGCCCCGCCCTTGGACGTGCTCTTCGCCGGTTCTTCGCCGCCCGCGGCCACGGATCCGGGCGAACCGGTCACGCTTTCGTCGGCCACCTTCACTCACTCCCTACTCGGGCGGCGGCCGGTCGTACCGCCTTTTCACCGGATCGGCGCCGGTTGGCGCCGTCCCGCGCCGACGTCATCGGCGTCCGTCCCCCGGCGGCGACCGCGGGACGCGGAAGCCACCCGCGCGGGATGGCACTGCGCAGGGCAGGAGGGACTCGAACCCCCAACCGCCGGTTTTGGAGACCGGTGCTCTGCCAATTGAGCCACTGCCCTTCGGACGTACCTCGCCACCCGCCTGCGGGCAGGTGAGGAGAACACGTCCGCAAGGAAGCATACGTGAGGTGCCGGGCCGAAGGCCAACCACATCCCGGCGCTGCGCGGGCGCGTCCCGCCGCCCGCAGAACGCCTCGGGGGCAGCCTGGTTCGCGCGGCCGCCGCACGCTGCGCGGGCGGGCCTGCGCGGCACCGAGAGCGGCCTGGACCACACTGACAGGGTGAGCCGCTCCCTGTCCGCCCTGCCGAAGGCGCATCTGCACCTGCACTTCACGGGCTCGATGCGGTTCGCCACGCTGCTGGACCTGGCCGCCTCGCACGGCCTGCGGTTGCCCCGCGCGCTGAGCGAGAACTGGCCCCCACCGCTCACCGAATCCTCCGACGCGCGCGGCTGGTTCCGCTTCCAACGGCTCTACGACGCCGCGCGCGCCTGCGTCCGGAGCGAGGGGGACATGCGTCGCATCGTGCGTGAGGCGGCGGCCGACGACGCGGCCGAGGGATCGGGGTGGCTGGAGCTGCAGATCGACCCCACCAGCTACGCGCCGCACGTCGGCGGCCTGACCGCGGCCCTGGAGATCGTCCTCGACGAGGCCGCCACCGCCTCCCGGGAGTTCGGCATCGGCGTCGCGATCATCGTCGCGGCGAGCCGCATCCGCCACCCCCTGGACGCGCGCACGCTGGCCCGCTTGGCCGCGCGACACGCGGGTGAAGGCCCCGGAACGGTCGTCGGCTTCGGCCTATCCAACGACGAGCGACGCGGGGATACCGCCGAATTCGGGGCCGCGTTCCGGATCGGCCGCGCCGCCGGGCTGGCGCTCATGCCGCACGGCGGGGAACTACTCGGCGCGGAGGCCGTCGCCTCGACCCTGGACCATCTGCACCCCGACCGGATCGGGCACGGCGTCCGCTCCGTCGAGGATCCGGCCGTGCTGGACCGCGTCGTCGCGCAGGGGATCGCGCTGGAGGTCTGCCCCGGCAGCAACGTGGCTCTCGGTGTCTACGCCACGCCGTCGGACGTACCCCTGCGGCAACTCGTCGCCGCCGGCGCGAAGGTGGCGCTCGCGGCCGACGACCCGCTGCTGTTCGGCTCGAGGTTGGTGGACCAGTACGAGATCGCGCGCCGCGTGCACGGCTTCGATGACGCCGCGTTGGCCGAGCTGGCCCGCGGCTCGATCCGGGCGAGCCGCGCGCCGCAGGAGATCCGGGCCGCGCTCATGGCCGGGGTCCACGACTGGCTGGCGGCGCCGGACCCCGGCTGAGCGGCCACGGATCTCCGGTGGGCGGTCCGGAACGCGGGACCCGTACATTTCCCGCCCATGGGCGGCACCTGCACGCAAAACCCCAGGTCCCCGCGGGCATTTCCCGCCCATGGGCGGCACCTGCACGCAAAACCCCAGGTCACCCCGGACATCTCCCGCCCATGGGCGACACCTGCACGCAAAACCCCAGCACCCCGCGGGCATTTCCCGCCCACGGGCGAGGAAGGTACGGATCAGAGCTCAACGCCTACCAGGACCGGCTCGTTCACCAGCTCCACCCCGAACGCCTCACGCACGCCGTCGCGCACCCGGCGGGCCAGCCCGATCAGGTCCGCGGCCGACGCCCCGCCGCGGTTGGTGAGCGCCAGGACGTGCTTGGTCGAGAGGGCGGCCGGCCCGGGAAGGCCGTACCCCTTGGCGAAGCCGGCGTGATCGATCAGCCAGGCCGCGCTGGTCTTCACCGCGTCCGGCGCGTCGGCCAGCTCCGCCGGGAACCGAGGCGGGGCCGCATCGTCGCCCAACCGTTCCCGGACGCGCGCCGCCAGGGCTTCGTACTCCCCCGGGGCGAGGATCGGGTTGGTGAAGAACGAGCCGCAGCTCCACGTGTCGTGGTCGGCGTCGTCCAGGACCATGCCGCGCCGCCGTCGCTGCTCCAGCACGGCCTCGCGCGCCCGCGCCAGCGGCACCCGCGCGTCCAGCTCGACGCCGAGTCCGGCGGCGAGATCCGCGTACGCGATCGGCCGGCTCAGGTCGGCGATCTCGAGCTGGAACGTCACGTCGAGCACGACGTACCGGTCCGTGCCCTTGAACCTCGAAGTGCGGTACGCGAATCCGCAGTCCGCGTTGGCGAACGTACGCACCGCCTGCTGGGCGCGGTCCCACACGCGCACCGACCAGATGGTCTGGGCGACCTCCTGCCCGTACGCCCCCACGTTCTGGATCGGGGTCGCCCCGACCAGGCCGGGGATCCCGGACAGCGCCTCGATCCCGGCCCACCCCTGCTCCACGCTGTAGTTGACGAAGTCGTCCCACGACTCCCCCGCAGCGACCGTCACGACCGCCCCGCCGCACAGGTCTGCCGACCCGAGCGCGATGCCGCGGCTCGCCACGCGGACGGCGGTGCCGTCGAACCCCTCGTCCGCGACCAGGAGGTTGGATCCGCCGGAGACCACCAGCAGGTGCCCTCCGCCCGTGTCCACGTCCTGGATGGCCTCGATCAGCTCGTCGGCGGTAAGCGCCGCGACCATCGCGCGCGGCGCGCCGCCCACGCGCATCGTGGTCAGCTCACTCAGGGGTACGGGGCGCTCTTCAGGCATCAGAAACGGTGCTCCTCACAGTGGTGATCGCCCGGGCCGGGGGGGCCCGCCGGCTCGACGCTCGTCCCCCGCCGGGTGGCCCAACGCTGGTCCCGCCGGGTGGCTCAACGCTGGTCCCGCCAGGCGGCCAACCGCTCGACCGCCAGGAGGCTCAGCGCTCGTCCCCGGCCAGCTGGACGAGCGCCTGCGCGCGGGTCAGCACCTTCTCGCCCCCGCAGGTCACGG
>JBDIAS010000103.1:0-11233 GCA_039812465.1 Austwickia sp. | reverse complement strand
GCGTTCGGCCCCGGCACGCTGCTCGTGCAGCTCGGCGGGCCCGGGATGCGGATCGGGATGGGCGGCGGGGCCGCGTCGTCGATGGCGGCGGGCGTGAACGCCGCTGAGCTGGACTTCGATTCGGTGCAGCGCGGCAACCCCGAGATGCAGCGCCGGGCCCAGGAGGTCATCAACCACTGCTGGGGTCTCGGCGCGGAAAACCCGATCCTGTCGGTGCACGACGTCGGCGCGGGCGGCCTGTCCAACGCGTTCCCGGAGCTCGTCGACGACGCCGGGATGGGCGCCCGGTTCGACCTGTCCGCCGTCCCGCTGGAGGAGACCGGCCTGTCCCCGGCGGAGGCGTGGTGCAACGAATCGCAAGAGCGGTACGTGCTCGCGATCGCGCCCGATTCCCTCGCCCTGTTCGCGGATCTGGCCGCCCGCGAACGCTGCCCGTACGCCGTCGTCGGCGTCGCCCGGGGCGACGGCCAGCTGGTCCTCGCCCCCGGCCCGGAGCCCACCGACGATGACGTGGACGCCGCCACCGACGCGACGGCCGACCTCGCCATCGACATGCCGCTGGAGGTCCTGCTCGGCAAGCCCCCGCGGATGACCCGCGACGTGTCCCGGGTCGCGCGCTCCGCCCGGCCGTTCGACGCCTCCGCCCTGCGCGACGAGTCGTTACTCCGGATCGCGTACGACGTGCTACGCCACCCCAGCGTCGCCTCCAAGCGGTTCCTGATCACCATCGGCGACCGCACCGTCGGCGGCCTCACCCACCGCGACCAGATGGTCGGGCCGTGGCAGGTACCGGTGGCGGACGTCGCCGTCACCTTGTCCGACTACGTGGGGCTCGCCGGGCAGGCGATGGCCACCGGGGAGCGCACCCCGCTCGCCGCGGTCGACGCGCCCGCGTCGGGCCGGATGGCCGTCGGGGAGGCGATCACCAACCTCCTGGCGGCGCCGATCACGCTGTCCGGGGTCAAGCTGTCCTGCAACTGGATGGCCGCCTGCGGCGAAGAGGGCGAGGACGCAGCGCTGTTCGACACCGTGCACGCGGTCGCGATGGAGCTGTGCCCCGCCCTGGGCATCTCGGTGCCGGTCGGCAAGGACTCCCTGTCGATGCGGACGCGCTGGACCGATCCGGCAACGAACGAGCCCCTGCAGGTCATCTCGCCGGTCTCGCTCGTGGTCTCCGCGTTCGCGGCGCTGCCCGACGTACGAGGCACGCTCACGCCCCAGCTGACCGCGGGGAGCGCGCTGCTGCTGGTCGACCTGGGATCGGGCGCCGACCGTCTCGGCGGCTCGATCCTCGCCCAGGTGGGCGGCGAGTTCGGCGGCGCCGTACCGGACCTGGACGACCCGGCGCGGCTGATCGCGCTGGTGGACGCGGTAAACGACCTGCGAGACCGGGGCTGGCTGACGGCCTATCACGACCGCTCCGACGGCGGCGCCTGGGCCGCGGCGTGCGAGATGGCCCTCGCTGGCGCGGTCGGCGTCGACCTGGAGTTCCCCTCCGTCGCCGCGCTGTTCACCGAGGAGCTGGGCGCGTTGCTCGCGGTCCCCAGCGACCGCGCCGACGAGGCGCTGGCGGTCCTCGCCGCCCACGGGCTGGGCGCCTGCTCCCGCAGGGTCGACGGCACCACGCCCCGCCCGACCACGGATGACGCCGGCGATGAGCCGAGGATCCGCGTCGCGATCGCCGGCCAGGCGTCGCTGGATGAGCCCCTGCGCGACCTGGCGCTCGCCTGGGACGAAGTCTCGTGGCGCATCAGCGCGCTGCGGGACAACCCGGAGTGCGCGGACCAGGAGCACGCGGCGTTCGCCGAGTCCATCGGGTCGGCCCGCGCCGGCCTCCTCGTCGCGCCGACCTTCGACCCGGAGCAGGACCTCGCCGCCCCGTACGTCTCCACCGGCGCGCGACCCAGGGTCGCCGTCCTGCGCGAGCAGGGCGTGAACTCCCACGTGGAGACCGCGTTCGCGTTCGACCGCGCCGGTTTCGACGCGTTCGACGTGCACATGACCGACCTGCAGTCGGGCCGGTTCGACCTCGCCGACGCGGTCGGGCTGGTCGCCTGCGGCGGGTTCAGCTACGGCGACACGCTGGGCGCCGGCGAGGGCTGGGCCCGCTCGGTGCTGTTCAACCCCGCGCTCACCGAGGCGTTCGCCGCGTTCTTCGCTCGCCCGGACACCTTCGGCCTCGGGATCTGCAACGGCTGCCAGATGTTCGCCGCGCTGGCGGACCTGATCCCCGGCGCGCAGGCGTGGCCGCGGTTCACCCGGAACCTCTCCGAGCAGTACGAGTCCCGGCTCTCCCTCGTGGAGATCCTCGACTCGCCGTCGCTCTTCTTCGCCGGGATGGCCGGGTCGCGGTTGCCGATCGCCGTCGCGCACGGGGAGGGCTACGCGAACTTCGCCGCCCGCGGCGACGAGGCGTCCGTGTTGCGGGCCGTGCGGTACGTCGACGCCGACGGCCGGCCCGCCACCGCGTACCCCGCGAACCCCAACGGGTCGCCCGGCGGCCTGACCGCGGTCACCACGCCCGACGGTCGGTTCACCGCGATGATGCCGCACCCGGAGCGGGTGTTGCGCAACGCGCAGATGTCCTGGACCGACGGGCCCCTGGACCGGCCCAGCCCGTGGCTGCGGATGTTCCGCAACGCCCGCTCCTGGGTGGGCTGACCCCGACGTCTCCGCCGCGCCCCCGCCAGGCACCAGGCCGCACCGGGGACAACCGAAGCATTACGGGAGAATCGCAGCGTGCACTTCACGGAGTACGACACCCGGCTCGCCGCGTACGCCGTCGTCGTCGACGACCCGACCCGCTACCTGACGCCCGAGGCCCCGCCGCCTGAGCACGCGGACCGCGAGCGTCCGATCGAACGGCCAGGACGACCGCACCTGCTGCTGACCTGGTACAACGGCACCGGCCGCGGCACGGCCTGCTGGACCCTGCCTGGCGGCGGCGTCGAGTTCCACGAGACGCCCGAGGAGGCCGTGGTGCGTGAGGTGTACGAGGAGACCGGCTACGACGTCGCGATCGACGGGCCGCTCACCGCCCGCACGTTCACCCTCGATCAGGGGGTCACGCCGGACCGCCCGTACAAGGGAGTCCAGCTCCTCTACGCCGCGCACGTCACCGGCGGCGCCCTGGGGACGGTCGAGGTCGACGGGACCACCGACTTGGCCGCCTGGTTCCCGTTGGACGACCTCCCCCGCGCGGACCCGCTGAGCCCGGCGGTGCACGTCGCCTTGGAGGCCCTGAACGCCCTGGCAGCCGGCAGCTAACGCGTGGACGTCGCGCGTCTCACCGCGTCGCGACCAGCTCTTCCTCGCGCACGGCCCCCCGACGGGAGGTCAGCGCCGCGTCCAGGCTGTACCGGCCCGCGCCGACGACGCCCAGAATCGCTGCCGCGGCGCCGATCACGCCGACCAACTCCCACCCGCCGTCGCTGGCGAACAGGCCGTTGGGCACGTGCACGATGAGCGCCGCGCCCGCCATCACGAAGACCACGAGGGCCGCGGCCAGCGGCATCAGCGCTCCCAGGATGATCGCGATCCCGGTCACGACCTCGATCGTGGCGGTGAACGGGGCGGCCACGGTGGGCAGCGGGACGCCCATCCGCTCGAACCCGGCGGTGGTGGCCTCCAGGCCGTTGAGCATGAACTTCTGCCACCCGTGCGCGAACACGACCACCCCGAGGAGGAGGCGGGCGAGCAGAAGTACGACGTCGCGCAGCGTCGAAGGAATGGTCACCATGGTTGAGCTCCGTTCGTACCGAAGAGGATTCGTCGGGCATCAGGCCCTTCAGAGCAGGTACGAATCCCCGGCGCCGGATGTTCCCGCCCGTCCGGATCGCGACATGGACGCCCGCCTCAGGTGTTGGCGCCCCGGGCGTCGATCCGCCAGCGGTCGACCTGTCGGCCCTCGTCCACGACCACGAACTCGTCGGCCAGGTTCACGGCGTTGCAGCAGTGGTTCGGCACGACGCGCACGATCGACCCCAGCGCCGGCACCTCCTCCGCGTGGCCAGAAGGGAACTCCGCCACCGCGTGGTGCTCGCTGAGCTGCACGATGCGCGCGTCGGGGTGGTCGAGGAGGCGGCCGTGACCGCTCGCGTAGGCCGGCCGGTCGGCTGCCAGCGTCTTGCTGCCCGCGTCGAGCACCACGCGTCCGCGGCCGCGGCTCACTACGGTCGCGTACGCGGTCAGGGCGATCTGCTCCGGCGCGCACGCGCCCAGCTCCCACTGCTGGGCGTCGTTGAATACGTAGGCGCCAGGCCGCCATTCGGTGCAGACGCCGGAATCCACGTACGCCATGCTCGGGCTGGATCCGCCACTCACGACCCCCGCGGCCATGCCGTAGGCCCGCAGCGATCCGGCCGCAGCCGAAAGCGCCCGCCGCTCCTGCAGGGCTGCGGCGGCGCGCTGCCCGAGGCCGTACGAGTGGCCCGGAAACGTGAACACGCCGACGACCTCCAGCCCGGCGTCGCGAGCCGCCCGGGCCACCTCCCCGGCGCGCGCCGGGCACACGCCCGTGCGGTGGTGGCCCGAGTCGACCTCGACGAGCACCCTCACCGGGGCACCCCCGACCGCCTCGGCGAGCCGCGTCGCCGCGGCCGCCGAGTCGCAGCCGACGGCGATGGCGGCCCGCTCGGTCAGCGCCGCCAGCCGGGCCCCGCGCGCGTCGTCGACCCACAGCGGGTAGGCGACGAACACGTCGTCGAAGCCCGCCCCCACGAACGCCTCGGCCTCGGCGACGGTGGCCACCGTGATGCCGTGGGCGCCCGCCGCCACCTGCCGCCGCGCGATCTCGACCGACTTGTGGGTCTTGACGTGCGGCCGGAGCGTGGCGCCGGCCGCGCTCGCCACCTGGGCCATTCCGGCGATGTTGGCGTCCAGCACCGCGCGGTCCACCACGAGGGCCGGCGTGGGTGCGTCGATGAGGGCTGGCAGGTCAGGCACGGTCTCCATGTAACCACTCACGGCGTAACCACTCACGGCGTAACCACTCACGGCGCAAACCACTCACGGGCTTCACGTCGCTGCCCGCGGGCCGCCTGGCCACACAGACACGGCCACGGTCGCCGCCAGTGCCGCTCGCCGCCAGTGCCGCTCGCCGCCCCTGACGGATGTCATGGGTGGCTCGTGACGACCGGCACTGTCCGCGCGAGCCCTGGCCCGGCACAGTAATCAATAACGGAATCCACCCGCTCGAACGGAATCCACCCGCTCGTCCGACCCGACCCGACCCGGCCACTGGCCCTGGAGGACCCCCATGAACATCTCCCGCCTCGACAGCGGTTTCATCTACGGCCGCATCGTCCCCGCCCTGGGCATCCTGCTGGGCATCTCGTGGGTGCTCGGCGCCCCCCAACCGGTCCGCTCGGTCATCCTCGGTGCGCTCATCGTGACCGCCAGCCTGGGCTGGTTGTTCGGCGGCGGGTGCAAGGGCTCCCGCGGCCGGAAGCGCGCCGAGCGTCGCGGCTACTCGCCTCAGCCCGCCGCCCCCTCGCCCGCGCCGGCCGACACCCCGCAGGACCGCCTGCCCGGAGAGACCTCCGGCCAGGCACGCATGAACGCCTGACCGCTACGCCCTAACCCTCGTCCGCGACGACCCCGGGCTCCGCGTCCGCAACGGCACGAGCCCCCGCGTCCGCGCCGACACCTGCCAAGGCCCCCACCTCCGCGAGGGCGCCTCGGTCGAAGTGCAGGGTGATCGACCCCTCGAGCACCAGGGTCATGTCGTCCACCGCGCTGGGGCGCAGGTCGCCCTCGACGCGGATTCCGTGCAGCGGCAGCCCGCCGAGCGAGATCGTCAGCGGGAGTGAGCCGGACGCGGCGCGCGCGGCCACGTCCGCCGGGGACAGCGGCTGGTCGGACGCCGGCAGCGGCCGTGCGGAGGGGGACAGCCGTACGGGATGAGCCGCGACCCGCTCCGCAACGACCCGCGTCGGGGGGATCAGGGCGACCACCTCGTCCAGGTGGGGCACGACCGCCTCCAGACCCGCCTCGCGCTCGATGCGCTCGGCCAGCGTCGCCGTGGCCTCCACCTCACCGTGGACGCAGAAGACGGTGTCGGGCGGCGGGTTCAGCTGCCGCAGCCACGCGATCATCTCGGACGCGTCGGCGTGCACCGAGAACTCGCGGTCCTGCAGGATTTCGGCGCGCACGGCCACGTACCGCCCCCGCATCTTCAGCTTCGTCGCCCCCTCGAGGAGGTTGCGACCGCGGGTGCCGACAGCCTGGTAGCCGGTGAACACGACGGCGTTGCGCGGGTCGGGGAGCATCCGTTCCAGGTGGTGCAGGACCCGCCCACCCGTCGCCATCCCCGACGACGAGACGATGATGCTCGGCGAGTGGCGGCCCTCCGTATAGCCGCGGGAGTCCTCCGCCGAGCGCACCTCCACGATGTCGTTGAGGATCTCGGGCAGGTCAAGGTCCCTGCGAAGCTCCTCCGGGGACTCGCGATAGACCTGCAGCGCGGCCAGCGCCATCGGGGAGTTCACGACGATCGGGACCTGCGGGATGCGGTCGTACCGGCGCATCTCCGCCAGCACGCTGAGCACCACCTCGGTGCGGTCGACCGCGAACGCGGGCACCAGGACCGAGCCGCCGCGCTGGATGGTGCGCCGGATGACGTCCGCGAAGTCCTCGTGGGGGAGGTTGCGGGGGCGCGGGTGGTCGCGGTCTCCGTACGTGGATTCCGCCAGCACGTAGTCCGCGCCCTGCGGAATCTCCCGGGCCAGCAGGACGGGGTGCTCCGCCCGCCCGAGGTCCCCGGAGAACAGCACCGAGGTCTCGGGCGTCTCCACGCGGATCGAGGCGGCGCCGAGGATGTGCCCGGCCCGCGTGTAGCGGGCCCACACGCCGTCGCGCAGGTCGAGGTCCCGGTCGTAGTCCACCGCCGTCAGCAGCGGCAGGGTGTTTTCGACGTCCGTGATCGTGGAGAGCGGCAGCGGCGGGTGGTGTTTCGACCAGCCGCCCTCGGCGGCGTCCAGGGCGTCCCGTTCGGCCAGGAAGGCGGCGTCGCGCAGCACGATCTCGGCGAGCCGGGCGGTCGTGGCCGTGCACCAGATCGGCCCCGAGAAGCCGTCGCGCACCAGCCGCGGGAGGTAGCCGCAGTGGTCGAGGTGCGCGTGGGTCAACAGGATGTCGGTGAGCGTGTCGGGCGGCACCGGGAAGTCCGCCCAGTTCCGCTGCCGTAGCTCCTTCTCCCCCTGGAACATGCCCGCGTCGACGAGGATGCGCCGTTCGCCGACGGTGAGCAGGTACTTCGACCCGGTCACCCCTCCCGCAGCTCCGAGGAACGTCAACGTCGTGGGGGTGCCGGACGCGGTCATGCCCCGATTGTCACCCCGCCCTCGGCCCTTCGCCGGGAGGTTGCGCAGGATCCGGCCGGTTCACAATCGTCAACTCGGGCGCGCGTCAGACGACAGGTCAGACGAACAGAGCAACCCGCCGCCGTCCGAGCGGGGCGCGCCACGCATGCTCGATCGGGGGGATGACCGTGGACACCTGGGCATCCTGGGCCGGAGTCGGCGTCCCTGGCGTCGGCGTCTCGATGGTCGGCGTCCCGATGGTCGGCGTCGTGATGGTCGGCGCCCTGATCGTTGTCGTCGTGACCTGCGCGGCCGCCGCGATCGCCTGGCTGGTCGCCCTCCGCCGCGGCGTCCGGTCCCTGCTGTCGGCGGCGCAGGATCTGCCGTGGCCCGCCGACGACCTCGAGGAGAGCCTGCGTCACCACGCGGCGCGGGCCACCTGCTCGCTCCGGGTCGAGTACGAGCCCCACGATCCGGAGTCGGGGCGCTCCGGTTCGGGCTGCTCCGACTCAGGGCGCTCCGACTCGGGCCGCTCCGACTCAGGCCGCTCCGACTCAGGCCGCTCCGGCTCGGGGCGCTTTGCTCACCGGCTGAGCGTGATGCTCCCGTCGGGAGACCGACAGCTCACCGCGTACCGATCGTGGCGTCGCCCGCCCTTCGCGGATGCGGACCGGGACGTCGTGCACGCGCTGATCGCGATGGCAGAGGCCTCGCGGACGGCGGCACGCCGCGAAGCCGTACTCCAGCAACAGACGTCGACCGACGCGCTCACCGGCCTCGCGAGCGTCCCCCGGTTCCGGGAGGACCTCCGCGAGCTCGCCGCGACCTGCGAGCCGGGGCACCGCGTGGCTGTGCTGTTCCTGGACCTCGACCACTTCAAGACCATCAACACCCGCCTGGGGCACCTCGACGCCGACCAGGTGCTCCGCGAGGTGGGCGCCCGCATCCGCGGGATGCAGGACGGGGGCATGATCTCCGGGCGGTTCGGCGGCGACGAGTTCCTGGTGGCCTTCCCGACCGGGGAGGGCGAACCGGCGCGGGCGCACGCCGTCTCCGAGCGGTTGACCGCGCGCATCCGCCAACCGATGCGGGTCGGCGACCAGCTGCTGCAGGTGAACGTCAGCGCCGGCGCCGCGGTCGCGGGCCGCGAGGACGACGTCGACGCCGTGATCCGCCAGGCCGAGGCCGCGATGCGGGCCGCCAAGCGCACGTCGGAGAGCCACGGCCCGCCCCGCTGGGCCGACGAACGACGGCGGGTCCGTGAGCTGCTGGACGAGCGGGAGATCCGGGTGGAGTACCAGCCGATCGTGTCCGTCGCGACCGGCGTCGTGACCGGGTTCGAGGCGCTGCTGCGGGTGACCGACCCCGAGCTGGGCGTCATCTCCCCGGAGACCCTCGTGGATTCCGCCGCCCGGACCCGCATGCTGGACGAGCTCGCGCTGCTGATCAGCGAGCAGGCGCTCGACGTGATGGGGCAGGTCAGCGCCGCCACGGACCGCCGGCTCCGGCTGGCGATCAACCTGGAGTTCGAGCAGCTGCGCAGCGACAACGTGACGCTGTCGTGGCTGGTGGAGCGGTTCGACGACGCGCCCGTGGACCTGCTGCTGGAGATGACCGAGCGGCACTCGCTGCGCTGGACGGACGCGCACGCGGACGTGGCGCGGGGGCTGCGCCGGCACGGGATCGAGCTGGCGATCGATGACTTCGGGGCGGGCTACGCGACCTACCAGTTCCTCGACGCCTGGGACTGGGCCCTCGTGAAGATCGACCGCGGGCTGGTGAGCTCCAGCGACGTGCACGGCCAACTGCTGCTGCGGCACGTGGCGACGCTGCTGCACGACCTGCGCGTACCCGCCGTCGCCGAAGGCATCGAGACGATGGAGCAGCTGCAGGCCGTGGCGCGGCTCGGGATCGCGTACGCGCAGGGCTACCACCTCGGGCGGCCCATGACCGCAGCGGCGCTGCTGGACAAGGCCCCGACGGGCTGGCTGGAGAACCCGCTCGCTCGCCTCTGACGGCGCGCCGGATGCGTACGTTTCCCGCCCACGGGCACGAAGTGGCGACGCCCACCTGCGCAGACTCGTACATTTCCCGCCCACGGGCGGCATCCGCACGCCAAACCCCACTCCCCCCGTACATTTCCCGCCCACGGGCGGCATCCGCACGCCAAACCCCAGCTCCCCGCGTACATTTCCCGCCCACGGACACGAAGTGGCGACCCCCACCAGCGCAGACTCGTACATTCCCCGCCCACGGGCGGCATCCGCACGCCAAACCCCAGCTCCCCGCGTACATTTCCCGCCCACGGGCGGGAAGTGTCCGGGCGACCCTGTACGTTTCTGTTCCTTTCTGTGACTTCTTGATGTACCTTGTGAGCACGCCGGAGCGGTGGCGCCGGAGCAGTGACACCGAAGCAGTGACACCGCGGCGCTGACGCCGTAGCGCGCACCGCAGCGCATGTCAGCGCGACTGCGCCGTACGTGTGCCAGAGTGCGCTCACACCACCGGCGGTGGACTCAACGAGGAGGATCCATGACCGTACGCCTGGGCGTGATCGCCGACGACTTCACGGGCGCCACCGACATCGCGGGCTTCCTGGTCAGCAACGGTCTGCGCACCGTGCAGGTCAGCGGGGTCCCGACCGACGAGCCGCCGCTCGATGAGGTCGACGCCATCGTCGTCAGCCTCAAGAGCCGCTCGATCCCGTCCACCGAGGCCGTCGACCTGAGCCTGGGGGCGCTGCGCTGGTTGCAGCAGGTCGGGGCGGAGCGGTTCTTCTTCAAGTATTGCTCCACGTTCGACAGCACCCCTGCCGGCAACATCGGCCCCGTCACCGACGCCCTGCTCGACGCCCTCGGCGAAGACCTCACGGTCATCTGCCCGTCGCTGCCCGTCAACGGCCGTTCGGTCTATTTCGGTTACCTGTTCGCGGGCGCGGTCCCCCTCAACGAGTCGGGGATGGAGCATCACCCCGTCACCCCGATGACCGACGCGAACCTCATGCGCGTCATGGAGGCGCAGAGCACCGGCAGCGCGGGCAACGTCCCTTGGGACGTCGTCGAGCAGGGTCCGCAGGCCGTCGCCGACGCCCTGGAGGCGCTGCGCGGCCAGGGGGTCCGCTACGCGGTGCTCGACACGCTGAGCGACGCCCACCTCGACGTGATCGGCCGGGCTGTCGCCGACTTCGCGCTGGTCACCGGTGGCTCGGGACTCGGCGCCGGCATCGCCCGGGCGCTCACCGCCGACGAGGACGCCGACCCGGCCGCGGCGTGGCGCAGCGTCCCCGGGCGGGCCGTGGTGCTCTCCGGGTCGTGCTCGGTCATGACGAACCGCCAGGTCGCCGCCTACCGGGAGGCCGGCCCGGCCCTGGAGGTCGACGTGGACCGGCTGCTGGCCGACCCCGACGCCTACCGGGCGGAGGTGCTGGCGTGGGTGCTCGGCCGCCCGCAGGACGGACCCGCGCCCCTCGTCTTCGCCACCGCCCCGCCCGAGCACGTCAAGGCCCTGCAGGCCCGCCACGGCGCCGAGCGGACCAGCGCCGCGATCGAGGACCTCTTCGCCTGGCTCGCCACCGCGCTGCGGGAGGCGGGCGTGACCCGGTTCATCGTCGCCGGCGGGGAGACCTCCGGCGCGGTCAGCACCTCGCTGCGCATCGACGGCTTCCACGTCGGCCCGCAGATCGCGCCCGGCGTCCCGTGGGTCCGTTCCCTCGACGGCACCACCGAACTCGCCCTCAAGTCCGGCAACTTCGGCGACGTCGACTTCTTCGCCCGCGCCCAGCAGCAGCTCGCCTGAGTCCCGCTAGAGCCACCGCCCGTCCGCCAAGGCCGCCGCCCCATCTCGCCAGAGCCCCAGTGATTCCCGGAGACCACCATGCCGAAGTTCGCCGCCAACCTGTCCATGCTCTTCACCGAGGTGCCCTTCCTCGATCG
>JBDIAS010000102.1:0-11241 GCA_039812465.1 Austwickia sp. | reverse complement strand
CAGTTGGATGCACGAGGTCGAGTCGCCGACGGCCATCATGGCCTCCTGCACGCCCTGCTCCTCGTTGGTCTCCCGGTGGGCCATCGTCATCCCGTACTTCTCCTCATAGAACGCGATGGCCGCGTCGAGGTCCGGTACGGCGATGCCGATGTGGTCGATGTGGGTGAACAGTCCGGTCATGGGCACCAGCCTAGGGCCGCGACCTGCCTCGTAGGGCCGTGCCGACGGGGTTCGTCCCGCCCATCAGCGCGCGCTCGTGGCTAGAGTGGTCGCGCCGGTGTGCGCGTGCGGGGCCCGTGAACGCACCAGGCCAGCAGGCCCGCCGGTACGCCCGCCTGGACCGCCCCCGACCGGAAGGCCGCCTCATGCCTCGCCGCACCGTCGACGTCCCCGCCCTCGTCGAGCAGGCCCGCGCCGGGGCGCCGCGCGCGGTGGCCCGACTGATCTCCCTGGTCGAGGACGCGTCGCCCGCGCTGCGGGAGGTGATGGCGGCGCTCGCCCCGCACACCGGCCACGCGCACATCATCGGGATCACGGGAAGCCCCGGCGTCGGCAAGTCGACGTCGACCAACGCCCTCGTCGCCGCGTTCCGCCGGCGGGGCAAGCGCGTCGGTGTCCTCGCCGTCGACCCGAGCTCGCCGTTCTCCGGAGGCGCGCTCCTCGGCGACCGCGTCCGGATGCAGGACCACGCACTCGACCCGGAGGTATACATCCGCTCGATGGCGAGCCGCGGACACCTCGGCGGCCTGTCCTGGGCGACCCCCCAGGCGATCCGCGTGCTCGATGCCGCCGGATGCGAGGTGATCCTCGTGGAGACCGTCGGCGTCGGGCAGTCCGAGGTCGAGATCGTCGGCCTGGCCGACACGACCATCGTGTTGCTCGCGCCGGGTATGGGCGACGGGATCCAGGCCGCCAAGGCGGGGATCCTGGAGATCGGTGACCTGTTCGTGGTCAACAAGGCCGACCGGGAGGGCGCCGACTCCACGGTCCGCGACATCCGACACATGATCAGCCTCGGCGACCGTTCGGACCAGGACCTCTGGCGCCCGCCGGTGCTGAAGACGGTCGCCTCGCGCGACGAGGGCGTGGAAGAGGCGGCCCAGGCCGTGGAGGAGCACTTCGCGTGGATGGGGGAGCGCGGCGAACTGCACCGCCGCCGCCTGCGCCGCGCCGGGGACGAAATCGAGGCGATCGCCCTCGCGACTCTCCGGACGCGCATGGGCGATCTGCGTTCGGGCAGCGGCATCGAGGCGTTCGCCGAGGAGGTCGTGAGCGGCACCTCCGACCCGTACGCCGCCGCCGACCGGGTCGTCGCCGGCATCACCTGAGGCCGGTCGGCCGATAGGCTCGTGGAATGCCCAGCCGTCCACCGCTACCCTTCGACCCGATCCGTCGTGCGGCTGATCTGTGGGGACGGCGCTGGGGCGAGGACGCCGTCCCGGCGTCGATGGCCGCCGCGACGAGCGTGATGCGCGTGCAGCAGGTGCTGCTCGGGCGTTACGACGCGCTGCTCGCCCCGTACGAGCTCACGTTCCCCCGGTTCGAGGCGTTGACGCTGCTGGAGTTCTCCCGTGACGGCAGGCTCGCCATGACCAAGCTGAGCGACCGCCTCATGGTCCACCCCACGAGCGTGACCCACATCGTGAAGAAGCTGGCCGAACAGGGGTTCGTGGAGCGCGTCCCCAACCCGGACGACGGGCGCGGGACGCTGGCGGCGATCACGGCGCAGGGGCGAGAGGTGGTGGCGCAGGCCACCGCGACGCTCGTGGCCGACGGTTTCGCGTTGGAGGACCTGACGGAGCAGGAACGCGACCTGCTCTACCGGCTGCTGGAGAAGGTCCGCCGGGGCAACGCCGACTTCGACGATCGGGCCGGCGCGCTCCCGCGGTAGGAGGGCTGTGGGCGGGACGACCGGCCACGACGCTCCTGTGACCTCGGCCACGAAGCGGGCGACCCCTCCCTCCCGCAGCCAGGTTAGGCTAACCTAATTCCACGTGGCACTATCGCCGTGACATCCGCCTCTCGGAACCGTCCTGACCAGCGCGTACAAGGTCTCGAGCAGTGCCTTTCACAGCGGAAAGGGAGAAGGGAATCACCATGTCCGCAGTTAGCAGGGCCCTCACCGAGCGGCGCGTGCGCGTCGACTCCGGACGAGGCGCGGGTCGTGGGCGCCGATTGACGGAGCTGGCGAGGGGGGAACGGGCTGTCGTGCTCGGCATCGACGACGCCTGCACCCCGGACTGCGCCCGCCGGTTGTTCGACCTCGGACTCGCGCCCGGTGCTGCGATCGAGTTCGTCCGCCGGACCCCCCTCGGCGATCCGTCGGTCTTCCGCGTCGCGGACTACGAGGTGGCGTTGCGCCGGGAGTTGTCCCGTTCCGTCTTCGTCCGGCCCGCCTCGTGAGCGGGCACTGCGGGCCCGCGCAGGCACCGACCCCGACGCTCACGGGCACCCGACGCTTCGCGCTCGTGGGCAGCCCCAACTCCGGCAAGACCACGTTGTTCAACGCCCTGACCGGGCTGCGGGCGAAGACCGGTAACTACCCCGGGGTCACGGTGGCGCGCTACGAGGGACGCACCAGCGTGGGCGGGCAGACCGTGGTGATCGAAGACCTGCCCGGCACCTACAGCCTGGACCCGATCAGCCCCGACGAGGCGGTCGTCGCGCAGGTCCTGGACGACGAGGACGGCCGGGTGGCCACGCCCGACGGCCTGCTGGTCGTGCTCGACGTCACCACGCTGCGCCGGTCTCTGCGGCTGTTGTCCCAGGTGTTGCACCACCGACGGCCGGTGCTCGCCGTGCTCACCTTCGGCGACGAGATGAAGCAGCGCGAGGGGGCCATCGACCCGGAGGCGCTGAGCCGCGCCATCGGCGTGGGCGTGGTGGAGGTCGTGGGAGGGCGCGCGGACGGCGTCCGGGCGCTGCGCGAGCAGCTCGCCCGCGTGGAGTCCTGGAGCGCGCCGGCCGTCCTGCCGCCGCTGGACCCGGCCGAGCTGGGCGGCTGGATCGAGTCCGTTCTGGCGACCGCGACCTACGAAGTCCCCCACGTGGACGCGCGGACCCGGCGGATCGACGCCGTGCTCCTGCACCCGGTGGCCGGCTCGGTCCTCTTCTTCGCGGTGATGTTCGGCTTCTTCCAGAGCATCTTCACGCTGGCGGCCCCGCTGCAGGACGGCATCGAGACGTTCTTCGCGTGGCTGGGCTCGCTGGTCGCCGAGCACGTCGAGACGCCCTGGCTCGCCTCCTTCGTGGGCAACGCGCTGCTCGGCGGCGTCGGCGGGGTGCTCGTCTTCCTCCCGCAGATCCTCCTGTTGTTCCTGTTCATCGCGATCCTGGAGGGGGTCGGCTATCTGGCGCGGGCCGCCCTGCTGATGGACCGCATCATGGCGAAGGCCGGGCTGGAGGGTCGCGCCTTCGTGGCGCTGCTGTCCTCGGTCGCCTGCGCCGTGCCCGGCATCATGGCGACCCGGACCCTGCCGTCCGCACGGGACCGTCTCGCCACGATGATGGGCGCCCCGCTGATGACCTGCTCGGCGCGGCTGCCCGTCTACATCCTGCTCATCGGCCTGCTCGTCGACGCGGACGCCTCGGTCGGCCCATTCGGGCTCCAGGGGCTGATCATGTTCGGGCTCTACTTGCTTGGCGCGGTCTCCGCGATGTTCTTCGCCTGGGTGACCACGAGGGTCACCTCCCGCCAGATGCGCACCCTGCCCTTCTACATGGAGCTCCCCCCCTACCGGATCCCTCGGTTGCGCAGCGTCGTCTTCTCGATGTGGGACTCCGCCATGGCGTTCGTCCGCAAGGTCGGCACGATCATCCTGGGCACGACCATCGTCCTGTGGCTGCTGCTGAACCTCCCGCTGCAGGGCGAGGCCGCCCTCCAGCAGGCCGGCGTCGACCCGACCGATCAGGTGGCGGCGTCCGCGTACGTCATCGACCACTCCTACGCCGCCGGGGTGGGCCGCGCCGTGCAGCCCGTCTTCGAGCCGCTCGGCTTCGACTGGCGGATCAACGTCGGCGTCGTGGCCTCGCTGTCGGCTCGGGAGGTCTTCGTCGCCACGATGGGGCAGATCGCCGCCGCCGAGGACGCCGAGGACCCGCAGGCGGCGCTGCGCGCGATGACGGTCGCCGACGGACCCCGCGCCGGCGAGCCGCTCTTCACGCCCCCGACCATCGCGGCGCTCCTGATGTTCTTCGTCTACGCGCTGCAGTGCATGTCGACGATCGGGATCCTGCGGCGGGAGACAGGGACGTGGAAGTGGCCGGGGGTGGCGTTCGCGTACCTCTTCGTCGTGGCCTGGGTCATGGCCTTCGCGGCGCACACGATCGTGGCGGCGCTGACGTGAGCCGCGGCGCGACGATGAGCGGTACGCGGTCTGTGCTGACCCTGCACCCGGAGGCGGTGCCCGGGGATCCGGGCACGCTGCGCTGGGTGGTCCCGCCAGGGGTGCTGCCGTTCGAAGGCGCCGTCCGGGCCGCCCCGGGAGCGCTCGGGGAGTGCCTGGTCGACGGCACGCTCGCGCGCGTGGCGTGCGAGGACGCCGCGGTGGTCACCACGCTCGGGCCGTACGCCTCCTGGGCCGACGACGGGGAACGCGTGCGCTCCGCCGTGGCGAGCGCCCTCGCGGACCCGGGCGGGTGGTCGAGCCAGGACGCGCCGACGACCGCGGGGGCCACCGGCGGGACGCCGGCCGTGCGGGACGGGGGCGCGACGGGTGGCGGCACGGACGCCACCGCCGCCGATGCCGATGCCGCCGAGGTGGCCGCCGCCGTGCGCCGCGTCCTCGATGGCCCTGCCGGGGACTACGTGCGCGGGCACGGCGGGCGAGCCGAGTTCGTCGGCCTGCGTGACGGTTTCGCCGAGATCCGACTCACCGGCGCCTGCGCGCACTGCCCTGCGTCGACGGCCACGCTGAAGGGGCGCCTCGAGGGGGAGATCCTTGCGCGGGTGCCGCAGGTCACCGGGGTGCGGGAGGCTCCCGGAGGCCTGCGCCGCTCCCTGGCGCGCCTGGGCCGGCGACCGGCGGGCGCGGGGCGCATCACGGGATGAGCGTCGGGGTGGCCTGCGGGGAGGCCTTGCGTAGCATGAGGGTGCGGCGCCCGCTCGCGGAGCCGGGTTCGCCGCTGTCTCACGCGCGAGAGGTGCTGACATGGAACGTCGTCTGGCGCTGATGCGCCGTCCCAGCCCGAAGCTGATGGACGGCGTGCTGACCTATCAGGAGCGGCAACCGGTGGACGCCGGCCTCGCCGAGCGACAGTGGGAGGCCTATCGGGATGCCTTTCACCGACACGGCTGGGAGATCGTCGAAGCGCCCCCCGCCCCCGACTGCCCCGACAGCGCGTTCATCGAGGACACGATGGTCGTCTACTGCGACCTCGCGGTCCTGGGCAACTCCGCGGTCCCGGAACGCCAGGCCGAGCTGGCCGGCGCCGAGGAGGCCGTGCGCTCGCTGGGCTACCGGGTCGCCCGGATCGAGGGTCCGGCCACGCTGGACGGGGGCGACGTGCTGAAGTTCGGCGGCACGGTGAGCGTCGGCCTCGGCGGGCGGACCAACGAGGCGGGGATGCACCAGCTGCGCGACCACATCGCGCCGCTCGGGGCCCACGTCGTCGGCGTCGCCCTCGGACCGGTGCTGCACCTGAAGTCCGCCGTCACGGCCCTGCCGGACGGCACGATCGTCGGGCACGACGCCGCGGTCGACGGCTCGATCTGGCCCATGTACGAGGAGGTCCCCGAGCCCTCGGGGGCCCACGTGGTGCTTCTCGGCCCCCGGGCTGTGCTCATGGCCGCGGACGCGCCGCGCAGCGCCCAGATGTTCCGGGAGCGCGGTCTCACGGTCGAGGAGGTCGACATCAGCGAGTTCCAGAAGCTCGAGGGGACGGTCACCTGCCTGTCGGTCCGCCTGCGGGGCTGGACGTCCCGGTAGGCGCCCGGGGCACGGGCGCGCCGTCCGGCGCGCAGAGGCGAGGGAGAGCGGCGAGGGTGAGCGTGGGCAGCGGGGACTCCGGGGGAGCGGGCGCGGCGGAGACGTACCCGCCGTTGGTCGATCCCGGCCCAGAGCTGAGCCCCGCGCAAGCGAGGCGGTACGCGCGGCACGCGCTGCTGCCGGGCATCGGTACGGAAGGCCAGCGGCGGCTCATGAACGCCCGCGTCCTGGTCGTCGGCGCGGGCGGCCTGGGCTCTCCGGCGCTGCTCTATCTGGCCGCCGCGGGGGTGGGCACGATCGGCGTCGTCGATGACGACGTCGTGGACGAGTCCAACCTGCAGCGCCAGGTCGTGCACGGCGTGGCAGACGTCGGCCGGCCGAAGGTGGACTCGGCGGCGGCCAGCGTGGCGGCCATCGACCGCGACCTCAGGGTGATCACGCACGCGCAGCGGCTGACCGTGGACAACGCGCTGGAAATCCTGGCCGGCTACGACCTCGTGCTCGACGGCACGGACAACTTCGCGACGCGCTACCTGGTGGCGGACGCCTGCGAGATCCTGGGCCTGCCGTGCGTGTGGGGGGCGATCCTGCGCTTCGACGGGCAGGTCAGCGTGTTCTGGCCGGGGCGCGGCCCGCTCTACCGGGACGTCTTCGCGACCCCGCCGGACCCCGCGCTCGTGCCGTCCTGCGCGGAGGCGGGCGTGTTCGGGGTGCTGTGCGGCGCGATCGGCTCCGCGATGGGGGCCGAGGCGATCAAGCTGATCTGCGGCGTCGGGCGCCCGCTGGTCGGGCGCTTCGTGGTCTACGACGCGCTCGCCGCCACCTGGGACGAGCTGCCGATCCGGCGCGACCCGGCGCGCGAGCCCGTGACGCGGCTGGAGCCGGTCGAGTTCGCCTGCGCCGTGCCGGCCCCCGTGCGGCCGGTCGGCAGCGAGCTCGATGTCGCCGCGTTCGACGACCTCCTGGCCCGCCGCGACGCGGGGGAGATCGACCTGGACGTGATCGACGTCCGGGAACCGGTGGAGCACGCCGGGGGTGCCATCCCGGGCGCGCGCCTGGTGCCCCAGGGCAAGATCCTCAGCGGGCGGGTGGCGCTCCCCCGGGAGCGGCTACTGCTGCTGCACTGCGCGGGCGGCGTGCGCTCGGGGGCGGTCCTCGACTACCTGCTGGCTGCGGGGTACCGCGACGTGCGGCACCTGACGGGCGGGTACGACGCCTGGGCGCGGGCCCACGAACGACTCTGAACATGTGCCGCTCGGCGCAAAGTACTAGGATCACCTAGTAACTACTAGGAATCCCTAGTAAGTTGTCGGCCATGACGACGAGCGCGAGCAAGGACCTGGGCACGGCACCCACGTACGTCAACCACGCGGACCGCCCGGGGGCGACGGGTCGGCAGCGCTGGCAGCAGCGTTACAACGCCGCGCTCGCCGCGGGGGCAGTCCGCGACGCGGACTTCACCACCCTGTCGGGCGCGGAGGTCGACGCCTGTTACGGGCCGAGCGAGGAGCAGGCCGCCGCCGATCCGCACTTCGACCGGATCGGGTGGCCGGGGGAGTACCCCTTCACGCGGGGCCTGCACTCCACCGGTTATCGCGGTCGCACGTGGACCATCCGCCAGTTCGCCGGGTTCGGCAACGCGGAGCAGACCAACGAGCGCTACCGGATGATCCTTGGCCGCGGGGGCGGCGGCCTCTCGGTCGCCTTCGACATGCCCACGCTCATGGGCCGCGACTCCGACGACCCGATGAGCCTGGGCGAGGTCGGCCACTGCGGCGTGGCCATCGACTCCGCCGCCGACATGGAGGTGCTCTTCCGGGACATCGACCTCGGCGCCGTCACCACCTCGATGACGATCTCCGGGCCCGCCGTCCCGGTGTTCTGCATGTACCTCGTGGCCGCCGAGCGCCAGGGCGTCGACCCCGCGGTGCTCAACGGCACGCTGCAGACGGACATCTTCAAGGAGTACATCGCCCAGAAGGAGTGGCTGTTCACCCCCGAGCCGCACCTGCGCCTGATCGGCGACCTGATGGAGTACTGCGACGCGGGCATCCGCAACTACAAGCCCCTATCGGTCTCGGGATACCACATCCGTGAGGCTGGCGCGACGGCCGCGCAGGAGCTGGCCTTCACGCTGGCGGACGGCTTCGGCTACGTGGAGCTCGGGCTCTCGCGAGGGCTGGACGTCGACAGCTTCGCCCCCGGTCTGAGCTTCTTCTTCGACGCACACGTGGACTTCTTCGAGGAGATCGCCAAGTTCCGCGCGGCCCGGCGGATCTGGGCGCGCTGGCTGCGTGACCGCTACGGCGCGCGCACCGACAAGGCCCAGTGGCTGCGTTTCCACACCCAGACCGCCGGGGTGTCGCTCACCGCCCAGCAGCCCCTGAACAATGTGGTGCGCACCGCGGTGGAGGCGCTCGCGGCCGTACTCGGCGGCACCAACAGCCTGCACACCAACGCCCTGGACGAGACCCTGGCGCTCCCGACCGAGCAGGCCGCCGAGGTCGCGCTGCGCACGCAGCAGGTGCTGATGGAGGAGACCGGCGTCGTCAACGTCGCCGACCCGCTCGGCGGCAGCTGGTACGTCGAGGCGCTCACCGACCGCATCGAGGAGCAGGCGGAGGCCATCTTCGCCAAGATCCTCCAGCTGGGGGAGATCGGCAAGCAGGTCGGGCCGGACGGCGAGGTGCGCCACGAGATCGGGCCGGTGACCTCGGGGCTGCTGCGCGGGATCGAGGAGGGCTGGTTCACCTCGGAGATCGGCGACGCCGCGTTCCACTACCAGCTGGCGCTCGAGCGGGGCGGCAAGAAGGTGGTCGGGGTGAACTGCCACACCGCCTCCGTCGCGCACGACCTGGAGATCCTCCGGGTGAGTCACGAGGTCGAGCGCGATCAGGTGCGCGCGCTCGGCAGCCGCCGGGAGCAGCGCGACGACGCGCAGGTCGCCGCGTCCCTGAAGGCCCTGGCCGCCGCGGCGGACACGGAGGAGAACCTGATCCCGCCGATGCTGCAGGCGGTGCGCGCCGAGGCGACGCTCGGCGAGATCTGCGGGGTCCTGAAAGAGGCGTGGGGCGTCTACCGGGAGCCCGCCCGGTTCTGAGTCGCGCCCCGCGCCGGGCGCCATCACGACGCCGAACGCAGGCTCGGGACGTGCCTTGCGGTGCTTCCGCTTCGGTTGGTGGGCCGGTGGCGGCTGGGTAAGGTGGGCGAGCGATGATCCGACGAGGAAGGGGCAGCTCGTGCCCGATCGCCCGGCCGCCCGATCGGCGGTGCTCGCCCCACTCGCCCTGGCGCTGGGGGCCGTCCTGGTCGTCCTGGGGTTGATCGTGGCGGTGTCGGTGGGTCCCTCCGGCCGGGTCGAGGTCACCCACCACGTGGACGCCCCGGGCATCACGATCCTCGGCGAGGGGGTGACCCGCGCCGGCTCGTCGCCGGTGCACGTGCGCGCATCCGCCGCCTCCGGCCAGCCCCTCATGCTCAAGACCGCGTTGCCGGAGGACGCCGCCGCGATGGTGGGGGACGCGCGGGTGACGACGATCTCGGGCGTTCGGTTCCTGCCGCAGGCTCTCCACGTCGAGACCTCGGGGACGGGCCAGCTGCCGCGCACTCTCAACGAGGACGTGGTCGTGGGCCAGGTCCAGGGCGCGCCGGCGGAGATGGATGTCGCGCTGGGCCGCCTTCCGCTCGCCGTGGTCGTGCTGCCGGGCCCGGCGGGCGAGCCCCGCGAGGAGGCCGTTGACGTGTCGATGATCTGGTCCAACGCCGCCTGGTTCTGGCAGGCCGTTGCCGTGACGGCGCTGGGCGCGGCGCTGCTCGCCGCGGGCGGCCTGCTGGGTCGCCGGCGCAACGCCGGGGGCGGCCGCACGCCGACCGATGTGTTGCCCGCCGCGCGGGAGACCGCGCGGGAGACCGCGCGGGAGGAAGGGCGACCGGAGGGCGCCGAGCCGACGTCCCCGGCCGACCCGGCCCGCTCGAGGGAGGCGGGCTCATGAGACGCCGCGACGGCGCTGCGCGCCGCGGGATAGCCCTGGCCGGGGCGCTCGCCGCCTCCGCGCTGGCGCTCGCGGGGTGCGGCGTGCCCGGCTTCGTGGGGTCCCCGGGGTCCCCGGGTGATGTGGGCGGCGTGGTCACCGGCGAGCAGGCCGACCGGATCGCCCACCGAGTGCTGACCCAGGACGCGACGATCCGTTCGGGGATCGCCGACGCGGAGACCCGGATCTCGGGCACCTACGCGGGCGAGGGGGCCCGGGCGGCGCGGGGGTCGGTGCTCCTCGTGTCCAAGGGCGTGCTTCCCAAGGCGAGTACGGAGCTGCGCGACGTCCAGGTGCTGGCCAACAGCCGCGGGGTCGATTACCCCCGCTACCTCGTCGCCTCCTCGACCCCGACGCCCGGAGGGCTGCCGTGGGTCCACCTGCTCGTCGCCACGAACGCCCAGACCCCGTACCGCCTCGCCATGAGCGCGCAGGTGCTCCCCGGTGCGCAGATCAACGCCTTCCCGGGGGCTGCGGACGGGACAGCGGTCGTCTCGGACGGCGTCGGCTACCAGACCAACCCCGTGGACCTGCTCCGGCTCTACGCGGAGGGCCTGACGACGGAGCGTGAGGACGCCCCGTACGACGCGGATGAGTTCGCAGGGCAGGTGCGCACCCGCGCCGCGGCGCAGCAGCGGGAGTACGCGGCCGAGGCGGACATCTCCGTCACCCACCAGCTGGAGCCCGATCCGTACGTCGCGCTGGAGCAACTGAACGGCGAGGCTCTGGTCTTCGGCACGATCATGCGGACCAGCGATTACGCGATCAAGGCGGGCCAGCAGATGGCGCCCACGGCCATCTTCTCCGCCTTCGTGCCCGGCCGGACCGCGCTCGTGCAGCAGGCCCGGACGGCGACGGCCCAGTTCCTCGTCTTCAGCCTCCCCAAGGAGGGCAGGGCGCACCTCGTCGCGGCCACCGAGATGGTCGTGGGAGCGTCCGGATATTGAGCCAGTTCGTCCCACGGTCGCCTGCGCGGCGCGAGCTGCCGTGGGGGACAATGGCGGCATGAGTCTGCCTGGATCCTCTTCGGGCGCCCTCCGCGGCGCCGTCGACCTCTCCGCGCTCGGCCGCCCGGCCGCCCCTGGGGCCTCGGCGGGGCCCATCCCCGCCGGTCTCGTGGTGGACGTGACCGACGAGACGTTTGAGCAGGCCTTCCTCGGCACCCGCGAGGTCCCGGCGCTGATCGTGATCTGGGACGGGGCGGCCCCCGCCTCCCGAGAGGCGGTCGACCACGCGGCCGAGGCAGCCCGCGCGTACGACGGCCGGGTCCGCGTAATCTCCCT
>JBDIAS010000101.1:0-11357 GCA_039812465.1 Austwickia sp. | reverse complement strand
GCGGGGTGGAGCAGCTCGGTAGCTCGCTGGGCTCATAACCCAGAGGTCGCAGGTTCAAATCCTGCCCCCGCTACCACGTACGGCATGAAGGGCCTCGGCCATCAGGCCGGGGCCCTTCACGCTTCCCCACCACGTCCTTGCCCCGCCGAGTGGTCCTTGCCCCGCCGAGTGGCGGCGTCCCGCTGACTGGCGGCGTCCCGCCGACTGGCGGGGCGCCCACCAACGGCGGGCGACCATGCCCTCGCCGCGCCGCACACTCCCCATTGTGGTCGTACTCGTTCCCGGGCTGGACGGGTATCGAGGATGACGAGCAGCCTGCGACGATGCCCTCATCGCAGCGATCGCCCACGCTGCGACCATGACCATCGCGACGCGCAACACCCGCCACGTCAAACGTCTGGGCGTCGCGACGATCAACCCCTGGACGGCATGACAGGGCGGCGCGGCGGGATTCGTACGCACCCTTACCCTCCGGCCGGGGGAGCTTGGTCGCTGGGGCTTTGCGCCCGTGGGCGGGAAATTTTCGCGAATGCCCAGGTCCCATGCGTCACCTCCTGCCCGTGGGCGGCCTGGCGCCCCGGCTCATCTGCTGCCCGTGGGCGGGAAGTGTACGCGAATGCGCAGGTCTCGGGCGTCACCTCGTGCCCGTGGGCGGGAAGTGTACGCGGATGCGCAGTCCTCGGGCGTCACCTCGTGCCCGTGGGCGGGAAATGTACGCGGATGCGCAGGTGTCGGGCGTCACCTCCTGCCCGTGGGCGGGAAATGTACGCACCGCCGTCGGCGCCTCACTCCCAGCGCCTCGCGGTGTCGCGGTCCACCTCCGGCGGCACGAGGTCGGCGGGGCGCCAGGAGCGGGGCGCCGTTAGGGTGTGGGGATGCCGCTGGCGTACGACATCGTGGACCACACGCTCGACAACGGGCTGCGCGTCCTGGTCACGGAAGACCACCACACCCCCACCGTCGCGACCAACCTCTGGGTCAGGGTGGGCTCGGGACATGAGCCAGAGGGGAAGACGGGGTTCGCGCACCTCTTCGAGCACCTCATGTTCCAGGGCTCGAGGCACGTCGCGAGCGGGGAGCACTTCGCGACGCTGATGGCCCACGGGGGTCGCCTCAACGCCACCACCTGGTTCGACCGGACCAACTACTTCGAGACGCTCCCCGCGGGCGCCTTCGAGCTGGCGCTGTGGATGGAGGCCGACCGGCACGGCTACCTGCTGGACGCCGTGACCCAGGAGAACTTCGACAACCAGCGCGACGTGGTCAAGGAGGAGAAGCGCCAGCGGTACGACAACGCACCGTACGGCAACGCGCTCAACGACCTCTACGCGCTCGTCTTCCCGCCCGGCCACCCGTACCGCCATCCCACCATCGGCTCGATGGCCGACCTGGACGCGGCGACGCTGGAGGACGTGCACACGTTCTATCGGGACTGGTACGTGCCCGCGAACACCGTGCTCACGATCGCCGGCGCGGTCCCGGCGGACGAGGCGCTGCGGGCGGCGGAGCGCTACTTCGGCCCGCTGCCCGCGCGTCCGGCGCCGCGGCAGCCGGTCACCGCGCCGCTGGGGCCGCTGCCCGCCCCGGCGCGACTCGAGCGCCGCGAGTCCGTGCCCGCCTCGCGTCTCTACCTGGGCTTCCGGCTGCCGGTGGACAACACGCCGGATTTCATGGCCGCCTCCTGCGCGCTCGACTGCCTCGGTGGGCTCACGATCTCGCGCCTCGAACGGACGCTCGTACGCTCCGAGGAGCTGGCCGACTTCGTCTCGGCGGGAGCGATGGGCCTGGCCGCAGGCGTGTCGCTCGGGTACGTGATCCTGCAGGCGGCCGACGGCGTCGACCCGACCCGCTTGGAGGAGCGTGTCTGCGAGCTGCTCGAGGCGTTCGCGCTCGAGGGGCCCAGCGCCCTGGACATGGAGTCCGCCCAGGCGCAGGCCGAGCGGTCCTGGCTGCACTCCCTCGCGAGCCTCGACGAGCGGGCGGACGCGATCAGCCACCAGGCATGCCTGTACGACGACCCGGGCGCCGTGAACACGTACCTGGACCGCATCGGCGCCGTCACCGCCGAGGCTGTCCTCGACGCGGCGCGGACCTGGCTGCGCCCGCAGCACCGCGCCGTCGTGGCGATCTCCCCGACGGGGGAGGAGCGCTGATGGGCGGGGGCGAGCCCACGGGGGTGCCGCGGCCCAGCGTGCGTCCCGCCAGCCCGTGGGACTTCCCGGTCCCGCGCGCGGACCGGCTCGACAACGGGCTGCGCGTGCTGACCTACCACGCGCCCGGCCAGCACATCCTGTCGGTGCGGCTGGCGATCCCGGCCGCGCTCGCCGCCGAGCCGCTCGGCGGCGCCGGCGTGGGGGTGCTCACCGCGCGGCTCCTCGACGAGGGCAGCGACGGCCACGACGCGGAGGAGATGGCCGAGCTGCTGCAGCGGCACGGGGTCGCGTTCGGCGCGGGGGTGGTCGAGCGCGGGTTCCTGATCGAGGTCGACGTCACCCGGCGGCATCTGGTGCGGGCGCTGGATCTGCTGCGCGAGATGGTGCTGGAGCCGACCTTCGCGCCGGCGCAGGTCCGCCGCCACGTGCGCACGCGGCTCGCGGAGATCGAGCAGGAGCACACCAACCCCGGATCGCGGGCCGCGATCGCGTTCGTCGCCTCCTATTACGACCCGGCGCACCGGCTCTCCCAGCCCACGGGCGGGACCGCCGCCTCCGTCGCCACCCTGACGCCGGAGCACCTGCGGGACTATCACGCCCGCACCTTCCATCCCGACCGCGCGGTGCTGACGGTCGCGGGCGACGTGGAGGGCCTGGACGTGACCGGTGCGGTGGCGTCCTCCCTGCAGGGGTGGGCTCGTCCGTCGGGGCGGGTCGCCTCGCTGTCGGACGGGCCGGGGGAGGGAGCCGCCGCGGCGGGCGTATCCGGGGGGCGCATCGTGCTGGTCGACCGGCCGGGAAGCGTGCAGAGCGAGCTCTATGTGGGGTGCGCGGGGCCGGACCGGATCGCGGCGGCGCAGTGGGCGCCGTTCCCCGTGCTCGGGTTCATCCTGGGCGGCGGTCCGACCGCGCGACTCGACGCCGTCCTGCGCGAGGACCGGGGCTACACCTACGGGATGCGGTGCGGCTTTCGTCCCCGGCGCGGCGGCGGGCTGTTCCTCGCCAGCGGCTCGGTGCGCTCCGACGTCACGGCGCAGGCCCTGGAGATCGCGCTCGACGTGCTCGACTCCGGGCGGGACGGGTTCACCGACCAGGAGGTCGCCGAGGGGGTGGAGTACCTGTGCGAGACGGCTCCCAGCCGGTACGCCACCGCCGACGCCGTGGCGGACGAGGCGGTCGCCCGCGCCCTGGAAGGCCTCACCACGGCGGACACCACGCAGACGCTGCGCGAGATGCGCTCGCTCACGCCGGAGGCTCTGACCGAGGCCTATCGGCAGTACGTCGACGGCGAGTGGATCAGCGTCGTGGTGGGCGACGCCGCGGCCCTGGAGACCACGCTCGCCGACCTGGGCCGCGGACCGGTGGAGGTGCTCCCGGCATGAGCGAACGGGAGGGCGTCAGCGGGCGGGTTTGGCCAGCCGTGCGAGGACGTCGCGGTGCAGCCGGGTGTTGGTGGCGATCGCGCCGGGCCCCCAGGGGCCGGGGGACCCCTCCAGGGACGTGAAGGTGCCGCCCGCCTCGGTCACGATCGGCACGAGCGCGGCCATGTCGTAGAGCTCCAGCTCCGGCTCCGCGGCGATGTCGCAGGCGCCCTCGGCGACCAGCATGTACGACCAGAAGTCGCCGTAGGCCCGCGAGCGCCAACAGTCCTCGGTGAGCTTGACGAAGGGGTCGTAGCGGTCCACGTCCCGCCACGCTGAGAGGGTGGCGTGCGAGATCGAGGCGTCGCCGATCGTACGGATCCCGGAGACCTGCATGCGGCTCGCCTTCAGGATGCTGCGGCCGGTCCACGCGCCGAGGCCCGCGCCGGCCCACCAGCGCCGCCCGAGGGCAGGCGCGGCGACCAGCCCCACGACCACCTCGTCTCCGTCGATCAGCCCGATCAGCGTCGCCCAGACCGGGACGCCGCGGACGAAGTTCTTGGTGCCATCGATCGGGTCGATCACCCAGCGACGCGGGCTGTGCCCGGTCTCACCGAACTCCTCACCGATCACGCCGTCCCGCGGACGAGACCGAGCGAGAGTCCCCCGCAGCAGCTCCTCGACGGAGCGGTCGGCGTCGCTCACGGGCGTCAGGTCCGGCTTGGTCTCGACGCGCAGATCGGCGGCCTTGAACCGCTCCATCGTCACCCGCTCGGCGGCGTCCGCGAGGACGTGGGCGAGACGCAGATCGTCGTCGTAGACAGGCATGGCTCTCAACCTATCTGTCCGCGCCGGTAGCGCGCCCACGGGCCGGGGCGCCCGTCTGCGGGAAACGCCCTCGCCGCCGACGCCCGCCTCGACCCGGTCAGGCCTGGGGGCCCGGTCGGTCGTCGCGCCCGGTCACTCCTCCGGGTCGACGTAGCCCTTGCCCGGCCGCACCAGGGTCGCCGCGTGGTCGGGCACCTCGGTCTGCAGGCTGCGGTCGGTCCTCTGATAGCCGGTCGACGCGGGCCGATCGGGCAGGACCAGCTGGGGCGCCTCCACGTGCTCGTACGGGACCGTGGCCAGCAGGTGCGCGATCATGTTGATCCGGGCGCGCCGCTTGTCGTCGGACTCCACGACGAGCCACGGGGCCTCGGGGATGTCGGTGTGGACGAACATCTCGTCCTTGGCGCGGCTGTACTCCTCCCAGCGGGTCAGCGATTCCAGGTCGGTCGGGGAGAGCTTCCACCGCCGCATCGGGTCCGTGAGGCGCGAGCGGAACCTGGCCTCCTGCTCGGCGTCGGACACCGAGAACCAGTACTTGATCAGGATGATCCCGTCCTCGACGAGCATCCGCTCGAAGATGGGGCACTGGTGCAGGAACCGCCGGTGCTCCTTCGAGGTGCAGTAGCCCATGACCCGTTCGACGCCGGCGCGGTTGTACCAGGACCGGTCGAAGAGCCGGATCTCGCCGGCGGCCGGCAGGTGCTCGACGTAGCGCTGGAAGTACCACTGGGTCGTCTGGCGCTCGGTCGGCGCAGGGAGGGCGACGATCCTCGCGACGCGCGGGTTGAGATACTCCATCACCCGCTTGATCGCGCCGCCTTTGCCGGCGGCGTCCCGGCCCTCGAAGACCACGACGACGCGGGCGCCGGTCGTGATGACCCACTCCTGCATCTCGACGAGCTCCTTCTGGAGACGCAGCAGCTCGGTCTCGTACAGCTCTTTCTTCAGGCGCGGGCGCTTGCCGTTCCCGTTCTTGCCGTGGCCGTTCCCGCTGCCGTGACTGTTCCCCGACCCGTTCCCTTTGCCGGACCCGTTCCCCTTGCCGGACCCGTCCCCCTTGCCGGCGCCGTTGTCGCTGCCCGACCCGGAACCGTTGCCGGTGTCGTTCTTGTCCGCGCTCTTCGACTTGTCACTGGCCATTTCCCAAGGTTATCGCGGCGTCGGACGCCCGGCCCGCCCGCGGTCGACCCAGAACCTGCAGCCCACGGGCTCAGCGGTCGCCGCGGGCGCGCAACAGACGTCGCAGCGAGTCCAGCCGCGCGAGGCCGTGCGGCCCCGCGCGCCCGGCCGCTACGAACGCGTCGAGGCCGCATTCCGGCTCGTCGTGGGAGCAGCCGCGGGGACAATCGGCCGCCCCCGGCTCCAGGTCGGCGAAGAAGCCGAGCAGGCGGGATTCGTCGACGTGGGCGAGGCCGAAGGAGCGTACGCCGGGGGTGTCCACCACCCAGCCGCCCCCGGGCAGGGCCAGCGCGACCGCCGAGGTCGAGGTGTGCCGACCGCGGCCGGTCACGGGGTTCACCACGGCGACCGCCCGCGCCATGCCGGGGATCAGGGCGTTGACGAGGGTGGACTTGCCGACGCCGGAATGGCCGACGAGGACGGTGACGCGCCCGGCCAGGTGCTCGCGCAGGTCCTCTAGGCCGCGGACGCCACCCTGGAGGCCGACTTGGGTGCCACCGGGGAGGCCGCCCTGGGTGCCGTCCCCGGGTTCCGCTTGCCAGGTCACCACCGCGGGCAGGTCCAGGTCCTGGTACGCGGTGAGCAGGGGCGTCGGATCCGCCAGGTCGGCCTTCGTCAGCACCAGGAGGGGATCCAGTCCCGCGTCGTACGCGGCGACCAGGCAGCGGTCGATCATCCGCGGCCGGGGCTGCGGGTCGGCGCACGCGGTGACGATGGCGAGCTGGTCAGCGTTGGCGACGATGACCCGCTCGACCGGGTCGGTGTCGTCCGCGGTGCGGCGCAGCACGCTGGTGCGCGGCGCGACCCGCACGATCCGGCCCAGCGCGTCGGGGGAGCCGGAGGTGTCTCCGACGATGGCGACCTCGTCGCCGACGACGATGCCCGCCCGGCCCAGCTCGCGGGCCTTCATCGCGATGACCGTGCGGTCCTCGACCAGAGTCGTGTAGCGGCCCCGGTCGACCCCGACCACGCGACCCGGGATGGCGTCGGCGTGGCGTGGACGGTCCTTGGTGCGCGGCCGTGAGCCGCGGCGGGTGGCGCGGGTGCGCACCCGGTCCTCGTAGTCGTCGTACTTCCCGAACCCGGAGACCATCAGCTCGCGGGACCGGCGGCCGACGTGGGGCTTTCCGGGGCGAGCATGGCGGTCCAGCGCTGCGCGAAGTCGGGCATGGTCTTCGAGGTGGTCGCCACGTCGTCGAGCAGCACGCCGTCGACGGCGAGGCCCAGCACGGCGGCGGCCATCGCCATCCGATGGTCGGCGTAGCTGCGCAGCCGACCGCCCCGCAGCGGGGTGGGCGTGATCTCCAGCCCGTCCTGCCGGACACGCACCGTGCCGCCCAGGGTGCTGATCTGCTCGGCGATCGCCGCGAGCCGGTCGGTCTCGTGGCCGCGCAGGTGCGCGATCCCGCGCAGCCGGGACGGGGAGGCGGCCAGGGCGGCCACGGCGGCGACCACCGGGGTCAGCTCTCCGACGTCGTGCAGGTCGACGTCGAGCCCCTCGGGTCGGTCGGGGCCGGTGACCGTCAGCGCCTCACGGGTGAGCAGCACATCACCCCCCATGGCGTCGAAGATGTCCCGGATCGCGTCGCCGGCCTGCGTCGTGTGCTGCGGCCAACCGGGCACCTCGACGCGCCCGCCGGTGACCATGGCCGCGGCCAGGAATGCCGCGGCGTTGGACAGGTCCGGCTCGACCTGGACGTCGAGCGCGTGCAGGTCGGAGGGCTCGACCTCCCACCGGTCGGGCGTGGAGTCGTCCACGGCGACCCCGGCGTCGCGGAGCACCTCCACGGTCATCGCGATGTGGGGGCTCGACGGGATCGGCGCGCCCGTGTGCACGACGCGCACCCCCCGGTCGTAACGTGCGCCGGCCAGCAGCACCCCGGAGACGAACTGCGAGCTGGCCGAGGCGTCGATGCGGACCTCGCCGCCGCGCACCGCCCCGGTCCCGCGCACCGTGAACGGGAGCGCGTCACCCTCGACTCCCACGCCCAGGTCGCGGAGCGCGGCCAGCCCCGGGCCCATGGGGCGACCCCGGGCCTGCGCGTCACCGTCGAAGCGCACGGCCCCGTCGGCGAGCGCGGCGACAGGCGGCACGAACCGCATGACCGTGCCCGCGAGGCCGCAGTCGACGTCTGCGTCGCCGCGCAGCGGGCCGGGGGTCACGAGCCAGTCCGGCGCGTCCGGTGGCGCGCCGGGCACGTCCTCGATGCGTGCGCCGAGCGCGCGCAGCGCACCGGCCATCAGCTGCGTGTCCCGGCTGCGCAACGGCCGCCGCATCCGGGAGGGCGCGCTAGCCAGGGCGGACAGCACGAGGTAACGGTTGGTGAGGGACTTGCTGCCGGGGAGGGTCACGCGGGCGCGCACCGGGCCGGGAGCGCGCGGCGCGGCCCAGTCACCCGCGTCGGCGGTGCCGTTCACTGCGGGCGACCGTCAGGAGACCTTCAACCGCGCCTCGGCGGCGGCCAGGCGCGCCTCGCGCTTAGCGGCCTTCGCCGCGTGCCGGGCCCGCCAGACGAGGCCGGGCTTGCCGCTGGTGTCGACGGCCGCGAGCAGAACACCGCCGAGCAGGCCCAGGTTCTTCTGGAACTGGATCAGCTGAGCCCTGCGGGCGGCCGGGTCGCTTTCGTTCCAGAACGGGTGGCCCGCGTAGGTGGTGGGCACGAGCGAGGCCGCCAGCAGCCCGCCGGCGACCCGGGGGAGACGGCCGGTCGCGAGGGCGAGTCCGGCGAACGCCATGGTGGCGCCGTTGGCGCGCACCAGCAGCTCCGGGTCATTGGGCAGCCCGGTGTATTCGGCGACCTTCTCGGCCAGGGGGGCGGCCGCGTCCGTACGGCCACCGGGGTGACGTAGCGCGTCGAGGCCTCCGCTGACAAAGATGGCGGCGAGCGCCGGACGGGCGAGGCGACGGACGAGCGACATGAATCCTCCTGGAGGGTCGAAGAGCGTGCGGCCGGTCCACGCGTTGTCCTACGGTATCGGCCTCACCTTGCACCGCAAGCCGGGCGACACGGGCCAGACCGCGCCGCCGGCGCGACGTAGGCTGGCGCGCATGTGCGGGAGGTACGCGGCCTCGCGGTCCACCGACGAGCTCGTGGAGGAGCTGGAGATCGAGGCGGACCACACCGCCGAGCCTGCGCGCTCCCTCCTCGTCGCGCCGCAGTCGCCGCCGCCCGGCGCGGGCGACTACAACATGGCGCCCCGCAAGCTCGCCCGGGTCGCCCTGCTCCGCCGCCCGCGCGGGCCGGATGGCCCGATCGGTGACCCCGTGCGGCAGCTTCGGCTCATGACGTGGGGGCTGGTGCCCAGCTGGGCGAAGGACCATAAGTCCGGCGCGCGGGCCACCAACGCCCGCGCGGAGACCGTCCTGGACAAGCCCACCTTCCGCGCGGCGGCGCGGGCGCGCCGCCTCCTCGTCCCCGCCGACGGCTGGTACGAGTGGCAGGCCAGCCCCACCGCGCGGGACGCGAGGGGCCGGCCGCGCAAGCAGCCCTTCTTCGTCAGCCGCAGCGACGGGGACGTGCTGACCTTCGCGGGCCTGTACGAGTTCTGGAAGGACCCCTCCTTCGCGCCGGACGACCCGCTCGCCTGGCTGGCGACCTTCACCCTCCTGACGACCGCCGCCGAGCCCGGGCTCGACCGTATCCACGACCGCCAGCCGCTGGTCCTCGACCGGGACGACTGGGCCGCCTGGCTGGACCCGGAACTGACCGACCCCGCGCACGTGTCCGCGCTGATCGCGGCGCCGGAGCACGGCCGATTCCAGGCCTGGCCGGTCGACCACCGCGTCGGATCCTCGTCCGCGCAGGGCCCGGAGCTGCTGGCCCCGCTCGCGAGGGATGCGCTGGTCGGCGTGGTCGACCCGGTCACCGGCGAGGTGATCGGGGGATGAGCCCCGCGGCGCCCGCCTCCCGCGCCCGGGTGAGTCGGCGTACCGTCGCGACCCCGCGCGGGCCGGCGCGCGCGCACCTGCGGACGCCACCCGAGCCGGCCGGGGCGCTGGTCCTCGGCCACGGCGCCGGCGGCTCGTCGTGGTCGGCGGACCTCCTCGCGATCGCCGACCTGGCGGATCGGGCCGACGGGCCGCGGTGGCAGGTCGTCCTCGTGGAGCAGCCCTGGCGGGTCGCCGGCCGCAAGGTCGCGGCCCCGCCCCCGCAGCTGGACGAGGCCTGGCTCGCCGTGCTGGCCGCCCTGCGATCCGGTCGTCGGCCGATCGCGACCCCCCTGGTCGTGGGCGGTCGTAGCGCCGGAGCCCGCGTCGCCTGCCGTACGGCGGCCGAGGTGGGGGCGGACGCCGTACTCGCCCTGTCGTTCCCGCTACACCCGCCCGGGGCGCCCGAGAAGTCGCGCGCGGGCGAACTCGCGGGCGCGCTGACGCTGCCCACCCTCGTGGTGCAGGGGCGGCGGGACCCGTTCGGCGGGCCCGCCGAGGTGGAGCGGGAGGTGCCTGGGGTCGCCGTGGCGGCCGCGGCCGGAGCCCACTCCTTCGCCGCACCCGAGGGCGACGTCGTGCCCGAGGTCGTGGCCTGGTTGGACGGGCTCGCGCACTGAGCGACGCGCGGGGCGGGAATGGTCACGCCGGGGGACGTGTTGGAACCAGCATCTGGCCTCGCAACAGGAGGATGCGCGTGTTCGTGACCCCCGTCAGCCCGCTCGAGCCGGGAGCGATCGCCCTCGGTTCAGGGAGTGGGTCGAGCGGCGCCCCAGTAGGGTGGGCACCGATGAGCGACCAGAAGCCCCTCGTAGCCACCCCGGCTCCGCGACGTGACGACCCGGCTCAAAGCGAGATCGACGTGGCCGCCGAGACCCCGCAGGAGCGGGTGGCGCGCTTCGAGGCCGAGGCCCTGCCGTTCCTCGATCAGCTGTATTCGGCGGCGCTGCGGACCACGCGCAATCCGACCGACGCCGAGGATCTGGTGCAGGAGACGTACGCCAAGGCGTTCGCCGCGTTTCACCAGTACCGGCCGGGGACCAACCTCAAGGCGTGGCTCTACCGGATCCTCACCAACACCTACATCAACTCCTACCGCAAGAAGCAGCGGCAGCCGCTGGAGTCCGACGCGGCCGAGATCCAGGACTACCAGCTCGCGCGGGCCGAGTCGCACACCTCCCGGGGCCTGCGCTCGGCGGAGACCGAGGCCCTGGACCACCTGCCCGACAGCGACGTGAAGCGAGCCCTCGCGGAGATCGGCGAGGACTTCCGGCTGGCCGTCTACCTGGCTGACGTGGAGGGCTTCTCCTACAAGGAGATCGCCGAGATCATGGACACCCCGATCGGCACCGTCATGTCGCGGCTGCACCGGGGTCGCCGGCAGCTGCGGCACCTGCTCACCGACTACGCGCGCGAGCGCGGCTTCCTGCCCGCCGAGGAGCCGTCGTGAGCCACGATCACACCGACTGTTCGGAGATCTTGCTGCGCGTCTTCGAGTACATCGACCAGGAGATGGGCCCGGAGGACTGCGCCCGCATCCAGTCGCACCTCGACGAGTGCGCGGAGTGCATGAGCGCCTACCAGCGGGACCTGCTGCTGAAGGCGCTGGTGCGCCGCTCCTGCGGGTGCGAACAGGCCCCGGAGACGTTGCGGGTGAGCATCATGACGCGGCTGACGACGGTGCGCTGGGAGGCCGACGGGACCGGCTGACCGCGCCGGGCGGGAGGGCGGCGCGACTGGCGCCGGCCCGCCCGCGCCGGCCGGTCCGGTCGGTCAGGCGTTCGGCCGACGGCCGTGGTTCGCCTTGTTTCCCTTGCGGCTGCGCCGCTTACGAGCGCGCTTGCTCATGGTTGCTCCTCGTCGGCGGTGGTTCGGCGGCCCTCGCGGGTCCACCCGGGCGGATATCGA
>JBDIAS010000100.1:0-11443 GCA_039812465.1 Austwickia sp. | reverse complement strand
GTCCTGGAGGCCGACCGGCCCACGCACGACACGCGATCCGCGCATTCCGGCGCCGCGGCGGTCGCGGCCGCGGTGAGCGCTGGCATCGCGGGCGTCCCGGACGACCAGATCCTCGGGATGGCGCTGCTCGCGCTCGACCAGGCCGCGCGGCACGGCACGCACACGCCGGGGGCCGACGTCGGTGCCCGCATCGCGTGGGCCTGCGGCCTGGTGCGCGCCTCGGCCGAACCCCTCGACGTCATCGACCTTCTCGTCGGGACCTCCTCGGCGACACAGGAATCGGTGCCGGCGGCCTTCGCGATCGCGGACCTGTACGACGACCCGTGGTCGGCCGCTCGGGCCGCTGCGCGGCTCGGCGGGGACGCGGACACCATCGCGGCGATGGCGGGCGCGATGGTGGGGGCGCGCGCCGGCTTCAGCGCGATCCCGGAGACCGCGTACGAACAGTTGGTCGCCGCCAACCCGGAATTCGACCTCATCGGCCTCGCCGACGCCCTGCTCGAGGTGCGTCCGCCGGAGCGGTTTGCGCCTCCGGCCGATACGCGAGCGGCCGATACGCGAGCGGCCGATACGCGACCGGCCGATCCTAGGAGGCTGGCATGACGAGGAGGCTGGCATGATCGGCAGGCCCCGACGACTGGTGCTCGTCGGCAGCATCGTCGGCGACGCGATGGTGCGCGTCCCCAACATCCCCGACCGCGGCGGCGACGTGATGGGCACGTCGGCGCGCGCGCAGTCGGGCGGCGGCTTCGTGGTGATGTCGGCGGCGTCGCGGCTCGGGCTGCCGGCCGCCGTCGCGGGCCGCCTCGGCACGGGCCCCATCGCGACGATGATCGCCAACCGCCTTCGGAACGAGGGCATGGACCTCCTGTTGCCGTTCGTGGAGGGGGAGCAGGGCTTCGCGTTCGGGATGGTGGAGCCGGACGGGGAGCGTACGTTTGTCACGGCGCCGGGCGTCGAGTCCGGACTGACTCGCGCCGAACTCGACTCCGTGGCAGTGGGCCCCGAGGACGCGATCGTCGTGTCGGGCTACGACTTGCTCTATGCCGCGGCCGGGCCCGCGATCATGTCCTGGGTGGCGGACCTGCCGCCGGAGGCGCTGTTCTTCTTCGACCCGGGGCCGCTGGTCGCCGAGATCCCCGAGCAGCTCTTGGATCTGGCCTTCCACCGCGCGGACGTGCTCGCCCTGAACCGGCGGGAGATCGCGTTGCTGACCGGCTTCGGGCCCGAGGCGGCGGATCAGCAGGCGAAGGACTGGATCTTCGAGGAGCTCCAGCAGCCCGACGTGGTGGTCCTGGTCCGCGAGGGCGCCGCGGGCAGCCGCGTGTGCCGTCGGGGCGCGGACGTCGTCGAGTTCGCTGCTCCCGCGGTGGAGGTCGTGGACACGACTGGTGCGGGCGACGTCCACACGGGCGCCTTCCTCGCGGAGCTCGCGCGGGGCGCGGACGTGGTCGAGGCGGCGAGGGTGGCGACGATCGCCGCCAGCATGTCGGTACGCGAACCGGTGTCGGCCGGCGGCCCGACGCGCGAGGCGCTGGACGCGTTCCTGGCGACGCTTTGAGCGCTCGTGGCGGAACGCGTTGATCAGTAGGGAGGATCCGCAGCGCGGTGGACGGGCGAGCAGCAGATGAGCGGGGCCCCGTTAACAGCCGGTCACTGGGTCAGGCGGGCCACCAGCGGGGCGCAGCTCGTCAGCAGCCCGGCGCCGGGGAGTTCGTGGGCGTGCCGATCGCGGTGAAGGCCGCCCCCACGGCCACGTCGACCATCTCGCCGCCGCGGCCGTCGTCGACCATCGCGGCCCCCGGGAACCGGAGCGCCAGCGTCTGCGCCTTATCCGAACCCGCGCTCCCGTACCGGATCTCGGCGACCCCCTCGATCTGCTTGCTCAACGGGTCGTTGCCGACCTCGGCCACCACGAACCCCTGCTGCCGCAGGCTGCGCGCGGTCGTATTGGCGAGCCCGGCGCGGGCGGTGCTGTTGTAGACGTTGACCGTCACGTCCGACACCGGCGGGACGCTCGGCGTGGTGCAGGAGGGCGTCGGCGCGGTCACGGGCGACTCGCCGTCGGATGACGAGGGCAGCCAGCCCTGCACGGCGGCGAACGCGATCAGGAACGCAACCAGAAGGAACCCGCCGAGGCCGCCCAGGATGGCGATGGAGCGGAGACGCTGACGGTCGGTCTCCGGAAAGGCGGCTCGCGTGTTCGGCTCGTCGGACACCCCGCACCTCCCGGCAACTTCGTCTGTAGGACCGCGTACATCTTTGTGCCTTCGACACGCTGGTGCGCGCATCGTCCCGCGTATCGGCGCGCGTCGGTCCGTGGGGAAACCCCCGTGAACCGTCGGGTCGGCGTGGCACGCCGACAGGCACACTTTACGTAATCGTAGTGACTCGATCGCGGAGGACGCGGGGGCGGCCGGCAACGACCGCCGAACGAGAGTTGGTTCCACCCCAACAACGGGAGCTGCCCCACGGGCGCGAGCTGCCTCGAGAACGGTAACTGCTCACCCCCGGGCTGCTTTCCCCGAGATGACGATTCCCCCGCGCGTACGATCCCCCGTACGCGCATCCCCCCGTACGCACGCCGAGCGCAGGGGCTCGGCGTAACGCCCTTAGGACCCGACGGCGGCGCTGCCCCGCGACGTGTCCTGCGCGGAGCGTCGCCCCGCGGAGGTGAAGGCGTCCTCACTGGCCAGGCGCGTCGTCCCGATGCCGGGCTTCGCGGACAACTGCGCGGCCGACTGCGACCCCCGGGCCTGGGACATGGCCAGCGGCTTCCCGGCCCCGACCATCTTGGCGTCGAGGTCGAGCACCCGCGCGTGCAACGCGGGGCGCCCGGCCAACGCCGCGCGCAAGGCCCGGTACAGGCCGTCCTCGAGGTAGAGCTGCCCCTTCCAACGGACCACGTGGGCGAAGATATCGCCATAGAACGTACTGTCGTCGGCCAGGAGCCGACCGAGGTCCAGTTGGCTACGCGTCGTAGTCAGTTCGTCCAGGCGCACCATGGTAGGCGGTACATCGGACCACACACTCCCCTCCCGCACCGCCTCGGCGGGGTAGGGGCGCTCATCTCTGACTGCTTGAAAAATCACGCACTCAGCATAGCGGAGCGGGACTGCGAAAGTCCTGACCGAAACATTAACGTTGTATGGATCCAAGTTTGCCAAGGGTGTGCTATGCATCACCGTTTGGTGCGGAATACTGACCGCTTGGTCAGTATATCGCTGGTCAGGCAGCTGCGCACCTCGTCCGAAGCGTCACACGGCAGGCGTGCTGACGCGCCCACCGACGCTCGGTACGCTCCCAGACGTGACAGACACCACGGCTCAGCTCGAGGCGATCCGCGCCGGATACGCCTTCACCGGACCCGCCATGCAGCTCGGGGCGGCGGTCAGCGACGGGGGGCAGGGGCACCCCGACGCGCCGGTCAACTTGCCGCTGTCGGTCATGAATCGGCATGGCCTCGTGGCGGGCGCGACCGGCACCGGCAAGACGAAGACCCTCCAGCTCATGGCCGAACAGCTGTCCGCGGGAGGCGTACCGGTCTTCCTCGCCGACATTAAAGGCGACCTTTCCGGGCTCGCCGCCCCCGGGGAGGACTCCGAGCGGACCCGGGCGCGCGCCGCCGACGTCGGGCAGGACTGGCAGGGTACGGGTTTCCCGATCGAGTTCTACAGCCTCGGCGGGCAGGGCCCGGGCGTGCCCATCCGGGCCACGATCACCGCGTTCGGGCCGCAGCTGCTGGCCAAGGTCATGGGCCTGAACGACACCCAGACGTCCAGCCTGGGGCTGGTCTTCCACTACGCGGACAAGCGGGGGCTGCCGCTGCTGGACATCAAGGACCTGCGCGCGGTCGTCCAGCACCTCACGTCCGCTGAGGGCAAGGCGGATCTGAAGGAGTTGGGCGGGCTGTCGGCGGCGACCGCCGGCGTGATCCTGCGGGAGCTCATCACGTTCTCCGACCAGGGCGGCGACGTGTTCTTCGGGGAGCCGGAGTTCAACACCGCCGACCTGCTGCGCGTCGCCGGCCCCGGCGACCAGGAGGGCCGGGGGATGATCTCCTGCCTGGAACTGGCCGCCGTGCAGAACCGGCCCAAGCTCTTCTCCACCTTCCTGATGTGGTTGCTGGCGGACCTCTTCCAGGACCTTCCCGAGGTCGGCGACCTCGACAAGCCGAAGCTGGTGTTCTTCTTCGACGAGGCGCACCTGCTGTTCAACGGGGCCAACAAGGCGTTCCTGGAGGCGATCGAGCAGACCGTCCGGCTGATCCGCTCCAAGGGCGTCGGCGTGTTCTTCGTCACCCAGACGCCGAAGGACGTGCCCGCGAGCGTCCTTGCCCAGCTGGGCAACCGGGTGCAGCACGCGCTGCGGGCGTTCACGCCGGAGGACGCGAAGGCGCTCAAGGCGACGGTGTCGACGTTCCCGAAGAGCGAGTACGACCTGGAGGAGCTGCTGACCCAGCTCGGCACGGGCGAGGCCGTGGTCACGGTCCTGTCCGAGCGCGGCGCCCCCACCCCGGTGGCGTGGACGCGGATGCGCGCCCCGCAGTCGCTGATGAGCCCGATCGAGGCGGCCGCGATGGAACAGGCGGTGAGCTACTCGCCGCTGATCGATCGGTATCGGGATGTCGTGGACCGCGAGAGCGCGTACGAGATGCTGGCCGCGCGTGTGCAAGGCGCGGGCCAGGACGCGGGCGGGCAGGGCGGATCCGGGCAGGATCGTTCCGAGTCGGGCGGCGCGGGATCGGGTGGCTCGGGATCGGGCGACTCGGGCGGCGCGGGATCGGGTGGCTCGGGATCGGGCGACTCGGGCGGCGCCGCGCAGGGCCAGGGAGGTGGGTCCCGGCAGGCCGGGCGCTCCCGAGCTCGGGCGCCCAAGGAGGACCCGGGCGTGCTGCAGCAGGTGGTGGAGTCGACCGCGTTCAAATCGATGCTGCGCTCCGCCGGCACCGTGATCGGCCGCGAAGTGACCCGCAGCGTCTTCGGGACCGCGCGCCGACGTCGCTGAGCGGTACCGATGGAGCGGCGCCCGGAGTGCAGGGCCTGAGACCGGCGTCGCTGAGCGGTGCGGGTGAAGCGGTGCGGGTGATGCGGCGCCGGTGACAAGGCTGAGGGTGGGCCGCCGCGCGCCGATGGGAGGTTATGCCCCCTTCCCCTCATCGTGACGTCCTGGCCATCAGCGTCGGCGCGGGCGGCGTACGGGCTCGCCGGACGGGCCTCGACGTCGATGCACCCGACGCGACCGTGGAGATCCCGCGGCCGGTCGTCGACGACGTCATGCCGTCGGTGGACCAGGTACTCGGCCTCATCACCGAACTCTGCGGGCTGACCGGGCGGGACAGTCGACCGCCGGAGGCCATCGTCGCCGCGGTGCCGGAGGGATGGTACGGGGTCGTGCCGCGCCTGGTTGCCGGGCTGCGCGTCGCGGTCCCGGGCGCGCGATCGGCGGTCGTGGCGTCGGCCTACGCCGCGCTCGTCGGAGGCCACGGCGGAGTGCGGCCCGGGATCTGCCTCGAGGTCGGCGCGGACGCGGCGGTGCTGGCGACGGACTCCGACGAGCTCTGGTTCCGCGGCGATGGCTGGGGACCGCTGCTGGGCTCGCGCGGATCCGGCGCGTGGCTGGGCGCGCAGGGGTTGGCGGCCGGATTGCGCTGGCGGGACGGGGTTCCCGACGGTTCGGAGGCGCTGTTGAACGCCGGCCGCGCCGCCTTGGGCCCCGAGGAGGGCTGGGCCGCGCTGATGGGCACGGGTGACGCCGCGACGGCGCTGACGACCTTCGCCCCCACAGTGTGCGAGGTGGCGCGCGAGGACCCGTACGCGCGAGCCATCGTCGAGGCCGCCGCCGAGCACCTGGCCGACACGACGGCTCCGGCGCGAGAGCTGCTGCCGGGGGCGCCCATCGTGGTGGTCGGAGGGCTGCTCTACCTGGACGGGATGCGGGTGGCGATCGCGTCGGCGTTCGGCAAGCGCCGGATCTTCCTGGTGCCCGCCCTGGGCGGTGCGCTGGAGGGAACCCGGTTGGTGGGCGAACACCTGCTGTCCGGCGGGAAACTGCCGCATCGGCCGCCGTTCGTGGTCGTGGACGACCGGGGTGAGCTTCGCGCGTGAGGTGGCGCCACTCCCTCCTCGGTCGAGGAATCGACGAGGGAATGTCGAGGAATCGACGAGGGAACGGCGAAGGGCCCCGCGCCGTCGCCGGTCGGGGCCCTTAATCGCGTGGCGGAGGATGCGGGATTTGAACCCGCGAGGGGTTTCATCCCCAACACGATTTCCAATCGTGCGCACTAGGCCGCTATGCGAATCCTCCACCGTGCAGGGTACCGGAGGCTGCCTCGCCTGCTCAAACCCCCGTCGCGGCGCCTCAGAGGGGTGGCGCCGGCCCCGGCGATGGACGGCCCGACCTGGTCTAGAGTGGGGGTCGGCCCCCCGTGTGGTGGTACCTCTCCGAACCCCCCCAGGGCAGGAATGCAGCAAGGGTAGGTGAGCTCTTCCAGGTACGCGGGGGGTCCCGCATGCCCGCGCGGAGACGGCGTCGGCACCGTGGCGGGACGGACACCGTGGCATGACGAGTGAGGTCCCGGAACCGCGGATGGGGGCCCGGAACCGCGCACGGGGTCCCGTGGATGGCCGGGACCCCATCGGCGAAAGTGGGCCCTCATCGGCGGGAGTGGGATGTCGTCCGTGTGGTGGAACGGTCGCCGTACGCCACGTGGACGCTCCGAGATGCCGTACAGGCTCCGAGACCCGTACCTCTCCTACCCCGCCGGACGCAACCGGCGTCAGCTGCTGGCGGCCTTCAGGAGCGGGCGGGGAGCGGGCTCCGCGACGGGACGCAAGCGGTAGCCCACGCCCCGTACGGCCTCCACGATCGACGGTCCGCCGGCCGTCACGATCTTGCGGCGCAGCCTGCTCACGTGGACCTCGATCAGGTGGTCGTCGCCGGGCCAGTCGCCCCAGATGGCGCGCACGATCTCGGCGCGCGGCAGGACCCGGTCCCGCGCGGACAGGAGGAGCCGCAGCAGCTCGAACTCCGTACGGGTCAGGTGGACTTCCTGCTTCGCGACGAACGCGCGCCGCGTGTCGACGTCGATCGACACCTCCCCGGCGGACAGCACGCTGCTGGCCGGGGCGCTCGGCCTGGCGGCCGACGAGACCTGGCGAAGCTCGGACTCGACCGGGATCGCGTCGGAGCCGGCCCGTCCGACCCCCGGCCCGGCGGCGCCCCACGCGAATCGAGCGCGTCGCGCCAGGGACGTGAGCCGCGCCGCCAGCGCGCGGGAGGGGGACGGCCACACGACGAAATCGTCGGCGCCGGCGGCGAAGGCGGCCACTTCGGCGAGTTCGTCGGGTACGGGCGAGAGCACGACGATCGGGACATGGCGCAGCACGCGGCCGAGCGCGGCCGTCGGGTTGCCGGGCAGGCGCCGGTCCAGCACCGCGACACCCGGCGCATGGGACGTGCATGTCGCGCGCGCCGCGGCGACGTCCGGCGCGGCGACGCAATGCACTCCGTGTTCACGGAGGGCCGCGGTCACGCGACGCCGAGTCGTCGGATCCGGGGATACCACCAAGACCGTCGTACGCATCCGTCCACCCCCACTGCTCAGCGGCATTCGCCGAGACACGCGCGACCTCGGGGTGATCCCGTGAGCCAAGCGTGAGATTCTGCTCCGCAGCCTAAAGCCGGACGATCGTCCAGGGAAGACCCTGCCGCATTTCAGCCTGGACGCAGGTGCGTATGCAAGTCGACGCGGCGGTTGGCAATGCAGGCTGCGGTTGGCTGTGCGACGCGGCGGTCGGCGTTGGTGCAGGCGGCGGTCGGCATGCGTACGGGCTGTCGGTGCGGGCCGTTAGGGTCGAGAACGTGAGCATCGCCCTGTACCGCCGCTACCGGCCGCAGACGTTCGCCGAGGTCATCGGCCAGGAGCACGTCACGGAGCCGTTGATGCAGGCCCTGTCCACGGGGCGGGTGGGGCACGCGTACCTGTTCAGCGGCCCCCGCGGCTGCGGCAAGACCACGAGCGCTCGCATCCTGGCGCGCTGCCTCAACTGCGAGGAGGGGCCGACGGCTACGCCGTGCGGCGAATGTCCTTCGTGTGTGGGGCTGGCCACGGGCGGTGCGGGGACCGTCGACGTGATCGAGATCGATGCGGCCAGCCACGGCGGCGTGGACGACGCCCGGGATCTGCGGGAGAAGGCGTCGTACGGGCCGGCGCAGAGCCGATACAAGGTCTACATCATCGACGAGGCGCACATGGTGACGCCGCAGGGCTTCAACGCCCTGCTGAAGATCGTCGAGGAGCCGCCGGAGCATGTGAAGTTCATCTTCGCGACGACCGAGCCGGACAAGGTCATCGGGACGATCCGGTCGAGGACGCACCACTACCCCTTCCGGTTGGTGCCGCCGAGCCGCCTGACGGAATACCTGGCCACGCTGTGCGAGCGGGAGGGCGTGGCGGTCGAGCCCGGTGTGCTGTCGTTCGTGGTGCGAGCCGGCGGGGGGTCGGTGCGCGACTCGCTGTCCGTGCTCGACCAGCTGATCTCGGGGTCGGGAGAAGAGGGGTTGACCTACGCGGGCGCCGCCGCTCTCCTCGGCTTCACCGAGGGGGAACTGCTCGACGCGACCGTGGAGGCGCTGGCCGTGGGCGACGGCGGCGCGGTGTTCCGCCAGGTGGATCGGGTGGTCGAGACGGGACACGACCCGCGGCGGTTCATCGAGGACCTGCTGGAGCGGTACCGCGACCTGATCATCATGGCCGCGTCCCCTGACGACGCGGCGGCCGTGCTGCGCGGGGTCCCCGAGGATCAGCTGGACCGGATGCGGCACCAGGCGTCGTCGTACGGGCCCGGCGAGTTGTCCCGGTGCGCCGACATCGTGAACGCCGGGCTGACCGAGCTCACCGGCGCGACGGCCCCGCGTCTGCAACTGGAGTTGATCTGCGCGCGGCTGCTGCTGCCGGCGGCGTCGGGGGTCGGCGGGTACGCTGCCCGGCTCGACCGCCTGGAGCGTCGCCTGGACATGGCGGGCCCGCCCTCCGCGACAACCTCGGCGCAGGGGCCAGGCGTGACTCGGGGATTCGGGGACATGGACGCGACGGACGCCGGGGTGGGGCCGCCGGTCGAGGACGGCGTGGATGGTGGCGGTCCTTCGGTGCGGCCGTCGGTACGGGAGGGGCGGGCGGGCCGCTCGGCTCCGGCGGACGGATCGGCCACGCCGGCTCGTGGCGATGCTCCGGCTCCCGCCTCGGGCCCCGGCGCGCAGGTCGACGAACCGGCCGGGGGGCCACCGGCGGAGGGCGCGCTCGCGGCGGGGGGCTCTGGTGCCGCGGCGGGTTCCGGCCCGGCGGCGGGATCTGGCGCTGCGGCGGGTTCCGGCCCGGCGGCGGGATCCGGTGCGGCGGGGGCCAGCGCGGCCGCGGATTCCCGCGAAGGGCAGCGAACTCCGACGACACCCGGCTCGGGAGGGGGGTGGCGCGCGGGTGGGGGGCCCAGAACGGGCGCGGCGCCAGTCATGGCGCCGGAACCGGGCGAGAGCCAGGGATCAGGCGCCGCTCGGCATGTGGGTGAGGCTCAGAGAGAAGGTGCCGCGCAGGGAGCGGGCGTTCCGCAGGGAACGGACGGTGAATGGGGCGCGGTTGCGGCTGCGCCCGGCGCGGGAGGCCCTCCGCGGGGCGGGCTCGACACCGATGCGATCCGGCGGAGCTGGCCCGACGTGCTCGCCCGGATCTTCACGATCCGGCGGGTCACGTGGACGTTCCTGTCGGAGCACGCGCAGGTGCTGGAGTTCGACGGGCGACGCCTCGTCCTCGGCATCGCGACCGACGGGCTGACCAGGACGTTCCACGGGGGCAACCACGGCGAGGTGGTCCGGCAGGCGCTGATCGAGGCTCTCGGTGTGGACGTCCGAATCGAGGGCGTGTCGATGACCGGCGGCTCCGCGGGCGGCGGCCCTGCGGGCGGCGGCTCGGGGGGAGGTGGCCGGACGGCTCGCGACCGCGGCCCGGGCCGCCGAGCGCAGCGCGCCGCCGGGCCGAGCGACCCGGGCGCACCCAGGGCAGGAGGCCGGGGTGCCGATGCGCAGCCGGGCCGCCAAGGAGATGCCGGGCAGAGAGGGGACACCGGGCAGCGGGGCGGCCGGGGCTCCGACGAAGAGGCGGGCCACCGAGGGGATGCTGGGCAACGGAGCGATCGAGGTCCCGACGCGCAGTCAGGCGGTCGAGGGGCCAACGTGCAACGGGGTGGCCGGGGCTCCGACGAGGAGGCGCGCCGGCCGGGGAATCGCCGCGACGGCGGCGAGGGCGGCGCCAGGGAGGGCGGAGCCGATGAGGGCGGTGCCGGTCAGGGCCGTGCCGGTCAGGGCCGTGCCGGTCAGGGCGGTGCCGGTCAGGGCCGTGCCGGTGAGGCCTCGGGGCGCGGGGAGGGTTTCGCGGGCCGAGGGGAGCACGGCGGCTCTCGCGCAGGTCAGGACGGTCCGCCCGGTCCGGGCGACCAGGGCGAGGGACAGCGACGAGGTCGGTCCTCGACGGGACGGGGACGCGGTGGCGGGTCGCGCGGGGTGAGGGGACCCGTCGACGGTTACCCCGGCGACATCCCCCCGCCGACCGACGACGACATTCCACCGGACGACGACATGCCGCCCCCGCCAGACCACGGCGCGCGGGGAGGCTCTCCGGGGGGCCACAGTGCGCGCGGAGGCTCTCCTGACGACCACGGTGCGCGCGCAGGCTCTCCTGCCGACGCCGGTGCGCGCGGCCGTCCTCCGGCCACCGGAGACGCGCCGCGCGGGGCTACGACCCGGGAAGCGGGTGCGTCGCGTCAGGCGGGTGCGCCCGAAAGCCCGTCGCGCGGGGCCGACGCGGACGGTTGGGGCAAGGCCGGTGCGCGCGCGGGTGGTCCGCCCGCGGGTGGTGCGCGCGAGGAGGGTGAGGGCGGGGCGGGGAGGTCGTACGGGCAGTTCCGGGGGTACTCGGGACTGGATACCAGCGGCGCGAGCCCCGCAGGCGGCCCCGAGCGTGACGGCCGGGCGGGGCCGGACGACCGGGCCGGGCCGGGTGACGAGTGGGCGCCGCCGGAGGGGCCGCGCGAGGAGCTCGCGGGGTTCGCGATGCCGCCGCCGCGCCCGTCGAGAGCAGCGGGCACCGGTCCGTACGCCGAGCCCGAACCATCCCCAGAAGCCCCCTCGGGGACGGGGGACGACGACGAAGGTGCCGACGCCCCCGGAAACGGGCCCGGCGCCCGGCGGGCCGACGAGCGAGGCGGTGCTCGCCGTGACGACGAGGACATCACGGACCTCGCCGCCGTCGGCCAGCCGGTGATCGAGAAGATCCTCGGTGGCGTGGTGATCGCCGACGACGGGAACGCGCCCGGTCGATAGCCTCGCTGCTCGCCCACTTGGCCGGCCCCGGACTCGTACCAGTCGGCCTCGTGCCGGGTTGGATTCGTAC
>JBDIAS010000099.1:0-11557 GCA_039812465.1 Austwickia sp. | reverse complement strand
CACGCCTCGTGCGTGGCCTCCTCGCTCGGCACCGGCACGGTGTGGAAGTGGTCGTAGACCCACACGCTGGTCCAGTCCTCGCTGGAGTCGGCGCGGCGCGCCAGCCCCGCCATCACGCCCCAGTGCTGCAAGGGGTCGACGCCGACGAGGTCCATACGCCAGCCCTGGGGAATGAACAGTCCGAACCTCATGTCAGGCCTCCTCGCGACGTCACGACCGATCCACCGGCCACCCTACGGCCGACGGCGGGTGGAGCAGGCCGGGGCCTCACTGGCGCCGACCGAGGTGAATGATCGTGACCATGTCCTTCGACACCTCGTAGAGCAGTCGGTATCTCCCGACGCGCAGACGGAACCGCTCTGAGCCCCACCGAGCGGCCGAAGGTGGCCGAGGCTCTTCCGACAGGAGATCTGCGCGGTCGAACACCGTCAGGAGGCCGTCGGGGTCATCGCTCAGGAAGCGTTGGGCGCTAACGAAGGCGGAATCGCTCCAGACGACCGGGTAGACCATGCGGTCACGGACGCTTGGCCGACGGCATCCCTAGGATCTCGCGGGCACGAGACTGGTCGATGTGCGCCACCGGGCCTGCGGCCTTGCGTCGCTCGTAGTCGGCCAGCGCCGCAGCGTCCTCGGCGTCCTCTCGGAGTTGGATCGGATCGGCGAGATAGGCGAGCACAGCCTGCCGCGCGACTTCCTCGGGTGGGCACGATTGCAGTCGGGCGCGCTCCGCCAAGAGGCGACTGTCGCCCTCGTCGAGATTCAGGACCAACGCCATGGAACGACCGTAGCAGCCATCTCCGACAGGCCCGGGCGGCCGGAGGGTCGCGCTGCCGTCGCCTCAGGGTGTCGATCCGCGACGATGGCGCAGGGCGGCTCCCTTGGCGTGGGCCATGTCACGCAACTCGGACTGGAAACGCTCCATCCGCGCGCGCAGGGCCTCCCCCGCCGGCGTGTCGGCCGACGCCAGGATCCGCGCGGCCAGCAGCCCCGCGTTGCGGGCGCCGCCGATCGACACGGTGGCGACCGGGACTCCCGCGGGCATCTGCACGATCGACAGCAGCGAGTCCATCCCGTCCAGGAACTTCAGCGGGACCGGCACGCCGATCACCGGCAGGGGCGTGACCGAGGCCAACATCCCCGGCAGGTGGGCCGCACCGCCGGCGCCCGCGATGATGACCCGCAGACCGCGCCCGGCGGCGCCCTGCCCGTAGGCGATCATCTCCTCCGGCATCCGATGCGCCGAGACCACGTCGGCCTCGTAGGGCACCGCGAACTCCTCCAGCGCCTGCGCGGCCGCCTCCATCACGGGCCAGTCGCTGTCGCTGCCCATCACGATCCCCACCTGGGGCGTCTCGCTCACCACGTCACCGCCTCCTCTCCACCGCGTTCCCGATCACTCCCGCACCGCCCCGGAGAGGTAGTCGGTCGCGTGCCGCGCCCGATCACGCAGGTCGGCCAGGTCGTCCCCGCAGACCGTCACGTGGCCGACCTTGCGGCCGGGCCGCATGCCCTTGCCGTAGAGGTGCATGCGCAGCGCGGGGTCACGCGCGAACAGGTGGCGATAGGTGGCGTAGACGGTGTCGTACAGGCTCTCGTCCGACCCGCCCAGCACGTTACCCATCACGCTCCAGGAGTCCCGGGCCTGCGGATCGCCCAGCGGCAGGTCCAACACGGCCCGCAGGTGCTGCTCGAACTGGCTGGTCACCGCCCCGTCGATGGTCCAGTGGCCGCTGTTGTGCGGGCGCATGGCGAGCTCGTTCACCACGAACCTGGCCCCGTCGTCCCGCACCTCGGCCAGCTCGAACAGCTCGACCGCGAGCACGCCGGTCACGTCCAGGTCGCCGGCGATCCGCAGCGCGGCGTGCGTGGCTGCCACGGCCGCGTCCTCGTCCAGCCCCGGAGCGGGGGCCAGCACCTCCGTACAGATCCCGTCCGTCTGCACCGTCTCCACGATCGGCCACGCGGCGGCCTGGCCGGACGGGCTGCGCGCGACCAGGGCGGCCAGCTCGCGGCGGAAGCCCACGCGTTCCTCGGCCAGAATCCCGTCCGCGAAGGCGGGGGCGAAGCCACGCGGATCCGCCACGCGCCCACCGTCGCCCCGTGCGCCTCCGGAGTTGTTGTCGATGGTGTTGACGCCGATCGTGTGGGCGTTGTGGTTGACGTCCATGGTGTTGAGGTTGTCGTCGTCCCCCGGGTCTGGGTACGGATTCTCGCCCACTCGCTCGACCTGGTCGAGCCAGTCGCGGGCCTCGTCCGGGCTGTGCACGAGCCGTACGCCCTTGCCGTCGTACCCGCCGCGCGGCGCCTTCAACACCACCGGCCAGCCGACCTCGTCCCCGAACGCCCGCAGCTCCTCCTCAGAGCGCACCCGGGCCCAGCGCGGGCAGGGGATGCCGAGTGCGCCGAGCCGCTCCCGCATCGCCAGCTTGTCCTGGGCGTAGCGCAGCGCCGCCGGCGACGGGCGCAGCACCGCGCCGTCGGCCTGCAGCGCCGCCAACACGTGCGCCGGGACGTGTTCGTGGTCGAAGGTGACCACGTCGCAATGCCGCGCGAACGCGCGGACGGCCTCCACGTCGTCGTGCGCGCCCACAGGCGCGGAGGGTACGACGAGCGCCGCGGACGCGTCGACCGATTCGGCGAGCACGGACAGCTGGACGCACAGCCCGACCGCCGGGGGAGCGCACATGCGCGCCAGCTGGCCGCCGCCGATGATGCCGACGACCGGGAAACCGCCCGGAACCCGCAGCGGGCCGCGATCCGACCCCGACACGATCCCCGCCGCGCCCGGCGGGATCCGCTCCGCCCCCGCCGAGACTCTCTCCGCCCCTGACGAGATCGGGTCAGGCGATGAGGGCGCGTCGCTGTTCACCGGGTCAGGCTACCGCCGGGCTCGGACGCCCCGCCCGACCGTCGCCCCTCCGGACGTCTTGCCCGGACGTCGCCCTCAGGACGTCCTGCCCGGCCGTCGCTCCTCAGGGCGCCCAGCCCGGCGGGTCGCTCGGGACGCTGCCCTCGGGAGCGCCCAGCGTGCTCTCCAGCGTGGGTTCCGCGGCGGACAGGAAGAGCGCGAACACGACCGGGTATCCGGACACGAGTTCCAGGCGCCCCCCGTGGCTCTCGGCGAGGTCGCGGGCCAGCCCCAGGCCCAGGCCGGTGCTCTTGGTGCTCACGGACCGCTCGAAGATGTGCGGGGCGAGCTCGGGGGTCACCCCGCCCCCCTGGTCGGAGACCTCCACGACCACGGACGGGCCCGACCGGCGGGCGTCGATCCGGACCAGGCCGCGTCCGTGCACGAGCGAGTTCTCGATCAGCGTGGAGAGGATCTGGGCGAGGGCGACTTGGGTGGTGATGATCCGCAGGCCGCGCTCCCCGGCCACCCGGATCGTACGGCTCTCCGCCTCGAACGCCGGCATCCACTCCCGCTGGAGACCGGCGAGCACCCCGTCGAGGGAGGTGGGCCGGACCCGGTTGGCCGGGGTCTGCGCCCGCGCCCGGGCGAGCAGCGAATCGACGGTCGCGTTGAGGCGTTCCACCTGCTCGATCGCGATGCTCGCCTCCTCGTGGGCCACGGCGAGGTCGTCGGTGAGCGAGATCTCCTCCAGGCGCATGAGCAGCGCCGTGAGCGGGGTCCGGAGCTGGTGGGAGGCGTCCGCGGCGAAGTCCCGCTCGGCCGACAGGGACGACAGCAGCTGGGTGGCGCTCCGGGAGAGCACCTCGGAGACCCGGTCGACCTCCTCCACGCCGCTGTGGATGCGCTGGAACCGCGCGTCGCCGGCCCCCAGCCGTTCGGCCTGCTCGGTCAGCTGCCGCATCGGCTCCGCGAACGCCGACGATTGGCGCACCGCCAGCGCGATGCTCACGCAGCTCGCGATCAGCCCCGTGAGCGACGCCATGACGAGGATCCAGAGCGGGTGGATGTCCGGAGGGGGCACGTTGTACGCGGCGTCCCTGGTGAGATGCCGGTCCAACCCCCAGATGGCGAGGGACGCCACGGGGACGAGGAACACCACGAATCCGGTGGCGCAGGCGATGACGGTCGACCGGATCAGCAGTCGCCGCACGGCTTATCCCATCCCGTCCGGTCGCTCGAACCGGAATCCCACACCCCGAACCGTGGTGATGTAGCGCGGCCGGGCCGCGTCGTCACCGAGCTTCTTGCGCAGCACGGACACGTGCATGTCGAGCGTCTTGGTGGAGCCGAACCACTGCGTCTCCCACACCTCGCGCATCAGCTGCTCGCGGGAGACGACCTTGCCCTGCTCCCGGACGAGGACGCGCAGGAGGTCGAACTCCTTCGCCGTCAGCTGTAGCTCGTCGTCGTTCATGTACGCGCGCCGCGCCTGCGGGTCGATACGGATGCCGCCTTCGCCCTCCCCGCCTCCGGTCGGGCTGCGCCGCAGCAGGGCCCGGACCCGGGCGAGGAGCTCGGCGAGGCGGAAGGGCTTCGTCACGTAGTCGTCGGCGCCGGCGTCGAGCCCGACGACGGTGTCCACCTCGTCGGCCCGTGCCGTCAGGATCAGGATCGGCGCGGTGCGGCCCTCGTTGCGCAACCGGCGGCAGACCTCCAGGCCGTCCATCGAGGGCAGGCCAAGGTCGAGGATCACGAGGTCCGGGTTGTCTTCGGCGGCGTGCAGCGCGTCCAACCCATCGTCGGAGACCGAGACGTCGTACCCCTCGCGGCGCAGGGCGCGGGCCAAGGGTTCACTGATCGTCGGGTCGTCCTCGGCGAGCAGGACACGAATCATGTCGGCCATCCTAGGCGCTCACGGACACCTGGAAGTCGGACGCCCGTCGCGCGCGTCGCGCAACGGGCGGAGGTTGGCCACACAACACCTCGGCCGCGACCACCGGGGGTCACGGCCGCCGGGGGTCACGGCCGCCGGGGGTCACGGCCGCCGGGGGTCACGGCCGCCGGGGGTCACGGCCGCCGGGGCGAGGGGGTACCGGCGGGGCCGGTGCGGACCACCGACATCCGGATGGTGCCGAACCCGCGGACGGTCCGGGGCCACAGCGAGCGCACGGCGACGCACTCGGAGTCGACCGAGGAGAGGCGAGCGGACACGCGTTCGTCGGCGACGATCGTCCCGGGCCGGGCGACCTCGGTCAGCCGGGCGGCGAGGTTGACCGGCGTGCCGTACAAGTCCCCCAGCCGCTCCAGCACCGGTCCCATCGCCAGGCCGACGCGGAGGTCGGGCAGGTCGGGGTCGGCCGACAGGCGCTCGATGAGGGTCAACGCGATGCCGCAGGCGTCGAGGGGGTCCCGCGCCGAGAACAGCACCCCGTCGCCGACCGTCTTGACCAGCCGTCCCCCGTACGCCGCGATCGTGTCCGAGGCGATCGATTCGAACCGCTCCACCAGGTGGCCGAGCTCGCGTTCGCTCAGGCGGCTCACCACCCGGGTGAAGCCCACCATGTCGGCGAACCCGACCGCCCGGACGTGTTCGCGGTCGTCGGATGTCTCGCTGGCCTTGGCCGCGAGTTGGGACACCGTGACCGCGAGGTGCCGCCGCCACGAGTAGACGACCAGCTGCTCGAGCGAGTCCGCGACGTCCAGCAGCAGGTCGGCCGCCTCCTCACAGGCGCCCTCCGGGTCCGTGCACGACTCCCGGGCCCTCGCCTGGACCATCTCGGCCATCAGCTGCCCCTGCCGCTCCGCGAGCCGCGCCGCGCTCCCGGCCATGGCCCTGGTCAGGGCGAGCGCGGTGGGTTCGTCGAGGAGGTCCTGCCGGACGAGCGTGACGACCGCTTCCAGGGCCGAGACGTCGGCCTCGGTGAAGAACACGCCCTCGTCCGCCACGCGCGGCAACCCCAGCGCGTGCCAGAACCGGCGGGCCGAGAGCCGCGACACCCCTACGGCGCCGCTGACGTCTCGCCGCCCGAACCGCAGCGGATGGCCGAGCAGCCTCGCCTGCGCCGTCGCCCCGGACAAGTCCGCGCGGCGCCCACCGCCCGGCCGGACCACGGGGCGAACGCGCCGCGGTCCGGCGTCGCGTCGCGGTTCGTCGCTCGCCGAGGTCATGGGTCGATCATCCCGGATTCCGTGGCGTCCGCGAGCCGCAGGTGGACCACGTCTCCGGCCGCAAACACCTGACGCTCCCACCAGGATCCGCCGGCCGCCCCCAGCTCGCCGTCCGTGCGCACGGTCGCCACGACGAGTTCCCCCTGCTCGGTGACGTCCTCCGCGCGGCCCCGGACGACGCCGCCGCCCGGCAGGTGCACGTCGACGGGCCTGCCGAGGGTGCTGCAGGCGGCGCGGTAGGCGGCACGCACGTCTCCCACACCGTCGGGGCCGCTCCAGCGGGCGTGCCAGCGGGCGAACGCCCGGGCGAACGCGACCACGACCTCCGCGGGCGCGGGGACCGCCAGGCCGGCGAGGCCCAGCGATGTAGCGGTGGGGACCGGGAGATCCGCGCGGCGCAGGTCGAGGTTCACGCCGACGCCGACCACGGCCAACGGCCCGTACGGGGTCCTCGGCGCCGCTTCGCAGAGGATGCCGCACGTCTTGCGCCAGGCCGCGCCGCCGATCTCGGCGTCGAGGCGCGCCTCGGCGTCGAGAAGCGCGTCGGCCCCGGGGTCGTGGGCCCCGGAGTCGTGGGGTCTGGCGTCGTGGGGTCTGGCGCGCTCGAACGGTTCCTCGCGCAGCAGGACGTCGTTGGGCCACTTCAGCGCGAAGCGCTCGGGGGCGCCGGTGAGCTCGCCGAGCGCGTCGGTGACCGCCAGGCCGGTGAGCAGAGAAAGCCAGCCCCAGCGCGCCGGTTCCTCGCCCATCGGCACGGTCAGGGAGACCGCGACCGAGGCGCCCGGGGGCGAGCTCCAGACCCGCTCGTGCCGACCGCGCCCCGCGACCTGGTGCCTCGTCGTCAGCACCCGCCACGGCCGCGGATCCGCCAGGGACGCGGCGTTCGTCGAGGACACTTCGTCGGGGCAGCACACCTCTTTCCACGGGCTGTCCTGTGTGATCAGGATTCCACGCAAAGGCTCCTCACTCAGAACCATCGGCATGCGCTCAAGGCTAGGCTGCCGCCATGACCGACGCCGCCTCCGCTGCCCCCGACCTGCACACCACCGCTGGCAAGCTCGAGGACTTCCGCCGCCGCAACGACGAGTTGCTGCACGCCGGATCCGCGCGGGCCGTGGAGAAGCAGCACGCCAAGGGCAAGAAGACCGCGCGCGAGCGGATCGAACAACTGCTCGACGAGGGAAGCTTCGTGGAGCTCGACGGCCTCGCCCGGCACCGGTCCAACAACTTCGGCCAGGAGAAGAACCGCCCCTACGGCGACGGCGTGATCACCGGCTACGGCACGGTCGATCACCGCCCCGTGTGCGTGTTCGCGCAGGACTTCACGGTCTTCGGCGGCTCGCTCGGCGAGGTCTTCGGCGAGAAGATCATCAAGGTCATGGACCTCGCGATGAAGATCGGCTGCCCGGTCGTCGGCATCAACGACTCGGGTGGCGCGCGCATTCAAGAGGGCGTGGTCTCCCTCGGCCTCTACGGTGAGATCTTCCGCCGCAACGTGCACGCGTCGGGCGTCATCCCGCAGATCTCCCTGATCATGGGCCCGTGCGCCGGCGGCGCGGTCTACTCGCCGGCGATCACCGACTTCACGGTCATGGTCGAGAAGACCTCCCACATGTTCATCACCGGCCCCGACGTCATCAAGACGGTCACCGGTGAGGACGTCGAGTTCGAGGACCTCGGCGGCGCGCAGGCGCACAACACGAAGTCCGGCGTCGCGCACTACGCCGCCTCCGACGAGGACGACGCGATCGAGTACGTCCGGGAGCTCCTGAGCTACCTGCCGCAGAACAACCTGGAGGAGACCGTCGTCTACGACTTCGACGACGTCCCCGAGGTGACCGCCGACGACGAGGCGCTCAACACGTTCATCCCCGACTCGGCCAACATGCCGTACGACATGCACACGATCATCGAGACCGTGTTGGACGACGGCGTGTTCACGGAGGTCCAGGCCCTCTTCGCGCCCAACATGATCACGGGCTTCGGCCGCGTCGAGGGTCGTAGCGTCGGGGTCGTCGCCAACCAGCCGATGCAGTTCGCCGGCACGCTCGACATCGACGCCTCGGAGAAGGCCGCCCGGTTCGTCCGTACCTGCGACGCCTTCCACATCCCCGTGATCACGTTCGTCGACGTGCCCGGCTTCCTGCCGGGCACCGACCAGGAGTGGAACGGCATCATCCGCCGCGGCGCCAAGCTGATCTACGCGTACGCCGAGGCCACGGTGCCGCTCGTCACGATCATCACGCGCAAGGCGTACGGCGGCGCGTACGACGTCATGGGCTCCAAGCACCTCGGCGCGGACATCAACCTGGCCTGGCCGACCGCGCAGATCGCGGTGATGGGCGCCCAGGGCGCGGTCAACATCCTCTACCGCAAGCAGCTCGCGGAGGCGCAGGCCGCGGGGCGCGACGTCAACGAGGCGCGCGCGGAGTTCGTGGAGCAGTACGAGATGACGCTGGCGAACCCGTACATCGCCGCCGAGCGCGGATACGTGGACGCGGTCATCGAGCCCGCCGAGACGCGGGTGCAGATCGTGAAGGCGCTGCGTGCCCTGCGGAGCAAGCAGGAGAAGCTGCCGCCGAAGAAGCACGGCAACATCCCGCTCTGAGCCGCCGGTCCGCGTCGACCGTAGGCGTCGTCGGCGCCTTGCAGACCACCACCGAGGAGACCCGCAGTGAGCACTCAACCGGACATCGAGGCGCCCCCGCTGGTCCTCCGCGTGGAGCGCGGGAACGCGACGATCGAGGACGTGGCGGCGTTGACCGCGCTCTTCGCCGCCATCGGCGGGCAGGAGCAGTCCGTCACGACGGCGCGGCAGCGCGCGGGCTGGACCAGCCGCCGCCGGACCTTCAACGTCGGCGCCGTGCGCGGCGCGGGCTGGGGTGGAGGTCTCTGAGCGCCCGCCACCCCTGAGGTAGGTTCGGCGCGTGACCACGGAGGAATCCCGGCAGCGCACAGCGGTCGACGCGATCGCGGACGAGTACGTCGATCGCGTCGTGGCGATGAGCCCGCTCACCGCCACCTCGATCGGCGCCCCGGGCGAGCACGACGGCTACGACGACTTCACGCCCGACGGGTGGGCCCACGCCTCGCAGCTTCGGCGTCGCACCCTCGCCACGTTGACCGACGCGCCGTGCGAGGACGCGGTGGACCGCGTCACCCGGGAGGCCATGGCCGAGCGGCTCGGTCTCGCCGAAGAGATCCACGAGGCCGGGCTGGACCTCGCGGACCTAAACAACCTCGCCAGCCCCCTGCAGTCCGTTCGGGACATTCTCGACCTCATGCCCACGGACACCCCGGACGAGGTCGCGGTGCTCGCCCGCCGGCTGCAGCACATCCCGGCCGCGCTGGAGGGGTGGCACGTCTCGTTGCGGGAGGCGGCCGCCCGCGGGCGGCACGCGCCCCGCCGCCAGGTCCTCACCTGCATCGCGCAGGCACGCGAACTCGCCTCGGACGGCGGGTACTTCGCGGGGTTGGCGACCCTCGCGGAGGCCCAGCCGAGCGCCGCGGGCGCTGGGCTTCTGCGCACCGGGATCGAGGCCGCGCGACGCGGCTACGGCGAGGCCGCGGAGCGCCTGGCCGGGCTCCTCGACGAGGCACCCCATCACGATGCGTGCGGGCGGGAAACGTACGAGCTGTGGTCTCGCTCCTTCCTGGGGGCGCGCGTGGATCTGGAGGAGACGTACGCGTGGGGGCTCGGGGAGGTCGACCGGATCACCGCCCGGCTGCGCGGGGTCTGCGACCGGATCGCCCCGGGCGGGTCCCCCGCGGAGGTGGCCGCGCTCTTGGACGGCGACCCGCGCTACCGGATCGAGGGGACGGACGCCCTGGCGGCGTGGATGCAGGACCGCACGGACGAGGCGATCGAGGAGCTGGGGGGCACCCACTTCGACATCCCCGCGCCCGTGCGCCGCATCGAGTGTCGGATCGCGCCCACCCAGACGGGCGGGATCTATTACACCGGGCCGTCCGATGACTTCTCGCGCCCGGGGCGGATGTGGTGGTCGGTCCCGCCCGGCGTCACCTCTTTCGGGACCTGGCGCGAGCTGACGACCGTCTATCACGAGGGTGTCCCGGGGCATCACCTCCAGGTCGCGCAGACCGTGTTTCGCTCCGCGCTGCTGAACCGGTGGCGCCGGCTGATGTCGTGGACTTCCGGGCATGGGGAGGGTTGGGCGTTATACGCCGAGCGGCTGATGGAGGAGCTCGGGTTCATGGACGACCCCGGCAACCTGTTCGGCCTGTTGGACGCCCAGTCCCTCCGTGCCGCCCGCGTGGTGCTGGACATCGGGGTGCACTGCGGTTTCGCGCCGCCGGAGCCGTACGGGAGCGGCGCGAGCACGTGGACGTACGACACCGCGTGGGCCTACCTGCGCGCGCACTCGCAGATGCCCGAACCGTTCCTGCGCTTCGAGCTGGACCGTTACCTGGGCTGGCCCGGGCAGGCGCCGTCGTACAAGATCGGCGAACGGCTGTGGCTCGGGCTGCGCGACGAGATCCGCCGGGACCTCGGGGCGTCGTTCGATCTGCCCGCCTTCCACCGCCGCGCGTTGGACCTCGGGGGCCTGGGGCTCGATACGTTCCGGCACGCCATGCTGTCCACGACATGACGGAGCCGGTGGCACGGGGGCCTGACCTGGCGGCGCGGCGGCCTGACGTGGCGGAGCCGGTGGCGCGGCGGCCTCATAACGTGGCGGAGTCGGTGACACGGCGGCCTGACCTGGCGGCGCTGGGGGTTTCCGCGCCTCGCGTCCCGTCGGAGGAGTCGGGTCGCGTCCCGTCGGAGGAGTCGGGTCGGGAGGATCGGGAGGCATCTGGGGACGGCGTGCGGCTGGTGCTTGCCTCGGCCTCCCCGGCCCGGCGGGCCACGCTCGTGGCTGCTGGCGTGGATCCGGAGGTGATCGTCTCTTCCGTGGACGAGGCCGCAGTCCTCGCGGCGGCGCAGGAGGAGCCTCGCGCCGCGACCCTCCTGCCCCCTGACGTCGCCCTCCTGCTGGCCAGGGCGAAGGCCGAAGACGTCGCCGCGCGACTTCCCCGGGAGGCCGTGGTGCTCGGATGCGATTCGGTCTTCGAACTCGACGGCGCTGTGTATGGCAAGCCGTCCGACGCGGCGGACGCGGCGGCCCGATGGCGCTCGATGTCCGGGCGCACGGGCCTGCTGCATACGGGCCACTGGCTCCTCCACGAGGGCGGCGAGGTGGGGGCCACGGCGAGCACCTACGTACGCTTCGCCTCCGTGACCGACGACGAAGTCCGGGCCTATGTCGCCACCGGCGAACCCCTGGCCTGCGCTGGGGCGTTCACCATCGACGGCTACGGCGGCGCCTTCGTCGAGGAGGTCCGCGGCGACCCTCACAACGTCGTCGGCGTCTCGCTCCCTCTGCTGCGGCGCCTTCTCCAGCAACTCGGCATCCGCTGGATCGACCTCTGGCGTCCGAGCCTGCGGCCCCCCGCGCTGTCGCCTCGCGACGGCTGACCTCGCGACGGCTGACCTCGCGACGGCTGAGCGGGAGCATCGGCCACGGCCTTCAGGCGGTG
>JBDIAS010000098.1:0-11651 GCA_039812465.1 Austwickia sp. | reverse complement strand
AGACGCCCGCGCAGGAGCCGTCCACCACCTGGGCGAGCGCCGACCCCGAACCCGACCCGCGGCCCGGGCCGGCGGTCCCGCCGCCCCTCCCGCCCGCGCCGGTCGCGCAGCCCACGCCGCCTGCGTCCCCCGTGTCGCCTGCGTCACCCACGTCGCCTGCGTCACCCATGTCGCCGACGCCGCCCACCCAGCCGGCCCAGACCTGGATCGAAGGCCCCCACTGGACCGCGATCATCATGGGGCTCGCGTGCGTCGCCATGGGCGGTATCGCCCTGTGGCAGCTCGTCTCCGGCCAGATGATCGACTGGGACCGCTACGGGCCCGTCGTGCTCGGCGTGGTGGGGCTCTTGATGGTGTTGGCCGGGACGCTCGGCCTGATCCGCCGGGGACGCACCGCCGGGGAGAGCCGGCAGCGCACCTGATGGCTTCAGGACACGTTGAGCGTGAGGCCGCGCAGCGCCGCCGCCCGTCGGTACTCGCGCACCGTCATCTCGACCACCCGCGACCAGTCCTGCTCCGGGGGAACGGACACGTTGTGGCGAAACATCCGCTCGCGCAGCGCGTGGTCGGTGAGCAGGCCCGCGATGGCGCCGGCCATGCCGGCGTCGTCGCGGGCCAGGAAGCCGTTGACGCCGTCGTCAATGAACTCCACGCAGCCGCTGGAGGCGAGCGTCACCACGGGCAGCCCCATGCAGCGCGCCTCCAGCGCCGCGATGCCGAAGGATTCGAGCTTGGCGGGAGACACGTACACGTGCGAGCGGCGATAGATCTGCAGCAGCTCCGGCCGGCTCACGCGGCCCGGCAGATGCACCCAGTCGGTCATCTGGTGGCGCTCGACGTACGAGCGGACGAGCGGCTCCAGCCGGCCCTCCCCCAGGATCAGGACCCGGAACGGAAGACCGGGCAGCGCGTCGCGGACCGTGCGCAGCACGGCCAGGAACGGGATCGGACGCTTGCGGGTCGCCAGCCGCATCGCGCTCACCACCTGCAGCTCGCCGTCCCGGGGCGGCGGCTCCAGCGCCCCGCCGCCAGCCCCCGAGGCACCGAGCCACCAGACGTCGGAGTCGATGCCGTTCGGCAGCACCTCGACGGGGCCGATCCGGCCGAGGGCCCGCTGCACCGGCCGGGCGGCCACCCGGGACACGGCGTTCATGGCCACCCCGGAACGCGCCCACATCCGCGCGATCTGGCTGAGGTGGAAGAGGGGCTCCGCCGGCCCGAGCATGCAGTGCCAGGTCATCGTCACGGGCAGGCCGACCTGCAGGGCGACCCGGGTGGCGTCGACCGTGAAGGGGCTCGTGATGCCCATGTGCACGTGCGCTACGTCGAAGCCGCCCGCCACCAGGCGCCGCTTGGTCTCCCGGGCCGCCAGCGGGTTGACCGGCAGCCGCCCCGGCAGCTGCATGCCCATCCGGTGGATCGGCAGCCCGTCCACGATTTCCACGTAGCCGCCGCGCTCGTCGTTCTCCCCCAGCGTCGCCGTGAAGACCTCCACCTCGTGCCCGGCCTCCAGCAGCCGGTAGGCCAGGCTCCGCACCTGCACCTCGATCCCGCCGAGGCGGGGCAGGTAGCAGTCGGACAGCAGGGCGACCTTCACAACGGAAAAGAATCGCACACGCGCGGGGCGCTCGGGCGCCCTCCGCGGGAGGCGGGGCGGGGGCGCGTCCGAGCGTTGCGCGCCGGGCCGCGACGCGCCGGGATGTCGCGGCGGCGCTCACGGGTGCGCGAAGATTTGCACATGAGCCCTACCGTCGTGGCCTTCCACGCCCACCCGGACGACGAGGCGCTGCTCACCGCAGGCACGCTCGCGAAGGCGGCGGCCGCCGGGCACCGCGTCGTCATCGCGGTCGCGACGGACGGCGACCTGGGACTGACGTCGGCGGCGCATCGGGACGACGGAGAACTCGGCCGACGCCGGCTCGCCGAGCTCGCGACCAGCGCCCGGGCGCTCGGCGTGGCGCGGGTGGTCCACCTCGGCTACGGCGACTCCGGGATGGTCGGCGACATCCCGCCCGACGGACCCGGCGGGATCCGGTTCTGCCGCGCGGAGACCCACGAGGCGGCGGCCCGGCTCGCCGACGTGTTGGACGACGAGCGCGCGGATGTCCTGCTGTCGTACGACGCCGCGGGCGGGTATGGGCACCGAGATCACGTACGAGTCCATGAGGTCGGCCGCCTCGGCGCCCGGATCGCCGGGACCCCGCGGCTGCTGGAGGCGACGATCCCGCGGGAGCTGATCGCCCGGGCCGTGGAACTCGTCGGCAAGGTCTACCGCTACCCCCCCGATTTCGACCCGACCGCGTTCCGTCGGGCCTTCACGCCCCGCGCGCAGATCACCCACCGGATCGACGTACGCGCCTTCGCCGCCGCGAAACGGGCCGCGATGGCGGCCCACGCCACCCAGGCCGCGGCGGACGACGGGGCGGACCGCACGCTGGCGGCTTTCCTGCGGCTGCCACGCCCGCTGTTCGCGCTGACGTTCGCGCGGGAGTGGTACGTGGAGGCGCCCCCGCCGGGACGGCAGGGCGCCAGCTCGACGGGGGCGACCCGACGCGCGAGTAGGCTCGCCACCGACATCTTTGCCGGTTTGCCCAGCGCAAGCAGGCCCTGAAACCGCGAGGGGGACGCAGTGGAGGGACTCGATCTGTCCGGGGAGGCTCCCGCCGTACGCCCGCGGACCGCCGCCGACGTGATGAAACGCCTTGTCCAGATCGTCGTGGGTCTCGGGGTCGCGGTGTTCCTGCTCGGGTGGGTCCTGCCGTGGCTCACCCATACGACCTGGCCCCAGATTCTCCGCGAGATGCAACAGATCGGGTGGGGCAAAGCGGCGTTGCTGTTCGGGATGATGCTCGCGGGCCTGTGGGCCTACACGTTCACGCTGGCGGCGTCGCTGCCCGGCATGCGGCACGCGCCCGCGCTCATCGTCAATCTCTGCGGCTCCGGCGTGTCCAACTCGATGCCGGGCGGCGGCGCGGTGGGAGTCGCCGCCCAATACGCGATCTTCCGCTCGTGGGGGTTCAGCCACCGCAACATCGGCACGTCCCTGATCATCACCTCGATCTGGAACATGCTGATCCGCGCCGCGTTGCCGCTGGCCGCGGCCCTGTGGTTGCTGGCGGCAGGCGCCACCGCGCTCCCGCAGCAGTTCCTCTACGGGGTGATCTTCGCGATCGTCGTCGCCGCCGTGATGCTGGGGCTCGCGCTGGCGATCCTGGTGTCGGACCGCAGCGCGCACGCGATCGGGCGGTTCCTGAACCGGATCGTCGCGCCGGTGTTGCGTGTCCTCGGCAAACCGCTGACGCAGGACCTGGAAGTCGTTGCGGTCGACATCCGCGGGCGCATCATCGACGTGGTACGCCCCGGGTGGCTCCGCCTGACGGGCGGGATCGTCGGCTTCCTCGGGATCTACTTCTTCTTGTTCCGCGAGTGCATGCTGGCGTTCGGGATCGACCTGCCGTGGGCGCAGGCGTTCGCCTGCTACGCGCTGTCGCGCATGCTGACGATGGTGCCGATCACGCCCGGCGGGATCGGCGTGACCGAGCTGGCCGCGTGGCTCATGGTCGCCTTCGGCGCGAACGGCCAGTCCGCCGCCGCCGCCGTCCTGCTGTTCGCGATCTACAGCCACATCCTGGAGATCCCGCTCGGGTTGCTGGCCGCGGGCGCCTGGTCGCTGACCCGCACCCACTACCACGTGGGCCAGGTGGAGCACGGCGCGGCGGACGGCTCAGGGCCCGGCTCAGTGCCCGGCTCAGGGTCCGACGCGGCGCACAGCCTGGCACGCGACGAAGCGGCCGACGCGGCGAGCGGTGACGCGGTCAACGCGGCGAGCGACGACGGGGCCACCGCCGCGCACGGCCCAGCGCAGGCCGACAGGGACGCCGACGGCAGCGGAGCCGACGTCGACCGGGCCTCCACCTGACATCACCAGAGGCTGACCCACCTCGAGGTGGGACGACACACTCGTACGGGGTGTGATCTCCCACCCCGAGGTGGGTTACCCCACGGTGATGTCAGGCCCGGGCAGACGCGCCGCCCCAGCGACGGCGCCAGGCCGGGACCCCGGTCAGGTCGGGGCGGGGTTCAGATCGGCGCGGGGTCAGATCGTGGTCTGCGTACGGTTTCTCGGCTCGCCGCCGGAGCGCCGGGCGCGCAGCCGGTCGCCCGCCTTCCGCACCGCCCGCCGGGCGGGGTGGGCGTCGCGGCCCTGGGCGAGCAGCCGCCGGATCTGGCGCGTGCGGGCCGCCTCGGCCAGGGAATCGTCCAGCGGTTCGGGCTCGAACGGGCGGCCCAGCGCCCGCCGTACGGCCGCGGCGATCAGCCCGTCGGCGACCGCCGGGTTCGCGGGCAGTAGGGGGCCGTGCAGGTAGCTGCCGTGCACCGCGCGGACGACCGCGCCCTCGCTGCCGTCGGTCGGGTTGTTGCCGCTGCCGTGGAGCACCTCGCCGAACGCCGCCTGCGCGGGGCCGAGCACCGTGCGCCCCGAGTGGTTCTCGTAGCCGACCACCTCGCCGTAGCGGGTGCGCAGCACGATCGGGCCGATCATCCGGTGGGCGCCGCCGGTGGTCGTCACGTCGAGGATGCCCAGGCCGGGAAGCCGCTGGCCCGTGGTGGTGACGAAGGCGTTGCCGAACAGTTGGTACATGCCGCAGATCATGAGCATCGGGACGTCGTCGGCCGCGAGCGCGCGCAGTTCGGGCGCGACGCGAGCCAGGTCGTCCTCGACGCGCGCCTGGCCGGAGTCCTGCCCGCCGCCGCCGAAAACCAGGTGCGCGTCCGTCGCGAACTTCTCGCCCGGGGCGTGGGCCCGGACCTCGCAGGTGTACCCGTGCCGGACGAGTCGCTGCTGCAGGACGCGCGTGTTGCCGAGGTCGCCGTAGATGGACATCTCGCGGGGGTACAGGTGCACCAGTACGACGCGCCCCTTGCTCGGGCCCTCCGGCTCGTAGACCGCGGGCCAGGCGGCGGGGCCGAAGGCCGGCGAGGGGGCGGCGGCGCCGAATGTCGCGGTCGAAGCGGTGCCGAACGTCGGCGAGGGGGCGGCATCGAACGTCGACGACGAGGCCCCTCGCGTCTCCCCAGGGTGGGCGCTCATGAGCTGCCACCCGTCCCAGGCCCGCTCCCCACGCCGATGGCGGCCGGGTCCTCCCCCATCGCGGCCAGCCCGTAGCGCGCCGAGAGGATCTTGCGCAGCGCCAGCATCGCCGTGTAGGTGCAGAAGATCCGCGTGGGTTCGGTCGGGTGCGCGGCCAGGAAGGCGTCCAGGGCGCGCGGCAGGTCGGGTTGTACGGCGGCGGTGTCGATGTCGTCGTACGCGAGCCGCAGCGCCATGTCATAGGCGCGGACCCCGCTGGTCAGGGCCACGCCCCGCTCCGCCAACGCGTCGAACGACACGTCATAGAGCCAGCTCACATCCGTACCGTCCGCGTAGTCGTCGTTGATCGCGATCATCGTCGCGACTGGCGTGGAGGAGTACGTGCCCAGCGCCACCGTGAAGCCGGCCGGGTTCTTGACCAGGACCAGTTCCAGCGGCTGGCCGTCCGCGTCGATGACCTCCCCGCGCCCGAAGGGCGGCGCCGACGCCTCCAGCGCCCGCGCGGCGGTGGCCGCGTCGAACCCCTCCCCGAGGACGAGCCGTGCGGTGGTCGCGGCCGCCGCGGCGTTGATCATCGCCGCCAGACCACGCTGGCGCAGGTGCAGCGGCCCCACGGTCACGCCGTCCTCGAACACGACCTCGAAGCGGTGCTCGTCCAGCGTGCGCAGCAGCCCGTCGGCGCCGCCCAGCGCCGGGGTGGTCTCGTCGAGGTCGTCGCGCAGGTCGGCTTCCTGCAGTTCGGGCAGCCGGTCGGCGATGTCGGGGTGGACGCCGAAGTAGCGGATCGTCGGCGCCGAGCAGGTGCCCGGCGCCGAGGCGGTGCGCGAGGCCGGGCTACCGACGCGTGTGGCGGCGCGGCGGGCGATGCGGGAGATGTACGAGTCGTCGCGGTTGAGCACGAACCCGGTGCTGGTCATTTCGGCCAGCCGCGCGAGCAGTTCCGCGGTGTGGTCGATCTCGGCGAACCGATCGAGCTGGTCACGGGCGACGTTGAGCAGCAGGGCGTGCGTCGGGGTCACAGCGCGCGCGAAGCGCAGCGAGTGGGCCTCGTCGAGCTCGACCACGGCGACGTCGGCATACAGCCGCCCGTCCGGGCGGACCTCGGCCAGCATGGCGGAGATCACGCCGCGGGTGAAGTTGCTGCCGGTCGGGTTGCTGAAGACTTTCAGTCCGTGGGCCCGCAGCACCGCGGTGAGCAGCTTGGTGGTCGTGGTCTTGCCGTTCGTCCCTGAGACCACGACGATCCCGTGGGGCAGATCGCCCAGCGCGCGGCGCAGGAACGTGGGGTCCAGGCGCTCGACGACGAGACCGGGCAGCGCGGACCCCCCGCCGCGCAGCCGGGTCACGGCGCGGGCGGCCTTGCCGGCGGTGACGGCGAGCGCGGTCCGAATCACGGGGATTACCTTATCGAGGCCCCTCCCGCGCACACTTCCCGCCCACGGGCGGCACCCGCACTCCGCGTCCGGCGGTTTCGCGGCCACCTCCCGCCCACGGGCGGCACCCGTACTCCGCGTCCGGCGGTTTCGCGGCCACCTCCCGCCCACGGGCGGAATCCGTACGCGGCCACCTGCCCTTTCGCGGACACTTCCCGCCCACGGGCGGCACCCGCACGACAGCGCAGTCCTCGCCACCGCGCCCGACACCGCTACCGGGTCTGCCACCACCCGGAACGGCCTGCCACCACCCGGAACGTGACCGAAACAACCAAGACCGCCCCCAAGAGAGCGGCACCGGACCAGCCATCTCGCCCACCGTACGTCCTAGGCGCCGCTGGCCCTCTAATGTTCCGAGCGACCTACGCGATACCCCATCTCGACTCGTGAGACGCTTCTGACCTGCACGATTGTCATCACCAGAGAAGCGGACACGCCATCGAGTAGGTCGCTCGGAACACACCACCCCACTTCCCGCCCACGGGCGGCATCCGCACGCCGCGTCCTGCGGTTTCGCGGACACTTCCCGCCCACGGGCGGCACCCGCACTCCGCCACCTGCCCTTTCGCGCACACTTCCCGCCCACGGGCGGCACCCGCACGCCGCGTCCTGCCATTTCGCGGCCACCTCCCGCCCACGGGCGGAATCCGCACGCGGCCACCTGCCATTTCGTGCCCACTTCCCGCCCACGGGCGGCATCCGCACGCGGCCTCAGCGGCGGCGGTCCTCCCCCAGCAGGTCGATCGCCACGCTGGACGCGCACACACCGACCGCGCAGCCCAGCGCGACCGCGCCCAGCCCCACCGCGCCGGCCACCAGGTGCTGTTGCCCCCCGGCGTGGGTCAGGCCACCGATCAGCAGCGCGAGACCGAGCACAGCGGTGGCCACCGAAGCGCCCAGCCCATAGATGATCGCCCGGCCCGCCGCCTGCCGCGGCCCCAGCGGTCCGGCGCGCCCTGCCGCCGCCAGGCCGATCACCACGGCCCCAGCCCAGGCCATCACAACCAAGTACGCGGCGATGATGTCGCTCGGCCGATGCCAGGCCACGACCAGGGTCGCCACCCCGGCCGTCGTGCCCAGCAGCGTGGCGACGGGCACGAGCACGGGCCGCCAGGAAGCCGGCAACACGAGCAGCAGCCCGACCATCACCGACGTCACCACGGTGACGTGCCCGCTCGGGAGGGTGTTGAGGGTCGAGTACCCGAAGTCCGGCCGGTCGACCAGCCCGTACTTGAGCGCCTGCGTGGTGACGTTCGCCCCAGCGACCAGCACCGCCGACGCGATCGCGAGATCAGGTCGCCGCCGGGCCAGCGCGATCGCCCCCAGCGCCAGCAGCGTGACGGCCACCGCCCCGATGCTCACGACCTCCAGCCCCGCCAGCAGCACGCGGTCGGTCCGCCAATCGGTGACGATCGCGCCCATGATGACGTCCTCGACGCGCTGGCCCCACGCCGTCCACACCAGGGTGCGGACCAGCGCCCAAACCCCGGCCGCAGCCGCGAGGATCAGCAGGGCCCCGCAGGCGATCGCGCTGGCGGGACGCGCGCGACCGCCCCGGCCCGCGGGGTGCGCGGGGTGTCCCGCCGGAACGCCCGCGGCGCGCTGGGGCCGCCCGGAGGGCGGGTTGGAGGGCTGCGACGACTGGTACGCGACGGGGTGGTCGCGTCCCGCCGACGGGACGTGACGTGCCGCGACCGCGCGGTCACCCCCAGCGTGGCCACCCCCAGCGACCGGGGGCCACGTCGGGGAGGAGGGGCGCTCGTCCCCCGTCGGGTACCAGGGGGAGTGTCCCGACGCGTACGACGAGCGATTACCACCCGACGCGTACGACGAGCGATCACCGCGCGACGCGGCGGGCAGAGGCAGGGTGCTGCTCATGGGGGACATAGTCCCAAAGCCGTCTGGGCCCCGACTGAGCGTTCCGAGGCTCGGGCTAGGCTGGAGGGTGGTCGGGGGACGCAACCAGGGTCGACGCCCAAGGTCGACGACAGGGTCGACGCCCGGGGTCGACACACAGAATCGACGTACGACGTACGGGGTCGACGCGCAGGGGCGGCGAGTGCGGGGAAACGAGGATCTAGCGATGGCGTCAGGGCGCGAGGCCGCGACCGGGTCGGCGCCACGCGTCGTGGTCGTCGGCGGCGGTCTGACCGGCCTGGCCGCGGCCCGGCGGCTCGCCCGCGGCGGCGCCCGCGTCACCCTGGTGGAAGCGTCGACGCGGCTCGGCGGGCAGGTCCGCACGCTCGACCTGCCGGGGGCGGGTACGCCGATCGACGTCGGCGCCGAGGCCATGCACACCGGCGCCCCCGAGACCGAATCCCTCTTGGACGAGCTGGGGCTGCGCTCCTCGATGGTGCTCGCCCGCTCCGGCGAGAGCTGGCTGTGGACGCCCGCCGGGCGGCGCCGCCTGCCCGAGGGCGTCGGCCCCGCCGGACCCACGCGGCTGCGGCCGGTGCTGCGCAGCGGCGTGATGACCCTTCCGGGGATGGCCCGGGCGGGGCTGGAGCCGGTGTTCGCGCGGCTGCGCCGACCGCCCGCGGTGGGACCCGGCCAGGACGTGGCGGTCGGCGACTTCGTCGCGGGCCGCTTCGGACGTCAGGTCGTGGACCGCTTCGTCGACCCGCTGCTCGGGGGCCTGCACTCCGGGGACGTCCGAGCGCTCAGCCTCCGCGCGACGACCCCGTCCCTGGTCGCGGCCGCCACCTCGGGGCGCTCCCTCATGCCGGTGCGGCTGCGGGACCTGCCCGGCCAGGCCCGCGCGCGGCTGCCGCGTCGCCCCCGCGGACGGCACGAGGCCCCGCGCACGACCGGCGCGAGCGGCCCGACCCCGGGCCCGGCGCGCAAGCCCCCACCCGCCATGCGGTTCTTGTCCTGGCCGGGCGGGTTGCGCACGGTCCTGGACGCGCTACTCGCCGACGTGTCCGTGGACGTCCGCACGGGGACCCTGGTGACGGCCCTGCTGCGCGGCGACGCGGCCCACCACGACTCCGGTCAGGGGGTCCCCGGCCACTCGGACGCCGGTCACGCGGCCCCCGACGCCGAAACGCCCAGCTCACCCCCGTACCACTTGCGTCTGCAGACCGGCGCGACCACGCAGATCCTGCCCGCCGACGGCGTCGTCCTGGCCGTCCCCTCCTGGGCGTCGCGTCGGCTGCTCGCCGGGCTGGCGCCCCGCGCCGCAGACACGCTCGCCGCCACGCGCGTGGCCTCGACGGCGACGGTCGTGCTCGGGTTCGCGCGGGAGGACGTCGCGGGGCTGCCGGCGTTCGAGGGCAACGGCCTGCTCGTCGGGTCGCGGACCGGGACCCTGCTCAAGGCGATCACGAACCTGAGCGCGAAGTGGCCGCAGTACGCGGACGAGGAGCTCTTCTGGGTGCGTCTCTCGGCGGGACGCGACGGCACCGACCTGGTCACGCCCCTCACCGACGCGGAGCTGGTCGATCACCTGCGGCGCGACCTGCGCTCGTTCACCGGGCTCGACGCCGCCCCCCGCGTCGTGCACGTCGAGCGGTGGCGCCGCGGGCTGCCGCAGCTCACCGTCGGGCATGTCGACCGCGTCGAGAGCGTCCGCGCCGAGCTGGCCGCCTGCTGCCCGGGCGTCGCGTTGGCGGGCGCCTCGTACGACGGCATCGGGCTCGCCGCCTGCCTCGGCTCGGCCCGTCGCGCCGCCGCGAGCGTGCTGGACGCGTACGCCGCCTCGAGCGCGGGGTCGCACGATCCTGTACGAGGTGCCGGAGCACCACCCGCCGAACCGTCACATCAGCCGCAGGAGCGAAGATGACCGTGACCGAGGGCCGCGCCGTGCGGCAGCTGCACCACGAGCCGGGCGACCGACCGATGATCGTGATCTGGGAGACCACCCGCGCCTGCCAACTGGTCTGCAAGCACTGCCGGGCCGACGCGCAGAAGGTCGGCCACCCCGACCAGCTGAGCACGGCCCAAGGGCGGCAGCTGCTGGAGGACATCGCGGGCTTCGGGGCGCCCTACCCGATCGTCGTCCTCACGGGCGGAGACCCGTTCGAGCGTGAGGACTTGCCGGAGCTCGTGCGGTACGGAGCCTCCCTCGGGCTGCACATGGCCCTCTCCCCCTCGGTGACCCCGAAGATGACACCCGAGTCGCTGGCGGTGTTCCGCGACGCCGGCGTGCACGCGCTCTCCCTGTCGCTGGACGGGGCGACGCCCGCCGTGCACGACGGGTTCCGCGGCGTCGACGGCGTCTTCGCCGACACGATCCGCGCCGCCGGATGGGCCCGCGAGCTGGGCTACCGACTGCAGATCAACTCGACCGTGACCCGGGCGACCGCCGACGAACTGCCCGCCCTGCTGCGCACGGTCCTGGACCTCGACGCCTCGCTGTGGAGCGTGTTCTTCCTCGTGCCCACCGGACGCGGCAGCGCGCTGCAGCCGCTCGCCGCGGACGAGGTCGAGGACGTGCTGCACTGGCTGCACGACGTGTCCGACCTGCTGGCGGTGAAGACCACCGAAGCGCCGCACTACCGCCGGGTGGCGATCCAGCGGGCCCGGCGCCGCGCCGCCGGAGAGCCCGAGCCGGAGCGTGGCGCGCTCTACCACCGGCTGCGCGAGGCCGTGGCCGACCTGCTGGACGATCCCGACCGACCGCGCCGCACCCCCCGGCCGCCGATCGACGTGAACTCCGGGCGTGGCTTCGCGTTCGTGTCGCACACCGGCCTGGTCTATCCCAGCGGGTTCTTCCCGCAGCACTGCGGCGACGTCACCACGACCTCGTTCGTCGAGATCTACCGCACCAACCCGCTGCTGGTCTCCCTGCGCCACCCCGAGGGCTACCACGGCAAGTGCGGCGTCTGCGAGTTCGGCGAGGTGTGCGGCGGGTCGCGGAGCCACGCGTACGCCGTGACCGGCGACATCTTGGGCTCCGACCCGACCTGCGTCTACCTGCCCGCCTCGCTGGACACGGTCCCCGACCGGCCCGGCCACGCGACGCCCTGACCCGCTGACTCACACGGACCCCTCCCGTGCGACTCCTCGCACTCCGCCGCGGGCACGCCTCGCTTCGCTCGGCGTCCCCTCCGCTCCGTGCTTCGTCGTCACCCTCTCAACGGTGCGACTCCTCGCACTCCGCCGCGGGCACGCCTCGCTTCGCTCGG
>JBDIAS010000097.1:0-11693 GCA_039812465.1 Austwickia sp. | reverse complement strand
GAGGAGGACGGACCGATCACCGACATCGGCACCTTGCTGAGACGGTACCGGCTCTTCTCGATCTCGGAGTCCCAGGCACTGGGCGCCCTCCACGAGGTGCGTAACGCTGTCGCGAACTGGCGTGTGGTGGCCAAGAGCCCGGAGGTGGGGCTCAGCGAGCGCGAGCTGCAGGACTTCGCGCCGGCCTTCGAGCATATGCAGATGGAGGCGGCGGCGCGGGGCTGACCCGTGGTGGTGGGTCAGCCCCGCTCGCTCGTAGCTCGTTCGCCTTACGGCTGCGTGATCGGAGCGACCTGGAGCGTGTCAGGGTCGCTGGTGCCCGTGTACGCGACGTAGCTCGCGACGGTCGCCGCTGAGGTGTTGCTGCCCCAGCGGTTGTTGCGTGCGTCGAGGGTGCCGTCCGTCGCGAGGAAGTCGCTCACGGTGGCGGCCTTGGGCGCCGCGTCGATCGCAAAGTCGAAGACGTTGTCGTTGATCCGGGCGGTCAGGGTTTCGGTGAACCCAGTGTCCCGGTCGATGAAGAGGGCCTGGCCGAACGAGCTGAACGTGTTGCCGGTGGCTGTGAAGGTGAACTCGCCATCCCCGTGGTGGAGGTAAAGGGCCGCGCCCGTGTCGCTGTGGCCAGTGACGGTGTTGCCTGAGAGGGTGGCTTGCCCGCCCTCAGCGTCCACGCGCAACCCACCCGTGCTCAGGAACTCGGCGTGGTTGGTTTCGAGGGCGAGGATGCCGCCAGACACCTCGAAGTTGAACTCGGTGGTGGGGTAGTCGGCCGACCCGAGCGTGAAGGTGTTCGCGCGCATGCGGGTAGCCGCTTCTTGGCTTTCGAACACGAAACCGCCCTCGGCGGTGACCTCGTTGTTGGAGAAGTCGGCGCTGCCTAGCAGGGTCATGAACTCGATCACGCCCCAGTCGACGCCGTCGAGCGGGTCCGTGTCACGGGCGATGAACTTGTTGCCCGTGATCGCGGTTGGCCCGCCCAGCGGCATGCTGATGGGGACCGAGCCGTAAAGCGTGATGTCGCCGTCGACGACCGTGATCTGGGAGTCCGTGAGAGTGAGGCCGCGGCCGCCGCCGAGAATGGTGCCTGCGCCTAGGAGGCCGCCGCTGCCCGTGGTGGAGGCCTTCAGGCCCTTGACCTCTGCGTGTTGGGTGAACGAGACCGCCGCCACCCCGCCGGACCCGGTGGACGTGAGTTCGTTGATTTCGACGTCCCCCGCCACCATGAACGCGAGTGGGACTCCCGTTACGGTGATGTCGCTACCGTAGACGGCCCCAGGGTAGAAGACGCCTGGGCCCGCCGGATCCAAGGTGATCAGGCCGAACGGCGTGGCGGAAGCCGGCTCGATGGCCACGCGGCGCAGGGTGTAGCTCGTTGGCGCCAACGCTTGTGAGGTGATGGTCTGCGCGGCCGCGGCGGCCGCCAGGTCCTCGAGCGTGAACCCTCTGGTGGTCCAGGCAGAGCCGAACTCCGCGGCCCCGAACGAAGCAGGGAGGACTGCTGCACCCGGCGCGATGGCGGTGGCGTCGGAACGCAACGTGAGGTCTGCCAGGGTTAGCTCATAGCCGTCGTCGGCCAAGAGGTAGAGGGGGTGAGGGGTGGGGTCCGGGATGGCACCCTTAACGATGGTCGTGCCGCGCCCCCTGCCGTAGAGGCTGAGGTTGTCCAGCGTGACGTCCGACGAGGCCGCGAAGGTGCCGGCGCCGAGGCGCACCGCCGTGCCCTTGGGGAGGCCCAGGGCCGCGAGGCTCTCGAGCGTGCCGCTCGGGAAGTCGACCCCGACGAAGAGGTCGGCGGTGGCCGAGCCTGCGGCCGTGGTGAGGGTCACCGTTTGCGGGCCCTGCGCGGCGGTGAGCGGAACGGTGAACACGACCTCGCCGTCGGCCCAGCTGGTGGCCGTAACTGGGGTGCCGCCTAGGCTGAGGGTGCCCGCGCTACTGCCGAGGTGCTGGCCGGTGAGCGTGACGACGCCGCCAACGGCCGCGATGCCGGGGGCGGCGCTCAGGCCGGTGGGCGGTTGCGGCGGCGTGCTACCTCCACACCCGACCAACAGGCCGCCTCCGGCGATGATGGAGATGATGATAGCGAGAAGACGTCGTGTCATGTTGCCTCCGTTCCGGTTTAGCGTAGAGCGGGCCAAACCCGCGCGATTGGGCGAAATGTCACGTTCGCGTCCCGGGCCCGGTCGCGGTCATGAATGCGGCAGCGGACTCCCGTTGATCTGGCTGCGCACCGGCTCGACCACCATCTGGCTGAGGTGGTACTTGGCCCTGCTGGCCTTGAGCGAATGGGTGCGCTGCGGATCGTCGCAGGCGTATTGAACGCGGTCCAAACCAGCGAACGCTCAGAGTACTAGTAACTGAGAACGTTGGAACCGGGGTTCCGTTCGGAGCGCTCGGTGTTGCGGGCGAGCGACGACGCCGTTCCATTACGAGGTGGTCTCCGCCATGGTGGAGGCGGAGAAGTCGCTCCTCAACGTGAACGTCGTGCCTACGACGGACACCCTGGTGGCCTTCGCGCAACTGGAACCCGGCGCCGCGATCAACATCGTGTCGTCCAACCGCCCGACGCTCGAACTCCTCGTGCTCATGGTGAGGACTTACGCCGAGGCGACGCCCGATTGCGCCACCCTCATCTACGCGCCAGAAGCCCCCGCCGCCGTCGCGTCAGTCGCTGAAGTGATTCCTAGCATCGTGGATCACTCGCTGCCGCGATACTCCTCGTCGGTGACATGCTCCAGCCAGTCGACGGCCTTGCCGTCGAGGGTTTCCGCGATGGCGATGTGGCTCATCGCGACCTCGGGCGACGCGCCGTGCCAATGCTTCTCGCCAGGAGCGAACCACACGATATCGGCGGGCCGGACTTCCTCGACCGGGCCGCCTTCTCGTTGAACGCGCCCGAGTCCGGCAACGACGATCAACGTCTGGCCAAGTGGGTGAGTGTGCCAAGCGGTGCGAGCGCCCGGCTCGAAGGTGACGGTCGCCCCGCCGGCGCGCGCCGGCGCCTCCGCCTGGAACGGCGCGTCGATGCGCACGGTTCCGGTGAAGTACTCGGCCGGGCCCCTGGCGGAGGCGGCCGAACCTGTCCTGATGACTCTCATGTACGTACCCCTTTCTTGAGATGGTGTCCGGTTGTCCTTCTCAGCCTGGAAGACGGGCGGCGCGCGAGCGGAGTGCCGGCACCGACGAACCCAGGGAGCCGCAGCCGGCGGCGGCTCAGGCCGGGGGTGTCCGGCTCGGTCATGACGGCTCTTCCTTGGAGCCATAGAAATAGTTCGCCGTGGCGCCACCGTCGATCAGGAAGTCGGCTCCGGTGATGAAGCCGCCCTCGGGGCCCATGATCAGGGCGGCAAGTGCCGCCACCTCATCGGGTGTGCCGGGGCGACCGGCGGGCATCTTTCGCAGCATCGCCTGGTAGAAGTCGGCGCGCTCGCCATGCAGCTCGTCATGCGCCAGCGGCGTGACGATGATGCCTGGGCTTATCGAGTTGATCCGCGCGCCGCGCTTGGCCCAGTTGATCGCCTCGCCGCGCACCCTGAGCGAGTTGCAGCGCTTCGACATCTGATAGGCGTGGAGCGTGTCCTTGACGTTCCTGACGAGATCGAGCGCCAGCAACTCTTCCGCCGGCGCAGTGGCGAGGAGCGCGTCCTGTTCGGCACTCAGCGCCGGCATCCGGTAGCCCGACTGCGACGAGATCACCACGCCGGCGCCGCCCTGCGCCATGACCTTGCCGAACTCCTCGAGAAGCATCGCGGTGCCGTAGAGATCGACCTTGAGTATCGCCTCGATCGGCGCCTGCGACGGCGAGACGCCCGCCGCCTGCACCAGCGCCTTGATCGGCCCCAGTTCCTGGGCCTTCTCGATCACTGCCCGGATCGTGGCGCGGTCGGACACGTCCGCCTGCATGGCGGTGGTTTCGAACCCGGCGTTTTCCAGCACCCGGGCGGCCGCTTCGGCGGATTCCTGGGTGTGATTGGCCACCAGGATGTTGCGGCCGCTGCTTATGCGCCGTGCGATGGCTTGGCCGATGCCGCCGGCGCCGATGACTACAGTTACATCTGCCATGTCACTCCTCCACTGTCAGCATGGTCTTGATGGCGCGGCGTTCGTCCATCGCCTTGTAGCCCTCGGCCACCTCGCGGAGCGGCAGGACCAGGTCGAAGACCTTGCCGGGTTGGATCTTGCCCCGCAGGACTCGATCCATCAGGTCTGGCAGGAAGCGGCGCACCGGCGCGGGACCGCCCAGCATGCGTTGCTGGTTGAAGAACAGCTGCTGACCGTCGAAGCTCACGCCGTGGGGCACGCCGACATAGCCGATGGTGCCGCCGGGGCGGCAGACGCCCATGGCCTGCTGCATGGATTGCTCCATGCCTACGGCCTCGACCACCGATTCCGCGCCGATGCCGTCGGTCAGGTCCATGATGCGCGCGATGCCGTCCTCACCGCGCTCGGTCACGATGTCGGTGGCGCCGAACTCGCGGGCAAGCTGCTGGCGGGCGGGGTGTCGGCTCATGGCGATGATGCGGTCCGCACCCAGTTGCGAAGCGGCCATCACGCTCATCAGCCCGACCGCGCCGTCGCCCACCACGACAACAGTGCCGCCCTTGCGTGTGTTCGCGGCGACCGCTCCGTACCAGCCGGTGCCCAGCACGTCCGAGGCCGCCAGCATGTGCGGGATCATGGTGGCATCTGGCACCTCTTCGGTCGCCACCAGCGTGCCATCCGCCAAGGCTACGCGGGCATAGGGTGCCTGCGCCCCAGACATGAACTCGCGTTGCTGGCACGATGACTGGAAGCCGAACTGGCAATGCGGGCAGCTGTTGTCGGACAGGCAGAAGGAGCCGACGACGAACTGGCCGGGGCGAATGGTACGGACCTCGTTGCCGACCTCGATCACCACGCCGCAGTACTCGTGGCCCATATGGGTCGGGCCGGCCTGGGTGGCCAGCCCGCGATACGGCCACAGGTCCGAGCCGCAGATGCAAGTCGCCGACAGCTTGATGATCGCGTCGGAGGGCTTCTGGATCTCTGGGTCTTCGACGTGCTCGTAGCGGACATCGCCGGGGCCGTGCATGACAGCAGCAAACATGAGGTCTCCTTTCCGAAAGTTCAGTCGCCGTTAGGCGGTCCAGGCTCCCGAAGCACCGCCGGCAGGCGGTCGCGGGTCGGTGCCTACCGGTTCCTCACCGACTCCAGGTCACCGAGTACCGAGGCGGGCTCCTGGTCGAGCGGCATGTTGTCGCGGTCGAGGATGGCGTCGAGCGCGTCGGTGGGGTCGGGCCGAAGTGCGGCGAAGAGAGGATCGAGGTCGGCTTGCGCCGCGCCGGTCTCGGCGACCAACTCTAGGGTCTTGTGATCGGCCGCGGCGGAGGTGAGGCTGGCGACGAGCACCTGCGCGATCTGTCGACGCGAGACTACGCCGTCTGAGGGGTTGCCGGCCGTGCGAAGGTCGCCCTGCAACATGACGAGGCGCTCCTGACCGGGCTCGTTGTAGTCGAACCAGCCAGGCCGCACGATGGTGTACGGCCGGCCACTGGCGCGCACGAGCCGCTCTCCGCGGCGCTTCCAGTCGTGCCACGGATGGTGCACGGTGACGCCGATGGACGTCATCAACGCGATCCGCGTAGGGCGAGAACCCAGCACCTCGAGGACGTTCCGCACGGCACCGTAATCGACGCGCTCCGCTGCGGCGGCGTCCCCGTTGGAGCCGTGGGTGAACACGACGCCGTCCACCCCGTCGATGGCCGTGTGGAGCGTCGCCGGGTCCGTCAACTCCCCTACTACGATCTCGGTCCCTGTCGGGAACGAGGTGGCTCGGCTCGCACCGCGCACCAGAGCTCGCGTTCTGTGACCCGACCGCAGAGACTCGGCGACTGCGTGCCTCCCGATGCTGCCGGTGGCTCCCACGACCAGGACTGTGAGTTGGTCTGACATGTCGGTTCCTCTCCTGCCGGCCCGCTGCATGCTGCCGGCACCCGCACGGGCAAGGCGCAGATCAGTAGGTTCGTGAGCGGCCGTCACCGGACAGCCAGCGACCGTTCACTTTGACGTACTCAGCAGTCGTCTCCAACCGCCAGGTGTTGCGAGAACCGCCGATGCTGACGTCGATGGTGCTGCGAGCCACCAGCGTCGCGCTGTTCGGCCCCGTCAGCGTGACCTCCACCGAATGGTTGTCGATCGTGTGGTAGTCGAAGTAGCCCGACTCGATCTGGTCGAACCATTCGTCGCGCGGCTGGTTGTAGCCGGAGATGTGCTCGGCGTGGGAGTCAGAAGTCGAGAGTTGCCGCAGCAGGTCGGTATCGCCTTCGATCATGGCCTGTTGGCGGGCTTGGAAGTTGGCGATGATCGCGGCGCGGTCGGTCATGGTAGGGCTCCCTCACAAGGGTGCGGTGCGGGCCTCATGCCTCGGGGATCGCGAGGTTCAAGAACCCGGGCTGAGGCAGCTCGGGGTCGGGACCGCCCCGAGTCCCGGTGTCGAGCGCAGCGATGGCAGCCAGTTCGTGATCGGTGAGCGCGAAGCCGAAGACGTCGAAGTTCTCGGCGATGCGCGCCGGACGCGTCGACTTGGGTATGACCTGGCGTCCCTGCTGGATGTGCCAGCGCAGCATCACCTGGGCGGGCGTCCTGCCATGGCGCTGACCTATGCTGACGATGGTCTCGTCAGTGAACGTGCTGGTCGCTTCCGAGCCGCGGTAGTGGGTGATCCCGCCGATGGGCGACCAGGCCTGGGTGAGGATGCCGGCGGCGGCGTTGGCCTTCACGTTGGCAACCTGGGTGAAGTAGGGATGGAGCTCGATCTGGTTCACCGCCGGGACGACCTCGACCGCGGGCAGGAAGCGCTGGAGGATCGCCGGGGTGAAGTTGCTGACGCCGATGGAACGGACTCGGCCATCGGCGAGCAGTGCCTCCAACGCTCGGTAGGCCGCGATCGTCAAGTCGAAATCCTCGACCCTCGGCTGGTGCAGGAGCAGCAGGTCGATGACGTCCACACCGAGTTTCCCGGCCGACTTGTCGAACGCGTGCAGCGCCGCTTCGTAGCCGTAATCCGTAGCCCACACCTTCGTCTCGATGAACACCTCGTCGCGGGCCAGACCGGAGCGACGTACGGCTTCGCCGACCTCACGCTCGTTGCCGTAGGCGGCGGCGGTGTCGATGTGTCGGTAACCCGTCTCGAGCGCAGCAAGCACCGCGGCGGTCGTCTCCGCCGGTTGTGTCTGGAAGACCCCCAGTCCGATGACGGGGATCTCCACGCCGTTGTTGAGGGTGTAGTGCGGAACGGTAGGTTCACTCATCGTGCATTCTCCTGTAGTCGTAGAAGGTTCGTGTGTTCGCATAGTTTCGGTTGGTCATCTTGGCAGGAAGCCACCGTCGCTGGGCATGGCGACGCCGACTACTTAGCTCGCCGCCGGATTGCGCAGCCATAGCACAGCACGGCGCTGGCGATCTCGTCGGAATCACAGAACCGACGGATTGGCGCCTCGGCGATCTTCGCGGCGACGTCGAGGCCGCCTAGGTTGATGTGCTTCATAGAGTCTCCTCTCGGGCGTGGGATCCCGGACCATGGTGGCGGCTCCGGGTAGCGCTTCTCGCCCTCACGTGGCCCCATGAAACACCCGCCGCCAACCGCGAGGAAGTACGGCTCGGTCCAGGTACTGGCAGGACCCCCTTCGGGGCATGAGGCGGTAACGTTCTGGCATGGAGAAGCGGAACGAGATCCACGACTTCCTCGTAACGAGGCGCGCCCGGATCACGCCCGAGCAGACGGATCTGCCCGCTTTCGGTAACCACCGTCGGGTGCCCGGGCTGCGCAGAGAGGAGGTGGCGATGCTCGCCGGTGTCAGCGTCGACTACTACATCCGACTCGAACGCGGCGACGCATTGGGAGCGTCGGAAGAGGTCCTGGACGGCGTGGCTCGGGCTCTACGGCTCAACGGTGACGAAAGGGCGCATCTCAAGAACCTCTTCAACGACGCCAAGGCGGCCGGCGATCTACGCGACGAGCAGGTCAGGCTCGCCGTGAGACGCATCGTGGACGCCATGTCGGTTATGCCGGCGATGGTTCGGAACCGGCGGTTGGATATCCTCTACGCCAACCGGCTCGGTCAAGCCCTCTACTCGGGGGTCTTCGACAACCCGATGCGTCCCCCCAACCCGGCGCGCTACGTCTTCTTCGACGATGCGTCGCGGGGCTTCTTCGACGACTGGTCTCGGGTGGCGAACGACATGGTCGCCCTTCTACACGCCGAGTCGGCACGCAACCCCGGCGATGAGAGGCTATCGGCGCTGATCACCGAATTGTCCGCTAGCGACGAGTTCCGTAGCCGCTGGAGCGCACAGCATGTCCTCTTCCACCGAACTGGTGTCGCCCACTACCACCATCCCGTGGTTGGCGATCTCACCCTCGCGTACGAAGACCTCATCATCCCAGAGAGCGCCGGACAGACCATCCTCGTGTTCACCCCCGCTGCCGACACAGATGCCGACACCTTCGATCGCCTGTCAGCCTGGTCGTCGACGCTCGCGCCGCTTGCTGAGTGGGCGGTCGGAGGGTGACGCTCACCATGCGGAGTTTCAGTCCAGCGCCAGTCTCGTGTGTCGCACGACGCGAAATGCCACATGCAATGGGCCGGGCCGGACGAGCACGCTCGTTGACGCACATGGTTTAGTGGTCTCCGACTGCTCCCCCACGAGGCGACCGATGCTGGCAAGGCTCTACGACCTACTTTCCCCAACAGAGAAGCGCGCCGTGTTGCGGCTGCTGCCGTTGGTGGTCGTGGCGGCGCTGTTCGAAGTAGTGGGTGTGGCCGCCGTGGTCCCGTTCTTCACGCTGTTGGGCGACCCTGGCAGCGCCGCGGGCGTTCCCCTGGTGGGGCCGTGGTTGGTCGGTTCGGGAGCGGACCCCTTGACGGTGTTGCGCTGGGCCGGGGTCGGGGCGGCCGTGGCGGTCGCGCTCATGAACCTAGTCGGGATCGTCGCCAACTGGCGCCTGCTTCGTTTCGCGTGGGGGCTCAACGACACGCTCTCTACTAGGTTGTTCACGCATTACCTGGCGCAGCCTTACACGTTCATGCTGTCGCGCAACTCGGCCGCCATGGCCAACAACGTCATGCAAGAGGTCTACCGCTTGACGAGCGACGGCTTCGTGGCGGCGCTGACGTTGGTGGCGAGGGCGGTGGTGGCGCTCGCGATCGTGGCGTTCCTGCTCGTGCTCGATCCCAGGTTGGCGGTGGTGGCTCTCGCCTCGCTTGCGGGGTCTTACGCCCTGATCTACGCTGCCGTCAAGGAGGTGCTCAGGCGGGTCGGGCGAGAGGCGACGAGCGCGAACCGGGAGCGGTTACGACTCGTGAACGAGGGCCTTGGCGGGTTCAAGGAGGTCAAGCTCCTCGGCCTGGAGGAGGGCGCAGGCGCTCGCTACCGGGTGCCATCGAAGCGCTACGCCGACGCTCAGTCGCTCAGCGGCGTCATCTCCACCGTGCCGCGCTACGCGCTCGAGGCCATGGCGATGAGCGGCATGATCCTCATCGCGGTCATCATGGCTGGGCGCACCGAGTCGTTCGGTGCGGCGCTGCCGCTGCTCGGCGTGTACGCGGTGGCCGGCATGAGGCTGCTGCCGGCGCTGCAAGCGATCTTCGGGGCGGTGGCGCGCTTGCGTTACGCGGAGGGGGCGCTGGAGGCCATCGCCGCTGACTTCGCGGCCGGGGCCGAACTGCCGCAAGCTGCCGCACCTGCAGCGCCACTCGCCTTCGAGGAGCGGATACTGCTGCGCGCCGTCTCCTACCGCTACCCAGGCTCGGAGCGCCGCGCTTTGAACGGGGTGGACCTGAGCATCCCGAGGCGCGGCAGCGTCGCACTCATAGGCCGCACGGGGGCGGGGAAGACCACGCTGGCCGACGTGATCCTGGGCCTGCTGCCGCCGACCGAGGGCACCATCAGCGTGGATGGCGTGCCGGTGACGGCAGCCAACTTGCTGGCGTACCGCAGGTTGTTCGGTTACGTCCCGCAGAGCATCTTCTTGGTCGATGGCACGGTGGCGGAGAACGTGGCCTTCGGGATGCCGGCTGCACTGGTCGACCGCGCCGCTATCGAGCGCGCCTGCGAGGCAGCTCAACTGAGTTCGTTCATCGAGGGTGAGCTACCGAACGGGTACGAGTCCGTGGTGGGCGAGCGCGGGGTGCGGCTGTCGGGAGGGCAGCGCCAGCGCATCGGGATCGCTCGGGCGCTCTACCGGAACCCGCAGGTGTTGGTGTTCGACGAGGCCACCAGCGCGCTGGACGTGCACACAGAGCGGGCCGTCTACGACGCGCTTAGGGTAGTCGCTGGCACGCGAACGGTGATAACCATCGCCCACCGGCTCGAGACCGTGGCCAGCTCCGACCTGGCCGTCGTCCTGGAGGGCGGCGCCGTCGTGGATGTGGGCGACCCCGGGCGAGTCCTGAGGGACTACCGGCTGGCCGGCAAGGGCGAGGACGGGCTTACCGAGGCTCCGTCGGCTGGTGCACTGCCAGGTTCGAGCTGATCACGGCGAACGGCACCGGCTCGGTCTTCCTCAGTTGCGTCGACTGCGCCGTGGGCAGCGGGAACTTCCTCGGGCGGGCCTCGAGGGTGAGCGTCTGGCAGTCGGCGGGCAGGTGCACGCGCGCTCGTAGCCGCGCCTGCAGCTCGCCGTTGGTCACGCCGTTGCTCCCACCGTTGGTCCCGCCGAGGACGAACACGTGGAAGCGGGCCAGGTGCACCGTCTCGCTGTTCAGCTCGAGTATCACGCGGCGCCGCACGCCGGGGGCCCGGAACGCTACCGAGATGTCGACGTGGGTGGCGGCGTCTGGCGCGGCGGTGCGCGGAGCATGGAGAAAGGCGGTCGTCGAGTAGTGGGTGTCGTGCGCACTCTGGTCAGGGTACGAGCCGGCAGGGGAGGGGCGGTGGCTCCCCGGTGCAGACCTGTTGGCCGTACGCGCGATGGCGCCGCCCATGGTCGACAGGGGCTCGCCGCCGCGGTCGCGCGATGGCCCGCCCTTCAGGAGCCAGAGCCTGCGCAGCAGTGGCTGCCAGTAACGCGCCGACGTCAGGGCCCGGCGGGGGAGGCGTTCGAACCACGGGCGAGCGGCCACCGCGGGGCGCGCTAGGAGAAGCGTTGCCAGCCGGTAGGGAAGCGGGTCCAGCGTGAGAGCCGACAAGGCGGAAAGCGCTGACGGCGGCAGTTCGATCCCCAGACCCTCGTGCAGGTAGCTGAGCGCCACCAGTGCCTCCGTGACCATGCCCCGCCGCACGAAGACGTCGCAGGCCCGCTCCCAATCCACCTCGCCGCCAGCGACGATCTCGGCGGCGTCCACGAGCCAGTCGGAGTGCGTCTCGGGGTACGTGACGCCGTGAGCCAGGCACATGGCCAGGCGCTCCGCCGCGCACGGCACCAAGACGGGTACCCCGAAGAACTCTGCGCTCTGCGCGTCGCTCCAGACCCGGGCATCGAGGTGCGTGTTCACCTGCCGCCCGTGGTAAGGACTCCGGTGGAGGTCCAGGTTCCCCCAGGGCAGCAGCACGAAGTTGATCGCCCGCGCTACGCGCGCCCGCGCCACTGCTGCCAACCTCGAGTCGCCGTAGATGGTGGCCCAACCGGCGTCCACCAGCACACGGGCGGCGTGCACGACCTCCTCGGGGCGCAACAGCACGTCCACATCGTGCTGAGCGCGCTGGCGCTGGGC
>JBDIAS010000096.1:0-11802 GCA_039812465.1 Austwickia sp. | reverse complement strand
GTCCCACAACTCCAGCAGCGCGCCCTCGTCGGTGGGGCGGAGCGGGCGCAGCTGCGCGGGCTGGCCGTCGGCCAACAGGACGTCGGCCTCCCAGTGCGCGGGATAGGTCCCCGGCGCCTGCCCGCTTCCCGCCATCGCAGCTCCTCTCGGTCGGTCCTCACCCTAGGCGGCAGGGTGCGGCGCCGTCTCCTCACTGCCACGAGCCGGAAGGAGGCACGTCTTGAGCTGAGCTGCCAGCCAGGCTTCGTACTCGCTTCGCGCCCATCCGCAGCGCCGCACCAGCCGGTCGTAGATCTCGGGGGAGTTCAGGGTCCAGAGCATGTCGATGGCCCGCTCCGGCGTGACGCCATCGGGGAGCTCGAACGATGAGCTCACCCCCGCGGCCTTGGCCAGGCCCGCGATGCTCAGCGCCGCGTACCCGTCCGCCACGATCAGCTCCCGCGCGGTCGCGAGGATCCGACCTCGGGTCTGGCGGGCGGCGTGCTCGCGGCCGGATTCGCACAGGAGAGACAGATGAGACGGCGATGAGACGGCTCTCCTGAGGCGGCCACCGGCGCGTTGCGCGGCCTTTGGTCGGCCGCATGAGCAGCCGTCGCCCCAGTGCGCCCGCCTGTAGGCGATCGAGGCGGACCTCAGAGGACGGTGTAGCCCGCCGGCAGTCCGGCGCGGCCGGTCAGGCCGCGCAGCGCGTCGGCATACCCGAGGCCGTGCCCCGCCACGCCGGCCGCGAACACCAAGGCGAGCGTGCGCGCGCCCTGGGAAGCACGGTGCGGCACGCCGACCGCCCGACACAGGTCGTCCGTGTGGACGACCAGCTCGAACACCCGGGTCGGAAGATAGTCGGCGAGCCGCATCACCCCCGCGGCCGTCGCCGTCGGGGCGTCGTCGTCGAAGGTCTCCAGGTCGAGGAGGGCGCGCTCGTACTGGCCCCTCAGCGCGGACACCGGATCGTCCCCCAACGCCGCGCCCGCCTGCCGTCCGCGCTCGGCCACCGCGGCGGAGTTGGCTGCCCCGGAGGCGAAGACCGCGGCGTAGTCGAAGGCGTGATGCAGCTCGATCGGTGCACCGTCACCGGCTCGCAGGTAGTCCGAGACGGTCACGAAGGCCCGTCCCGCGTGGCCCACCAACGCCCGCACGCTCCACTCCCCGAGAGCCACCTGGTCCCACTGGTCGTCGCGGACGGCTTCGGCGACCTCCAGCAGGGCGTGACCGGCTTCTCGGTAATCTCGACGCACCCCTGCGGGGTCGAACCGGATCGAGGTCGCCTGCGCGCTGCTCACGTCATCGACGGTACGCGTCAGTCCGGCCGCGGGCGAGGGGCAAGGCCGGGCAGGGGATCCCATACCGCGTCTCGACGCGGAGAACTCTTTTGCGCGCATAAGCGTCGTACCTCACGGAGCCTTCGCGCCGGCGAACGCCCGGGGAAAGGATCTGGCGACGATATGTCCGAGAGGTTTCCACCCGTTGCCGATCTCGTCAGCCGAGGCGTCTTCGGGCTCGCGCCTGAGCAGACTCCTGAGCTCGCGTCCCGTCTCCAGCGTGCCCGGGATGCCTTCGTGCGGCTGCGGCTTTACTACCAGTTCGGGATCGAGGAGATCGAGACCAAGATCCACATCCTGCGCCAGGAGTTCGAGGCCACGCACGCCTACAGTCCGATCGAGCACGTGCGGTCGCGGCTGAAGTCCCCGGAGAGTCTGATCCAGAAGGTGGTGCGGACGGGCTGCGAGCCCGAGGTGGAGGCCATCCGCGCCAGGGTGCGGGACATCGCCGGGATCCGGATCACCTGCAGCTTCTTGCCCGACGTCTACTGGATCGCGGACATGCTGTGCCAGCAGCCCGACGTCACGCTGGTCGAGAAGAAGGACTACATCGCCCAGCCGAAGCCCAACGGCTACCAGGGCCTGCACCTGATCGTGCAGGTGCCGGTGTTCCTCTCTGACCGGACCGAGCACATCTTCGTGGAGGTCCAGATTCGCACGATCGCCATGGACTTCTGGGCCAGCGTCGAGCACAAGCTCTACTACAAGTATGACCGCGAGCTGCCCGCGCACCTGGTCGCCGAACTCGACGACACCGCACGGATCGCCGCGGAACTCGACCGGCGGATGGAGCGGCTGCGCGAGGAGATCCAACAGCTGGACGCGGGACCGGTCGAGGCACCCGCGACGGAGCCGACCTGACGGCCGCGCTGAGCGACCAACCGCGGGGCCACTCGGAAGGGCCACAGGGCGCCTGACAGAACCACGGGACAGCTCACCTGGGGTGGGATGACTCACCAGTGCGCGGTGCGCCGTCCCACCATGAAGTGAGTCATCCCTTGGTTATGTCGACCGCCCGGCCCCCTCGCCTCGGAACGTCAGCCCGGCACCAGCCCGCGAACCCGCTCGGTGAGCCGCGAGAGCTCGTCGGGGATGAGCGGCACGTGCAGCTCGTCGAGGCACCGCGGCAGGTCGTCAACGTGGAACTCCCGCTTGATGGTCGGGCTGCCCGGACGCCGGAGGGTGATGCCGTCTTCGGAGACGTTGGTGTGGGATCCGTCGGGGTGCAACAACCCGACGATGAGGTGGCGCCGGAACCCTGACTCGGCGCGGGAACTCGTGAACAGGTGGCCCATCTCCACGTCGGCCGGGCGCACCGGGAGCAGGTCGGTGGTGTGCTGCACCCGCCACCCCTCGGACCGTAGCCGGCTCACCGCCCACGCGGGGCACTCCCCGTCGCGGAGCCGAGCCACCCGGTAGCGCTCGCCCGCCTGTTCCACCTCCAGGCCGTCGACGAGGGCCAACGGCTCGGGAAAGGTGAAGCCGAACCCCGGGTCGGTCATCAGCAGCTCACCGTCGATCTCGACGAGCACGACCGCGTGGGTGCGGCTGCCGTTCTGCCAGTCGCCCACCCGCCCGAGGTGAAGAGCGAAGGCGTACCCCAGCCGATGAAGCGCCGCGCCGAAGAGGACGGCGTGCTCGAAGCAGTAGCCCCCGCGTCCCCGGCCGACGAACTTCTCCTGGATGGCGTCCAGCGACACCCCCGGATGCTGCTGGAGCAACACGTCGATGTTGTCGAAGGTGAAGGTCAGCCGATGGGCGCGCAGCAGTTCGGCCAGCGCCTCCCGGCTCGGAGGTCGCGCCGTGAGCCCGACCCGTCGCAGGTATGCGTCGAGGTCGAGCGCGTCGGTGCGCCAGCGCTCGCCGAACGCAGGGGTTGACATGTCAGGCATGCCGCCATCCTGCCCCGCCCCGGCTGGGCGCGGCCAGCAGGATCCTGAGCGCGCAAGTCCTGAACGAGTTCTACACGGTCGCCACGTCGCGAATGTCCACGCCCTTGTCCCGGGACGCGGCGACACGCTCTGTCGACGCGATGCGCCGCTTCACGGTGGTCTCTCTCGATAGTGAGATGGTGAAAAAGGCCCTTGACCTAGGCGCCGGGATGCCTATCTCTCACTGGGACGCACTCATCGTCCGCGCAGCAGTCCGAGGCGGCTGCGAGGTGCTGCTGAGCGAGGACCTCTCGCGCAATGCGGTCATCGACGGCGTCCGTGTCGTCTACCCTTTCGACGACGACCATCGCGCCGAATCGGAGTAGCTCGAGGTCAGGCCTGGGGCCTCACGCCCGGTAGGCATCGCGCCGATGGCGGATGGCCACGACGAAGACGGTATGCGTGGTCTCGTCGATGCGATACCGGACCCGGTACTCGCCGCGGCGGGCCACCCAGTGGCCGGCGAACGGCTCACGCAACGGCTTGCCGACGCGACGCGGATCGTCGGCCAACGCACCGGCCAGCAGTTCGCCGCAGGCGGCCGCAGCGGGCGGCGGCAATGAGTGAAGCAGGGCGCGTCGAGCTGCGGAGGACAGGACGACCCGAAAGCTCACGGACGCCCCGCGGCGCGGAGTTCCGCGAGGACATCCACAAGGTCGTGCACGCGACCGGCCGCGATGTCGGACTCACCCTCGGCGACCGCGGCCAGCTCGGCCGGGTCGGAGAGCAACTCGATGGTCTCCTCCATCGACGCCAAATCGTCCGGCGAGACGATGACGGCGACCGGCTGACCGTTGCGGGTGACCGTCACCCTCTCGTGGGTGCCGTGCACCTCGTCGACCACCGCCGAGAAGCGCGCCTTGACCGATGCCAGCGTGTCGGACCTCATAGTCACAACTCTAGTCACGCCTGGAACGCCTCTCAACCCTGGGCACCCATCCCCGGAGTCGCGCGCGACGTCAGGCCTCGCCGTGGGGCCTTTCGCGGATCCTCATCAGGCCCCAGATGCCGTGCTCGGTGCCCCACTTGAAGCAGCCCGTCCGCAGCACGTGGTCGCCCGGCTCCTCGGGCCGGAGCACGAGATCGCGCGCCCAGCCGGGGCTGATCCCGCCGACCCCGCCGGTCCACGGCCCGTCGGCCACCCAGGGCGCCTCCCGCCAGGCCGTGCCGTGCACCGTGAACGTGTGCTGCCGCGGCTTGTCGCCGGCGCCCACCAGCCGCAACCACACCTGATCGCCCACGTCGGCGGTGATCAGTGGCGGGTGCGCGAGACCTCCCGTCGGCGGCTTCCCCTGGTGCACCAGCGCGACCTGCCCGCTGAGCGCCTTCTGGCCCGCGTCCTCCGGGTCGTCGCCAGGGACGACGTCCGGTACGGGCTGCGCCGGGTGCCCGTTCACGTAGAGCCGCAGCCCGTCCTGCACGAACACCACGCCCTCGCGGGCCACGACGTTGCCGCGCTCGTCGCGCAGCTCCGCCTCCCGACCCCATGTGCCGTCCGGTGAGCACGCGGTGGAACCGGGGCGGAACGCCTCGACGTCGCCCGGCTCCACGACCAGCGCGCCCACGAGTCCGTGGTGGCGGTGGTTGCGGACGTCGGCCATGTCCTGCAGGTAGCAGACGCTGCCCGGACCGTCGGCGTGCGAGGCCGGGGCCAGCAGCTCGTCGCACCACCACCAGTACTCGGTCCAGTTCTGGCCATCGGACCCGTGGCGATGCCCCGCATCACCCTCGCCCTCCTCCTCGCCGCGGTGCACCACCCGCCCCCGGCCCTCGTCGCCTCCGTGGGCCTCGTGGCCACCCTCCACGTCGAAGGGGGCCACCGTGCCGTCGTGGTTGCGCCCCACGTAGGCGCCGTCGTACGCGGTCACGTCGTAACTCAGCAGGCTCGGGTGCAGCGATACCCGCGGGCTGACCGTGCGCTCGTCGGGGATGCCGAACTCGTCCAGGTGCTCCAGAGGCAGTCGTGGTGGCGCGGTCTCGACACCGAACGGCACCCGGGCCGTGTCGAACTCGTCGTCTTCGGTCAGCAGTTCGTTGACCAGGAACAGGCGCACCCACTGGCCGCGCCGGGCCCGCAGGACCAGCGGACCGTCCGCCTCGTCCACCTCCGACGGCCGCCACACCCCGTCGGCGCGCGCCGCCTCGTGGTCACCAGTCACGTACTGCGCGTGGTGGAACTGCAGCCCCCACGGGTCGGTGAGGTGCGCGCCGGCGTACTCGTGTTCCTTCCGGCGCGCCACCACGACGAAGGTCCGCACCGCCTCCGGGTCGTAGCTGCCGTCGTCCCGCCGCGCCGGGCGCTTCGGGGTGGGGCGGGCGTCGCGCATCTGCGCCAGCGCGGCTGGCGGGTCGTCGTCCAGGTCGGCGAGCGGGCTGAACGTCGCGAGGTTGCGGTCCGTCGGACGCAGCACCCGGACGAATCCCCAGCATCCGGTCCAGAGGTCGTCCATCGCGCCGAAGTGCCACAGGTAGTCCCCCGAGGTGAGTACCCGGGTCGTCGGCGCGCCGATGTCGAACGTGAACGCCTCCGAGATGCCGATCGTCTGCTGGTCGACCAGCGGCGAGGCGGGGTTGCCCCAGTCGCGCCGCCAGCGCAGACCATGCATCACGAACGAGTGCTGCTCCTCGTGCGACCCCTGGATCAGCCGGAGGCGCAGCCGCTCCCCCGGGTAGGCGCGGATCACCGGCGTGTCCGGATCGCCCGGCACCCCGGCGAGGCTCGGGCGCGAGCGGGCCGCGTTGCTGAACCACAACGACGGGTCCTCACCCCGGTGGGTGAGGGGCGCCGACCGGTAGTTCACCGCCATCGACCCCGGGTCGTCGTCGCCCGACAAGGCACCCGGCGGGTTGAGGGGCCGGTTGCCCTCGTCCAGCAGCGGCACGAAGTCGCCGATCGCCAGGCACGCGTCGCGGTAGGGCGGCACCCCGGAGCTGGTCGGCGGCACGACGACCGCCTGCGCGTCGGACCAGGCGATCCGGTCCTGATCGTCGGCCTTCTGCCAGAGCGAGCCGTGCGGTTCGGCGATGAGCCCCCCGAACAGCCCGTGCTTCTGGCGGAAGTTGGCGAGCAGGTGGTCGTGGAAGAAGACCGGGCCGAACTCCTCGTCGACGACCCAGCGGTGCAGGCTCGTCGTTCGGAACTCACCCGGGTGGTCGGTCCCCACCGCCTCGCGGCAGCTGGCGCCGGAGATGTAGTTCCAGCCGCTCGCGGAGCCGTCCGCGGCCAGGGGGTCGAACTTCACGAGGTGGACGTGCAGACCGCACTCGACGGCGGCCTGCCCGAGGTCGAACCCGTCCGCGGGAAAGGCGCCGAGGGAGTTGACGAACCGCCACTCGACGATGTCGCCGTGGTTGGCGCGGGGATACAGCGGCTCTGGGTTCTCCCCGATGGGCGTCGGGAAGGTCTCTTGCGCGATCGTCTCGTACGTGCCGTCCTCACCCTTCTCGGCGATCTCGGCTCGCAGCAGCCGGTAGTGGTGGCCCCGCGGGTCGTGCCAGCCGTCCGCGTTGTACGTCACGTCGCCGGCCGCGACCTCCATGTCGTAGCGCAGGATCCGGGGCGCGCCCAGCCCCGCCTCGGCGTTCCACTCGTCCGCCAGACCGTCGAGGTCCACGAACAACGCCCCGGGGGTCTGCCCCTGCCGGCAGCCCTCCTTCATGGCGAGATATTCCTTCGGCGAGTGCAGCGGCATCCCGAGCAGCAGTCGGCGGCCGCAGCGCTGATCGTCCCGGGCCGCGGGCGGCGGGGGCGATTTCATCGGGTACTCCCCGTCGACGAACCAGGGGAATCCCGGCAGGTCCGGCCCCTCCGGCAGCGGCGGCTCGCGCCCCGGCAGCGGCTGTAGCTCCGGGCACGGCTGCCCGTCGGGGTAGGCCCGCGTGCCGTCGACGCGGCGGTCGTAGGAGCGCAGCAGCCCCCACATCCCGTGGTGGAAGTGCGGGTAGAGGTGGCAGTGCCAGATGACGTCCCCGATCGCGTGCTGGCGGCTGCCGGCCCCGAACTGCGGGTCGATCGTGAAGCCGGTCTGGGGACCGATCGTGATCGAGTCGAGCAGGTGCGACCCGAGCGGGATCGGCTCCCCGTCGGGGCCGCGGCCGTGGGCGCCGGGGTCCCGCGTGTCCTGCGGGACCGCGCGCCACTGGTGCACGTGAAGGTGGAAGACGTGCGTCTCCTTCACGCCGGCGTGCACGAGCCGGATCCGGTACGGGTCGCCCGCGTACGCGCGCAGCAGCGGCGTCACCGGGTCGCCGAACATCCACGAGCTGTGGTGCTGCTCCTCGCCGGCGACCCGCTCCAGATAACGCCCGTCCGGGGTGCGCGCCGTCCAGAACTGCTCCTCCAGCTCGTCGCCGAAGCGGATCTCGAACGCGGTCCGGTCGACCCCTTCTTGATCGCGCGCGGGGTCCCGGGCAGTGCGTTCGGCCAGCCGACGCGCCTTGTGGGGGAGCCGGTTCTCCATCGGCTCGGCCCGGTAAGACAGCGGCATGACCGAGTGCTCCCCGATGTGCAGGGCGGAGTGCACCTCGGGCTCGTCGTGGATGAAGACCGTGAACTCGCGGAAGCTGCGCCGCACGCCGTCGTGGAAGAAGTCCACGAACGCCCTGTGCTCGTCGGTGTCCACGGGTTCGTCGGGGACGTGCACGTCGACGTACAGTCCCGTGCCATACCCGGTATGGGTGAGGTCCTGCCCGTCGACGGGATCGCGCCAGGTCACGCCCGCCGGCTCGACGATGACCGTGCCGAACAAGCCGTGCGCGTTGCTGCCTTGCTCGTTGCCCCGAACGTCCGCCAGATCGTTGATCGGCCAGACGCCCTCGTGCCGGGCGGCGAAGACGTAGCGTCCCGTGTCGCCGTACGCGAGCGTGGTGTCGGGGTTGTCCCCGGCGTGCGAGCCGTCGCCGTGCCGCACCCCGCGACCGCCGCCGCCTTCGCCGAGGCCGCCGCTCACATCGCCGCCGAGACCGTCGCCCTGGACGTGCAAGCCGACCCGCCGACCGCGGATCGAGTTCTCGAGGGTGACGCTCAGCTCCTCCCCGACGTGCGTGCGCAGCACGAGGGGCTCGATCAGCGGGACCGGTTTCATCGGGTTGAACCGGTCGAACCCGGGTGCGCTGACCCCCCACGGCGTGGGGTCGACGCGGTGGTCGTTGAGCAGCAGGCGCGCGATTCGGTCCGCCGTCATGACCACGCCGGTCTCGTCGAAGACCCGCTGGGCCAGGCGCTCCGCGTCGAAGCGCCGCTGCGGATCCGCCTCGAAGGCCGCGAACCAGGCGTCGATCGCACGGTCGAGCACCGCGAGCTGCGCTTCCCAGTGCGCGCGCCAGGCGTCCAGCTGCCCGGGGGCGAGGCTGACGATCGGCGCGTCGGGCTCCCAGCCGGCGGCCCCCTCCTCCGGCCTCGGGGCCTCGCCGGGCGGTTCCTCGTCGCCTAGCCGCTCGAGGGCGAAGCGCAGCTGGGTGAGCGTGTCCTCGACGTGGCGGCGCACTGCGCCGGCCCGGTGGGACCGGCGGCGCGGCCCGTGGGCGAGCCGATCCTCGGCCTCGCCGTAGGAGGGGACGCTCTCGCGCCGGATCAGCTCGGCGAGGAGCTCGAGGTCCTCGTCGGGACCGACGCGCAGCTTCTCGAGTTGGCGACCGAGGCGCCAGAATCCGTCGACGACGATCTGTGCGTACTGCCGTTTCAGGTGCAGTCGAGGCAGCCGTTCGCCGCCGAACTCCCACTGCTCGCGCACCCATGCCAGCAGCGGCTGGTGAGCCTTCGGCGCGAAGAGCATGCCGTTGGGGTCGTGGTCGCCGTCCAGGGTGTAGACGATCGGCATCGACATCGCGACGACGTCGTAATGGGCCATGACAACTCCGGTGATCTGCTGGTGGCCTCACGGGCGTGAGGCGCTTCACGGTCAGGAACGGCCCGTCAGGCGGGCGGGAGAGCGAGCGGGTCAGGCGGCCAGCCCTGGCGGCAGGACGCGTAGGAGGACCAGGAGGCCGAGAGCGATCGCGCACGCCGCGATGGCGGGCACGAGGGGGCGCACGGCCGGGAGTATGCGTTCCGCGGTCATCAGGGCGGCGGCGAGCACCATGATCGGCATCGCGGCCGTGCCCACGGTGAACGTCAGGGCCATGAGCGCCCAGCAGCAGCCGACGCAGACCAGCCCGAACCGGCTCCCGATGAGCGCCGCCTCGATGGCCGGCGCGCGTGCGCCGGTCCATGTCGTCATCGCCAGCCCGAGCGGGCTGCGGCAGGCCGTGAGGCACGCGTTCTTGAGGGGCGTGAACTGGTAGGCGCCAACCGCGATGGCCGCGACGCCGCTGGCGACGTGGGGATGCTGGCCGAGCCAGGCGACCCGATCGGCCGCCCCGGACACGAGCAGCCCCCCGAGCAGGAAGGCCACGCCCGCGACCGCCCAGACCGCGACGAAGGCCGCGCCGCACGCCGCGAGCAGCCAGGAGCGAGAAGGGCGCCCCGCGACGAGGCGGCGGACGGTGAGCAGCAGTGGCAGCGCCGGCGGCAACATCATCGCGACCACCATCACAACCCAGCCGAGGAGCCAGGTCGCGGCGGCCCCCAGCGCGCCGGCGTGGGCGTGACCGGCGGTCCCGCCGTGCTGGCCGTGGCCTCCCGCGAGGGCCAGCCAGAGCCAGGCGGCCGCGGCGAGCGCCAGGACGAGGACGACGAGGAGACGCGCGTCGCGCAGACGTCCGGCGCTCAGCCGCGGCGCGTCAACTGCCGTCGTCATCGTCCCGGCCGTTCGCGACATACGTGAAGTTCCCGGTCATGCCCGAGCGCGCCACGACGTCGAGCGCCGGGCCGGGCAGCGCCGCGACGTCGATCCTCAGCTCGTCGCTGACGTGGACGGTCACCGGTTCGGAGCCGATGCCCAGCTCGTGGTGCAGCGCCGACGCGGTGAGCCGCATCGGCTCGGCATTGGCGTCGTACCGCTTCTCGTGCCCGCTCACGTGGACGAGCTGCGTGCCGTCGGAAGTCACGCTGATGACGTACGCCTCGTCGGAGCGCCGTACGGCGACGTCCGCGGGCCCGTGCAGCACGACGTCGCCGGTGACCGAGGCCAGGTCGGCGAGCGGCCCGCCCGCGCGCCCGGAGAAGGCCTGCACGAGGAGCTCCACGGCCTCCCGGTCGAGATGGCGGTCGACGAAGATCGCCGACTCCGAGGCGCCGCCGCGCCGCGAGTCGCCGTGGACGCTGACGCTGACCAGGGCATGGCCGCTCACGTCGTGCGCCTCGATCGTGGAGCCGGGCGCGAAGGTCCAGGCGAACAGGCCGGCGCAGAAGTCCTCGGTCGGATCGTCCTCCAGCCAGCAGGGGCAGATGACCGCGCAGTTGCAGGCCTCGACGAACGTGCCGGAGAGGCGATAGCTGAGGTTCACGGGAAGCCTCCGGTGTCAAGGAATCGTGAAGTGGAGAGCGCACCGCGATCCGTGGGTCTCCCCATCGACCGGGGCGCGCCGATGCATGTGCCTGACAACCAGACCCGCTGCGGGCTCGGGTGATACGCCCGGGGTCCGGAGTGCCTATCAGTTGCGGACGTTGACGGGAGCGTCGTCAGCGCCGCCGCCCTCGCTCGTCGCGTGGACAACCGCGCCGACGGCCGGCTCGAGCGCCGCCTCGCTGTCGAAGAGCGTGCGTCGGACGTCCCACGTGCCGGTGGCGTCGACCGGAGACGATCCGATCTGCTGACCGCCGAACGTGACGGTGACGCGGTTCGGCCGCAGCTCGCCGGACGCGGTGACCGTGCCGCCGATGCGCCACTGCCGCTTGCTCGTGCGGTATTGCGTGCGCTGGATGGTCAGTACGTCGGGCGCCGGCGGGTCCGTGACGCTCACCGTGACGTTGTCGCTCGCGGTGTCGCCGGGGCCGCCGGGACCGGTCACGGTCAGCGCGAACGCCAGCGTCTGCGGGGCGTTCGGCGCCGTGAACGACGGCGTCGGAGTCGAGGGGGCGTCGAGCGTCACGGCGGCCCCGCCGGTCTGAGCCCACGCGTACGAGGTGATGTCGCCCCGTGACCCCGTACCATCCAGTCTCCCCACGGCCCCGGTGACGACGCGGCGATCCGCGCCGGCGTCCGCCACGACGGGGAGGGCCGCGCTGGGCGCGCCGGTCAGTACGACCGCCCGGGCGCCGCGCCCCCCGGCCGCCGAGGTGACGACGACCTCCGCCGGGGCGGCGGCGACCGCGAAGACCGTCGGGTGCGCGGGGAGGGCGCCGAGTCCGACAGCGGTCAGCTCGGGGCCGGTCGCGTCGGAGGACGTCGCATCGATCGTGAGCTGGCCGGTCACGGCGTCGAACTCCGCGCGGGTGACCAGCACCAGGTCGGTGACGACGGATTCGGTCCGCGACGGCGGGACGTCGGTCACGTTGACGATCGTGACCGTGGGCGGCACGGCCGGGACGGCGGCACGCGCCACGTAGAAGCGGTCGGCGCCGCTCGCGGCGACCCGCGGGGCGGCGAGCTCCAGGCTCTGTCCCGGCGCGGACGTAGCGAACACGTCCAGCAGCACGGCGCCGGCGGCGTCCCGGGCGTAGGTGGCGCGCG
>JBDIAS010000095.1:0-11805 GCA_039812465.1 Austwickia sp. | reverse complement strand
CGCCGTCCGGGCGGGGGATCAGGGCCGGTTCGCTCACCGTGCACTGCTCCGTCGCCTTCCAACACCGGGTGTGGAACCGGCAGCCCGACGGGGGGTTCGCCGGCGAGGGCACGTCCCCTACGAGGACGATCTGCTCGCGGCGCCCGCGCAGGGACGGGTCGGGCACCGGCACGGCGGACAGCAGGGCCTGGGTGTACGGGTGGGTCGGGCGCTCGTAGATCTCGTCTTCGGTGCCGAGTTCGACGATCTTGCCGAGGTACATGACCGCGACCCGATCGGAGATGTGCCGCACGACGGACAGGTCGTGCGCGATGAACAGGTAGGCCAGGCCCAACTCGTCCTGCAGCTTCTCCAGCAGGTTCACCACCTGCGCCTGCACCGACACGTCCAGCGCGGACACCGGCTCGTCGCAGATCAGCACCTTGGGGCGCAGCGCGATGCCGCGCGCGATGCCGATGCGCTGGCGCTGCCCCCCGGAGAACTGGTGCGGGTACCGGTTGATGTGCTCTGGGTTCAACCCGACCAGGTCGAGCAGCTCCTGCACGGCGCGGCGCCGACCGCCGCGCGGCACCACCTCGGGGTGGATCTCGAACGGCTCACCCACGATGTCCCCGACGGTCATGCGCGGGTTCAACGACGTGTACGGGTCCTGGAACACGATCTGGATGTCCCGGCGCATCCGGCGCATGTCCGCCCCGGACTGGGCGTACACATCCGTGTCCTCGAACCGGAGCGTCCCTGCCGTCGGCTCCTCCAGGCGCATGAGGATCCGCGCCAGCGAGGACTTGCCGCAGCCGGACTCGCCGACGATGCCGAGGGTCTCGCCGCGGCGCAGGTCGAAGCTGACGCCGTCGACGGCCCGCACCCAGCCGACCGTCCGACGCAGGACCCCGCCCTTGATCGGGTAGTGCTTCACCAGGTCGTGCGCGGACAGGAGCACCTCAGCCACGGGGCACCTCCGCGGACGCGGCCAAGAGTTCGGCCGAGAAGTGGCAGGCGCTGGACCGCCCGGGTGCGATCGGCACCAGCTCGGGCAGGTCGACCCGGCAGATGTCCTCGGCGCGGGCGCAGCGCGGGTGGAACGGACAACCCGGGGGCAGGTCCATGAGGTTGGGCGGCAGGCCGCCGATCGCGAAGAGCTCCTTGCCCTTGCGGTCCAGGCGGGGGATCGACTCGATCAGGCCGATCGTGTACGGGTGTGCGGGGGCGGCGTAGATGTCGAAGACCGGCGCGGCCTCCATGATCCGCCCCGCATACATCACCGCGATCCGGTCCGCCACGTCCGCGACCACGCCGAGGTCGTGGGTGATGAGGATCAGCCCCATCCCGGTCTCCTGCTGCAGCTCGCTCAGCAGCTCCATGACCTGGGCCTGGACCGTCACGTCGAGCGCGGTGGTGGGCTCGTCGGCGATCAGCACCGCCGGGTCGAGGGCGATCGCCATCGCGATCATGATCCGCTGGCGCATCCCGCCGGAGAACTGATGCGGGTAGTTGCCGGCCCGCTCCCGGGCCGCGGGGATCCGGACCCGCTCCATCAGCCGCACCGCCTGGGCCTGGGCGTCGGCCCGGCTCATGCCCCGGTGCACCCGGAACATCTCCGCGATCTGCCAGCCCACCGGGAACACGGGGTTCAGCGCGGACAGCGCGTCCTGGAAGATCATCGCGATGTGCTGCCCGCGGATCTCCTGGCGGCGGCGCGGGTCCATGGTCAGCAGCTCGTGCCCGCAGTAGCGAATGCTCCCGCCGGCGACCCGCGCGGGCGGCTCATCGAGGATGCCCATGATCGCCTGCGCGGTCACGGACTTGCCGGACCCGGACTCCCCGAGGATCGCCAGGGTCTGCCCGGCGTCGAGGTGGAAGCTCACCCCGTTGATCGCCCGGGCGACCCCGTCGCGCATCGCGAACTCGACGACCAGATCCTCGACGTCGAGCAGCCGCCCGTCGACGGGCTCGTAGGCGGGCTGGTCGGCGGGCGACCCGGCGGGCGACCCGGCGGGGTGTTCCCGGGCGGCCCCGGATCGGGTGGGACGGCGCATGCGCGTGCTCTCCTACCGGCTCTTGGGGTCGAACGCGTCCTGCGCGGCGTCGCCGAGCAGGATGAACGCGAAGACGCAGACGGACAGGAAGACGGACGGGAAGAACAGGATGTGCGGGAACGTCCGGACCGCCACCAGCCCGTCGCTGATCGCCACGCCCCACGAGATGGCGGGCGGCACCAGGCCGATCCCGAGGAACGACAGGGACGCCTCCGCGACGATGAACACGCCGAGGTTGATCGCGGCGACGACCAGCGCCGGCGCCATCGCGTTGGGGAGGACGTGGCGGGTCACGACCCGGCGGGGGGAGGCGCCGAGCGCCCGCGCCGCCTGGATGTAGTCGTTGGGCAGGACCTGCAACACCGAGGAACGCATCAGCCGGGCGATGCTGGGCCAGCCGAGCACCGTGAGCACGAGGACCACCTTGCCGATCACGACGAAGTACGGCGTGTTCTGGTCGGAGGGGAACGCGCTCATGAAGAGGATCCCGCCGAGCAGGAGGGGGATCGCGAAGAAGACGTCGGTCACGCGGCTGATGAGGGCGTCCAGCCAGCCACCGCGGTAGGCGGCCAACACCCCGACCGCCGAGCCGATCAGCGTGGTGAGGATCGTGGTGGTCAGGCCCACGAGGATCGAGGCCCTGGCGCCGTGGACCGTGCGCGCGTAGATGTCGTAGCCCTGCATATCGCGGCCGAAGATCGCCTCGCTGCCCGGGGTCTGGCGGACCGGACCGACCTCGCGCGGGTCGGTCGCGGTGAACAACTCCGGCACGAGCGCCATGAGGACGAAGACGATGATCAGCGCCGCGGACAGCCAGAACATCCAGTTGCCCCGCAGCTCCCGCCACGCGTCGGCGTTGAGGGAGCGGGCGTGGCCAACCTCGGCGTTCTCCGCCGCCTGCGCCACCTCCTGCGCCCGCCGGAGGTCGTCGGCGCTCACCGCGGGGGCGGACCCCAACCGGGACGGGTCAGTCATGGCTGATCCTCGGGTCCAGGACCCCGTACAGGAGGTCGACGAGCAGGTTGACGAACAGGTACACGATGACGAGCGCCGTGACCGCCCCCACGACCGCGAACCCGTCGCGCTGGCCGATCCCGGTGAAGATGTAGCCGCCGACGCCCTGGATGTTGAAGATCCGCTCGGTGATGATCGCACCCGCCATCAGCGCGCCGAAGTCATAACCCATGAACGTGATCACGGGGATCATCGAGTTGCGCAGGGTGTGCACCCCGATGATGCGTCGTCGGGAGAGTCCCTTGGCGCGGGCCGTGCGCACGTAGTCGGCGCGCAGGTTCTCCGACAGGTTCGCACGGGTGAGCCGGGCGACGTACGCCATCGACAGAGATGCGAGGACGAAGGCGGGCAGGAACAGGTCGTAGAGGCCGGGGTTGTGGGGGGCCGTCACGGGGAACCAGCCGAGCCGGACCCCGAGGAAGTACTGGGCGAGGGCCCCCGTCACGAACACCGGGATCGAGATGAGGGCGAGGGTCGAGACCAGCACGAGGTGGTCGATGAACCTGCCCTTGCGGATCGCCGCGAGCGTGCCCGCCGCGATGCCCAGCGCCCCCTCGATGATCAGCGCCATCCCCGCGAGCTTGGCCGTCACGGAGTAGCGCTGCTGCAGGTCGGTCAGCACCGGGATCCCGTACGTGTTCTCCCCGAAGTCGCCCTGCGCGAGGCCCGCGACGTACTTGCCGTAGGCGACCGGGAGGGGATCGTCGAGGTGGTATTTCTCGGCGATCTGGGCTTGGATGGCCGGCGGGCAGCCGCGATCGCCGCACTTGCCCGCGGTGGGGTCACCGGGAAGGGCGAAGACCATCGCGTAGATCAGAAACGTCGCTCCGATGATCACGGGGATCATCTGCAACACACGCCTGAGCACGTACTTGCCCATCAGCCCTCCCGCTAAACTTCTGCGCCTGCGGCGCCCCGCGGCGCCCCGCGGCGTCCTCGACCAGGAGCGGTCGACGACGCCGTGGGGACGGCGCTCACTTGACCCGCAGGTTCAGAAGGTCCATGCGTCCGTCGGCCTTGTTGAGCTTGGCATCGGTCACCTTCTCGCTGTAGCCGATGTTGGCCTGGTAATACCACAGCGGAATCGAGGGGAAATCGGTGTCGAGGATCTTCTCCGCCTCCTGGTAGAGACGCAGACTGTCCTCGCCCTTGGCGCGGGCCGCCTCGGCGAGCTTCGCGTCGAAGGCCGGGTTGTTGTACGCGCCGTCGTTGCTCGCGCCGCCCTTGGAGTACTGCGGGGTCAGGAAGTTCTCGATGTGCGGGTAGTCGGCGATCCACCCGGAACGGAACATGTAGGGCAGTTGGCGCTTGCCGATCAGGTCGCGGAACGCCGCGAAGTCACTGGTCGGTGTCGGCACGCAGTCGACGCCGAGAGCCTCGCGGATCGAGTTGCAGGTCGCCTCGACCCACGCCTGGTGGCTGGAATCGCCGTTGAAGCCGATGGCGAGCTTGCCGGTGAACCCGCCGGCCTGGGCCAGCAGTTCCTTGGCCTTCGCGGGGTCGTAGGTGCAGTCCTCGCCGCAGGCCCCCTCCTTGAACCCCTCCACGCCCGGGGCCACCCAGCCGTTGGCCGGGACGCGCGTGCCCGCGAAGTGGTCGCGGGTGACCTTGTCCCGGTCGATGGCCCGGGAGATCGCCTTGCGCAGCTCAGGTTTCGCATAATTAGCGGCCACGCTCGTCGGCGGGAACATGATCGTCTGGATTGCGGGGAAGGCCCCGTTGAGGAACCGGCCGTTCAGGTCTCGTTCGTATTTCCGGTCGATCAGCGAGCTCGCCGGGATCTCGATGGTCGTGTCGAGGTTGCCCGCCAGGAGGTCGTTGTACGCCGCCTCGGCGTCCTTGTAGATCCGGAAGGTGATCTTGTCGACGTTGCCCTTGGCCGCCGCGCCCCCGTAGTCCGCGAACCTGGTCAGCACCGCCTGCTGGCCCGGGGTGTATTCCTCGATCCGGTAGGGGCCCGCGCCGATCGGCTTCTTGGCCGCCTCGGTCGGGTTGGCGAAGAACGAGTCGGGCAAGGGCGCGAACGCCGTGTAACCGAGGCGCAGCACCATGTTCGAGACCGGTCCGGTGGTCTTGATCGTGAACGTGTGGTCGTCCGTGACCTTCAGCCCCGACATCTCCTTCTTCGGGGGGGTGACTCCCTTGACGTCGGTCCAGACGTCCTTGAAACCCTCGATCGGCTCGAAGAACTCGGCCAGGTATTGGCCGTTCGGGGAGTAGGCAGTGTAGTTCCAGGCGTCGACGAAGTTCTTGGCCTTGACCGGCGTCCCGTCGTGGAATTTCGCGCCCGCGCGGATCTTGACCGTGAAGTTCTGGTTGTCCGTGGTGTCGACGGACTCCGCGAGATCCTTCTCGGGCTGGGTCGTGTCGGGGTTGTAGCGGAAGAGCGTCGAATGGGCCAACGTGACGACGTCGTGTCCGCACGACTCTCCGGTGTTGCCCCCGAGTAGCGTGTTCTGCGGCTGGCACCCCTGCACGGTGATCTCGTTCCGGGCCTCGCCGGAGCCCGAGCCGCAGGCTGCCGCCACCAGGGACACGCTGGCCAGCCCGACGATCACGGCAGCGCGGGTAGAACCTCGCATGGAAACTCCTCCTTGACGGATCGCCCGGATCCCCTCCGGTCCGGACGTTCGGTGTGCCCGCCGGATGACGTGGCGGGAGCACGCCTCCCCCGACGGTGACGGACGGGCCCGCACGCCAGTATGGATGCGCGACAGGACCGCCCGACCAGAGGCGTTCTGCCGCTCAACATAAGGCCCTTTACCCGTGGCAGACCAGTTTCGGGGCAGATCGTGATCTTCGCGTCGAGCCATTCCGCGCCCCCGGCGCCCTGGGCGCCGCGCGCGGAGAGTCGGGCCGACGCGAGGACGGCGCGCTCGGAGCGGCATACTGGAGGTCAGGTGAACCTCACTCGATCGGCGTGTCGCGCGCGGTCGGTGAGGCGGCCCGGCCGGGGCACTTCACCACCGACGTTCATCACCGACGCTTCACCACCCGAGGATCGCACTGTCATGGAAACCGCCGAGATCAGGCGCCGTTGGCTGGACTACTTCGCGCGCAAGGGCCACACGGTCGTGCCGAGCGCCCCGCTGCTCTATGACGACCCGAACCTGCTCTTCGTCAACGCCGGCATGGTGCCCTTCAAGCCCTACTTCCTCGGCCAGGAGACCCCGCCCTATCCGCGGGCGACGTCCGTGCAGAAGTGCGTGCGCACCCTCGACATCGAGGAGGTCGGCAAGACCTCGCGGCACGGCACGTTCTTCCAGATGAACGGCAACTTCAGCTTCGGGGACTACTTCAAGGAAGGCGCCATCGCCCAGGCCTGGGAGCTGGTCACGAGCCCGCAGAGCGAGGGCGGCTACGGGATGGACGGGGATCGCCTGTGGGCGACCGTCTACGAGGACGACGACGAGGCCATCGCGCTGTGGCTGGAGCTCACCGACATCCCCGCAGAACGGCTCGTGCGCCGCGGCAAGAAGGACAACTACTGGCACATGGGGGTGCCCGGGCCGGGCGGCCCCTGCTCGGAGATCTATTACGACCGGGGCCGCGAGTACGGCCCGGACGGCGGACCGGCGGTGGACGAGGACCGCTTCCTGGAGTTCTGGAACCTCGTGTTCATGCAGTACGAGCTGTCGGCGGTCCGCGCGAAGGACGACTTCGACATCGCCCGGGAGCTGCCGCACAAGAACATCGACACCGGGGCGGGCCTCGAGCGGATGGCCGCGATCCTGCAGGGCGTCGACAACATGTACGAGATCGACGAGGTCTACCCGGTGCTGGCGCGCGCCGCCGAGCTGGCCGGCAAGACGTACGGCCTCCATTCGGGACCGGACTCGGCGACGAGCCATCCCGACGACGTGCGGCTGCGCGTCGTCGCGGACCACGTGCGCAGCGCGCTCATGCTCATCGGCGACGGCGTCACCCCCGGCAACGAGGGCCGCGGCTACGTGCTGCGCCGCATGCTGCGCCGCGCCGTCCGGGCGATGCGCCTGCTCGGGGTGAGCGATCCCGTGCTGCCGGAGTTGCTGCCCATCTCGCTGGAGCGGATGCGCAAGTCCTACCCGGAGCTCGAGCGTGACTTCGGTCGGATCAGCGCGGTCGCCTATGAGGAGGAGGAGGCGTTCCGCCGGACCCTGGTCGCGGGCACGACGATCCTGGACACCGCCGTGGCCCGCACCAAGGAGACGGGCTCGGGCGTTCTGTCGGGCGAAGAGGCCTTCACCCTGCACGACACGTACGGCTTCCCCATCGACCTGACGCTGGAGATGGCCGCGGAGCAGGGCCTGTCCGTCGACGAGGGCGAGTTCCGGGCCCTGATGGCGCAGCAGCGCGAGCGGGCCAAGGCCGACGCGCGCGCCAAGCGGCACGGGCACGGGGACACCGGCGTGTACCGCGAGGTCGCGGACTCCCTGTCCGCCCCCGTCACGTTCACGGGGTACGAGGAGGTCGCCACCGCCTCGACCGTGCGTGGGCTCATCGTCGGCGGGGCGAGCGCGGAGCGCGCGGGGGAGGGCGAGGAGGTCGAGGTCGTCCTGAACGTCACCCCGTTCTACGCCGAGTCCGGCGGCCAGCTGGCCGACCACGGGCGCATCGAGCTGCCGGGCGGTGTCGTCGAGGTGCTGGACGTGCAGTCCCCGATCAGCGGGCTGGTCGTCCACAAGGCGCGCGTCGCCTCCGGCGAGGTCGCGCTCGGGCAGGCGGCCACCGCGCTGGTCGATGTCGGGCGGCGGCGGGCGGTCGCCCGCTCGCACACGGCGACCCACCTCGTGCACCAGGCGATCCGGGAGGCGCTCGGCGAGACGGCGACGCAGGCGGGGTCGGAGAACTCCCCGGGGCGGTTCCGCTTCGACTTCCACGCCTCCGGCGGGGTCCCGATCGACGTGCTGCGGCAGATCGAGTCCGAGGTCAACGAGAAGCTGTTGGAGGATCTGCCGGTCAGCGCGCAGGTGATGAGCCAGCCCGAGGCGATGTCCATCGGCGCGATGGCCCTGTTCGGGGAGAAGTACGGCGACCGGGTCCGGGTGGTCTCGGTCGGGGACTGGTCCCGGGAGCTGTGCGGCGGGACCCACGTGCAGCGCAGCGGCCAGATCGGGATCGTCAAGCTCCTCGGCGAGTCCTCGATCGGCTCCGGCGTGCGCCGGGTCGAGGCGTTGGTCGGCGCGAACGCGTACGACCACCTGTCGACGGAGAGCCTCGTCGTCGGCCAGCTCAGCGAGGCGCTGAAGGTCCGCGCCGACGAGCTCCCCGAGCGGATCAGCTCGCTCCTCGGCCGCCTCAAGGAGGCCGAGCGGGAGATCCACCAGCTGCGCCAGGCGCAGGTGCTGGCCCAGGCGGGAGCGCTGCTGGACCGAGTGCAGGACGTCTTCGGCGTGTCCGTGCTGACCTATGACGCCGGCGAAGGCGTCGGCGGGGACGACCTGCGCTCGCTCGTGCTGGACCTGCGGGGCCGCCTCGGTGAGGAGCGTCCCGCCGTCGTGGCGGCCGCCTCGGTCGCCAAGGGCCGCCCGGTCATCGTCGTGGCGACCAACCAGACCGCCCGCGATTGGCGTGTCAAGGCCGGCGCGCTCGTCAAGGCCGCGGCCCAGGTCCTCGGCGGCGGGGGCGGCGGGAAGGACGACCTCGCCCAGGGCGGCGGGACCGACCCGAGCAAGATCACGCAGGCGCTGCAGGCTGTCGAGCACACCGTCGGCCACGTGGTGACGGGCTGAGGCGGGGCGTGCGCGCCGGACGACGGATCGGCGTCGACGTGGGCAAGGCCCGCGTCGGCGTCGCGGTCTGCGACCCTGCCGGGATCCTCGCCACCCCCTGGGAGACCGTGCCGCGGCGCGGCGCGCCGGGTCGCCCGGGCGGTCCGGGCCGGGTGGCCGCGCTCGCGGCGGAGGCGGAGGCGATGGAGGTCATCGTGGGGCTGCCCCGCTCGCTGTCCGGCGCGGAGGGACCCGCGGCGCAGGACGCCCGGCGGTTCGCTCGCGCCCTCGCCCCGCTCGTCGCCCCCGCGCAGGTGCGCCTCGTCGACGAACGGTTCACGACGACGTCGGCGCACGCCGACTTGCGGGCCGCCGGCATGGACACCCGGCGGCACCGCGGCGTGGTCGATCAGCAGGCCGCCGTGCGGATCCTGCAGGCCGCCCTAGATCTTGAACGCTCGTCCTGCTCTCCGCCCGGTATCGGGCTAGACTCCCTCAGGCCGTCGGTTCCCCTTGTGTACGAGGGCGACCCGGCGGCTGGGACGGACTGATCGTGCGGGCGGATTCGTCGGCGCGACACGGGAGACGACGCGCAGGACGGGAGCATCGTGACGGCAGGACCGGACCGGTGACGCAGCGGTTGGACCACGCCCTCTTCGGGCGCGCGGAGGTGGACCCCCACGACCCGCCGCGGCGCCGCGGCACGCACCGCCCGCCCAGGCGGCGCTTCCGGGGGCTCGTCACCGGCATCGTGGTGGTGGCGCTGCTCGTGGTCGGCGGGGTCTTCGCGTTCAGCGTCTTCCGGCCGATGATCGCGGACTGGACCGCGGACAAGGACTACTCCGGCGAGGGCACCGAGCCGGTGACGATCACGATCCAACCGGGAGACACTGGGGCGGCGATCGCCGCGAACCTGGAGCGCCACGGGGTGATCAAGACCACCGTCGCCTTCACCGACGCCCTCGCCGGCACGCGGGGCGACGAGATCCAGCCGGGCACCTACACGCTGCGCCAGCAGATGCCCGCGGCCGCGGCGCTCAGCGCGCTGCGGGACCCGGCGTCGCGCAACGTGATCCGCGTGACCATCCGTGAGGGCCTGTGGAAGAGCGAGACGTACGCCGAGCTGGCCCAGGCGGCGGGTCTCACCGCGGCGGACTACGAGGCGGTCGAGAAGGCCGCGGCCGCCGACCCGACGCTCCTCGGCCTGCCCGCCTCCGCGAAGGGCAACCCGGAGGGATACCTCTACCCGGCGACGTACAGCTTCGACCGCTCCAGCACGCCGACCGATCAGCTGAAGAAGATGGTCGGGACCACGACCGCGACGCTGGGCGAGCTCGGCGTGAGCGCGGAGGACAGTCAGCGCGTGCTGACCGAGGCCAGCGTGGTCGAGGCCGAGGCGAAGCACCCGGAGGACCGGCCCAAGGCGGCGCGGGTCATCGAGAACCGCCTCAAGGCCGGCATGCCGCTGCAGATGGACTCCACGTCCGCCTACGGGGTGGGGGACCGGGGCAAGGTGCTCACCACGCAGCAAATGCGGGAGGCCAACAACCCGTACAACACCTACGTGCACTCCGGGCTCCCCGCGGGTCCGATCGGCAACCCGGGCCGGGCCTCGATCGAGGCGGTCCTGCATCCGGCGGATGGCCCGTGGCTGTTCTTCGTGACGATCGACCCCAGCACCGGCGAGACGATCTTCACCACGACGAAGGACGAGCACGACGCGCAGGTCGTCCGGCTCAACCAGTGGTGCGCGGCACACCCCGGCAAGTGCTGACCGGCGCCCACCCGAATCCCCCGGGTCCCGAGGGTCCCGGCGGCGTCCGCCCCGGGACGGCGCGACGGGCGGCGGTGCTGGGGTCGCCGATCGAGCACTCCCGCTCGCCGGTGCTGCACCGCGCCGCGTACGACGCCCTCGGCCTGGCCGACTGGACCTACGGACGGCACGCGGTCGGCGGCGCGGGCGAGCCGACGCTGCCGGAGTTCCTCGCCGGGTGCGAGGACCCCGCCTGGGTCGGCTTGTCGCTGACCATGCCGCTGAAGGAGGACGCGCTGACGTGCGCGGCGAGCGCGTCCGAGCACGCGCGGCTGCTGGGCGCGGCGAACACGCTCCTCCGCCGCGAGGAGGGCTGGTACGCGGACAGTACGGACGCGTACGGCGCCCGGCAGGCGCTGCTCGAGGCGGGCGCCCGAGGCGGCTCCGACGCCCTGGTGCTCGGCGCGGGGGCCACCGCCCGGTCGGTGCTGGCGGCGCTGGCCGACCTGGGCTGCGCGCGGGCCGTGCTGGCGGTGCGCTCGAGCGCACGGCCCGAGACCGTCGCGGTGGGGGAGGCGCTGGGTCTGACGATCGAGGCCGTCCCGCTGGCGGAACTGGCGACGTGGGCGCCGCGCTTCCCCGTCGTGGTGAGCACCCTGCCGACGGGGACTGCGCTGGGACTGGGCGGGCCGGTGCGGCTGGGCGAGGGCACCGTGCTGATGGACGTCGTCTACGGCGGGTGGCCCACCCCGCTCGCCCGGTGGGCGCAGGACTCAGGGGCGCGGGTCGTCTCCGGGCTGCCGATGCTGCTACACCAGGCGTGCGCGCAGGTCCAGCTCATGACCGGCCGGGCGGCACCCGTAGAGGCGATGCGCGCGGCCCTGGCCGCCTCGACCGCCTGAACGGGGTGCCTGGACGGGGCGCCTGACCCTGACGCGACCGCCTGAACGGGGCGCCTGAACGGGGCGGCCGTCAGGCCAGCACGGCGCGCAACACCACGGCCTGGTTGTGCTCCGTGTCCTTGGCGCCGTACACCAGCGTCACCACCCGATGCTCGGCGCAACGCTCGCGCAGGTGGGCCAGGGCCTCCGATCCCTTCAGCTCCGCGCGGTACCGCTTCGCGAACTCCTCGAACCGCTCCGGATCATGGCCGAACCAGTGCCGCAGCTCCGTCGAGGGGCCGGCCTCCTTGTCCCACTCGTCGACGGCCGCGTCGGCCTTGGTCAGACCCCGGGGCCAGACCCGGTCGACCAGGATCCGGTAGCCGTCGTCGGGCGCCGGGTCCTCGTACACCCGTTTGATCCTCACGTCG
>JBDIAS010000094.1:0-12395 GCA_039812465.1 Austwickia sp. | reverse complement strand
CCCGCCCGTGGCGGGGTCGCGGCGGTAGTGCCGCCACGCGGCCCGCTCGTCCGCGCGCTCGTCCGCGCGCTCGTCCGACCGCTCGTCCGCGCGATCGTCCGACCGCTCTTCCGGCCGCTCAGCCAGCCGGCGCGCGGTCTCGGGCGGCGCGGCGGGATCGTCGTGGGAGTCGTCGGGGGCCAGCACGAGGCCCGGGCCGGGGTGCCAGCGACGCAGCCGCGCGGGCCGGTAGGGGTAGTAGACCCACAGGAAGTCCTCGACCGGGTGGGCCTGCCCGCGCGCCCTGCGGGCCCGGTGCGCGGCCGTGAGGGCGTCCACGCGCGCCTCGTGCGCGGCCTGCGCGGCGCGCCACCGCCGCGCGCTCCATACCGCCGACTCGCGTCCCACGTCGCGGCAGCCTAGCCCCTCACCTCAGGCGGGTCGCCGGGCGCCTGCGTCCGATAGCGTTTGCCGGTGGCCGGGGCGGCGCTCGCGGCCGGGGACGGAGGAGGAGACATGAAGATCGCGCGGTACGTGCTCGACGACACCCCCTCGTACGGGGTCGTGATGAGCGAGGACGGCGCACCGACCTGGCTCGCCGAGGTCGGCGGAGACCCCCTCTACACCCCGGTGACGCCGACGGGCCGGCGCCACGAGCTGGCCGACGTCCGGCTCCTCGCGCCGGTGATCCCCCGGAGCAAGGTGATCGGCGTCGGGCGCAACTACTCCGAGCACAACGCCGAGATGGGCCAGGAGGCGCCGCCCCACCCGCTGCTCTTCCTCGTGCCCAACACCGCCGTGTGCGGCCCCGACGACCCGGTCGTCATCCCGCACGTCGCCAAGAACGTCCACTACGAGGGCGAGCTGGCGGTCGTCATCGGCCGGATGTGCAAGGACGTGTCCGTCGACGACGCCCCGGACGTGATCTTCGGGTACACCTGCGCCAACGACGTCACGGCACGGGATCTGCAGTCCGGCGACGGGCAGTGGGCTCGGGCCAAGGGAATGGACACCTTCTGCCCGCTCGGGCCGTGGATCGAGACCGAGCTGGACCCGCGGGACGTCGAGATCCGCACCCGGATCGACGGCCGCACGGTCCAGGAGGATTCGACCGCGCTGATGATCAACCCGGTCTTCGAGCTGGTCTCGTTCGCCTCCCAGGCGTTCACGCTGCTGCCCGGCGACGTGATCCTCACCGGCACCCCGAAGGGCGTCGGCCCCGTCACCTCCGGGCAGCGCGTCGAGGTGGAGGTCGAGGGCATCGGCACGCTGAGCAACCCGTTCGTCCGCCGCTGAGGCTTCCCGCCCGCCCGCTGAGGCTTCCCGCCCGCCCGCTGAGGCTTCCCGCCCGCCCGCGCCGCGTCGGTAGGCTGTCGCCATCATGACCAGCGCCTCCAGCACCCCGGACCCCTCGTCGGCCCAGTCGTCGGCCCCCGCGACCTCTCCGTCGTTGCAATCCCCGTCGTCGCCATCGCCGTCGTCGCAAACCCCGTCGTCGCAAACCCCGTCGTCGCGGACGACCGGAGCGCCGCGCCTGCGCGTGGCGCCCTCGCCGACGGGGGATCCCCACGTCGGCACCGCGTACATGGCCTTGTTCAACCTCGCGTTCGCGCGCCAGCGCGGCGGCGCGTTCGTGCTGCGGATCGAGGACACCGACCGGGCGCGCTACCGGGAGGACTCCGAGCGGCAGCTCTACGACATGCTCACGTGGCTTCGCCTGGACTGGGACGAGGGGCCGGACAAGGGGGGCCCGTGCGCGCCGTACCGGCAAAGCGAGCGGCTGGACACCTACCGCCCCTACGTCGAACGGCTCCTGGCCGACGGGCACGCCTACCACTGTTGGTGCAGCCCGGCCCGGCTCGCGCAGTTGCGCCAGGAGCAGCAGAAGTCCAAGGCGTCGGTCACGGGGTACGACGGGCTGTGCTACGGCAGGTCCCGCGAGGAGCGGGCCGCGCTCCCGGGGTTCGCCGAGACGCCGGTCGTACGGATGCGGATCCCCGATGACGTCCCCCTGGAGTTCGACGACCTGATCCGCGGCCGGGTGTCCGCGCCGAGGCCCGACGACCAGGTCATCCTCAAAGCCGACGGGTTCCCCACCTATCACATGGCCGTCGTGGTTGACGACCATGAGATGGGCATCACGCACGTGGTGCGCGGCGAGGAGTGGATCAGCTCCACCCCCAAGCATCTGCTGCTCTATCGCTGGCTAGGGCTCACGCCGCCCCGGTTCGCGCACATGCCCCTGCTGCGCAACCCGGACAAGTCCAAGATCAGCAAGCGCAAGAACCCCGCGGCGCGGCTGACCTGGTTCGCCGACGAGGGGTACCTGCCCGAAGCACTCGTGAACTTCCTGGGGCTGCTGGGCTACCCGCCGCCGCAGGACGCGCAGGGCGAGGACGTGGAGGTGTTCACGTTCGAGGAGTTCAGCGAGGCCTTCCGCTGGGACCTCGTCAACCCGGTCGGGCCCGTCTTCGACCTGGCCAAGCTGGACTGGCTCAACGGGGTCTACATCCGCGCCCTGGATCCCTCGGAGCTCGCGACCCGGCTCCTCCCGTTCCTGGTCGCGGACGGGCTGCTCGGCGAGAACCCGTCGCTGGGGGAACTCGCCCGGCTCCGCGCGCTCACGGCGCTCATCCAGGAGCGGCTCACCCACCTCACGGGTGCCGCCGACCAGCTCCGACCGTTCTTCACGCCGGACGACGAGCTCGTCGTAGAGGAGAAGGCGCGGGCCTCCCTCAAGGGCGACGTGGCCGCGGTCCTGGACGCCGGGATCGCCGCGCTGGAGGGGTTGCCCGACGACTCGGGGGTGGACCTGGGCGACGTCCAGGGCAGCTGGACCCACGCCAGGATCGAGGAGGCCCTGCGGGCCGCCCTCATCGACGGGCTGGGGCTGAAGCCGCGGGTCGCCTTCGCGCCGCTGCGGGTGGCGATCTCCGGCCGTACGGTCTCCCCGCCGCTGTTCGAGTCCATGGAGGTCCTCGGACGCGCCTCGACGCTGCGGCGCCTGAACGCGCTCCGCGCGAGCCTATGAGCAGCGCCCACGCCCGCTGGGAGGCCCCGGTGGACGGCCTGCTGCTCGACATCGACGACACGCTCGTCGACACGCGCGCCGCGATGTGCGAGGCGGGAGTGCACGCCGCTTCGCTGATCTGGCCCGAGAGCGGGCCGGGCGCCCATGCCGCGTTCTCCGACCGCTATTACGCCGACCGGGGGAGCCACTTCGCGGCGTACACACGCGGCGAGCTGACCTTCGTGGACATGCGCCGCGCGCGGTTCGAGGAGGCGCGCACGTTCCTGGGCCTACCGCCGGCGGACTTCACCGTCTACGAGGCCGAATACCGGGCGGTCTTCGGCGAGAGCCAGCGCCTCTTCGAGGACGTGGCGCCGTTCGTGGCAGCCGTCCGCGATGCGGGCGTCCCGGTCGTCTTCCTCACCAACTCCGGCCACGACCAGACCGTCCTCAAGCTGGAGGTCACCGGGCTGGGGGAGCTGGGCGAGGCGGTGACGACCGACACCCTCGGCGTCGGCAAGCCGGACCGGAGGGTGTTCGCCCACGCCTGCGACCTGCTGGGCGTGCCGGCGCACCGGGTCGTCTGCGTCGGGGACACCCTCGACGCCGACATCCTCGGCGCCCGCGCCAGCGGCATCCGGGCCGCCTGGATCCAGCGACCGGGGGTCCCCACCCCTCGCGACGCCGGGTGGGGCGTCCGCGTCGAGGACGCGGGCATCCGCATCATCGACTCCCTGGCCGAGGTCGCGGACCTCCTGGACGTGAACCGGCTCCCGACCAGGCCCTGAAGCGAACCGGCTCCCGACGAGGCCCTGCTGAGCCGATCGTGCCCGGTCCGCCTGTTCCGGTGGCGAGCGCTCAGGCCTTGGCCGCCCGCTTCTGGATCGCCGCCCACTCGTCGCGCAGGCCCACCGTGCGGTGGAAGAGCAAGGGGGAGTCGGGATCGACCGCGAAGTACCCCAGGCGCTCGAACTGGACCACCGCGCCGGGCAGATCCTGCGCCAGCGCCGGCTCCAGCTTGCAGCCCGTGAGCAGCTCCCGGCTGTCCGGGTTGAGGTCGTCCATCGCGTCGCCGGTGCGTTCTCCCGGCACGGCCGCGGAGAACAGCCGGTCGTAGAGCGCCACGGTGGCGTCGACCGCGTGCGGGGCCGACACCCAGTGCATCGTCGACTTCACCTTCCGGCCGTCCGGGGCGCTGCCACCCCGCGTGGCCGGATCGTAGGTCGCGTGCACCTCGACAACCTCGCCCGACGCGTCCTTCACCACGTCGGTGCAGGTGACGAGGTACGCGGCGCGCAACCGGACCTCGCGGCCGGGGGAGAGCCGGAAGAACTTCGGCGGGGGCACCTCGGCGAAATCGTCCCGCTCGATCCACAGCTCGCCGGTGAAGGGCACCGCCCGCGTGCCGTCACCCGGGTCCTCGGGGTTGTTCACGGCGTCGAAGTACTCCACGACCGGCTCGCCGGCGGCGTCGGTGGGCCAGTTCGTGAGCACCAGCTTCAGCGGGCGCAGGACGGCCATGCGCCGCTGGGCGGTCACGTTCAGCTCGCGCCGGACGAACGACTCCAGCAGCTCGATGTCGTGTCGGCTGTTCGTGCGGGTCACGCCGATGAAACCGCAGAAATCACGAATCGCCTTGGGCGGATAGCCGCGTCGGCGCAGGCTTGCGAGCGTGGGCAGGCGCGGGTCGGACCAGCCGTCGACGACCCCGTCGGCCACCAGCGCGGCCAGTCGGCGCTTGCTGGTCACCGTGTGGGTCAGCTCGAGCCGGGCGAACTCGGTCTGCCGGGGCGCGTCCGACGGCAGGGGCAGGTGCGCGAGATACCAGTCGTACAGCGGGCGGTGCGTGTCGAACTCGAGCGTGCACAGGGAGTGGGTGACCCCCTCGATCGCGTCCGACTGGCCGTGCGCCCAGTCGTACGTGGGGTAGATGCACCACTGGTCCCCGGTCCGGAAGTGGTGGGCGCGCCGGATGCGGTACATGATCGGGTCGCGCAGCTGCATGTTCTCGTGCTGCATGTCGATCTTGGCCCGGAGGACCTTTGCGCCGTCGGGGAACTCGCCGTCACGCATGCGCCGGAAGAGGTCCAGGCTCTCGGCGGCCGGGCGGTCCCTGTACGGGCTCTCCTGCCCCGGCTGCCCGTACCCCCCGCGCTGCGCGGAGATCGTCTCGGGATCCTGCTCGTCCACGTAGGCCAACCCCTGCCCGATCAGGTGCTCGGCCCACTCGTACAGGGTGTCGAAGTAGTCGCTCGCGTGCAGGACGGCCGCGGGCTCGAAACCGAGCCAGCGCACGTCGTCCAGGATCGAGTCGGCGTACTCGCTCTCCTCGGTGTCCGGGTTGGTGTCGTCGAAGCGCAGGTTGCAGACGCCGCCGAAGTCGGCCGCGATCCCGAAGTCCACGCAGATCGCCTTCGCATGCCCGATGTGAAGGTGCCCGTTGGGCTCGGGGGGGAAGCGGGTCTGCACCCGGCCGCCGAAAGTGCCTGCCTCGTTGTCCGATCGGACGAGGTCGCGGATGAAGTCGCCAGCCGGTGCGCTTTCCTCGCCGCTCATGTTTGATCTCCGCGCTCGTTGGGCTCTGTGGGGGCGGTGTGTGCTGGGGTGGTCTGGCGTACGCGCCCTTCCTCGCCGCTCATGGTGCCCAAGGCTACACGGGCAGCGCGCTGACCTGCGGACGCGCCAGGCCGGGCCCGTTCGGCGTCCCGGGGCGATGCGTTCGCACTCAGGCTGGGGGCGCGCGCGTCGATCAGGGGGAGGGCACCCGACGCGTCGGGGCGGGGATTTGGGTCCGCGCTCTCCCGGCCGCTAGAGTGCTCTCTCGGATCGCCTTGAGCCTGCGGCGGCGTGGAGCGTGCTCCCGCCGTGTGGTCGGCCTGAGGGGATACCCCTTGGGGTATGGTGTAATTGGCAGCACGCCGGATTCTGGTTCCGTCAGTCTAGGTTCGAGTCCTGGTACCCCAGCCAGTCGCTGACCAGCGACGATTCGGTTGCCCGCCCCGCGGGTTACGCCGAGAAGCGGTGTTCTCCGACCCGTTGCGCGCTCCCCGGGGGCCCTGTCAGGGGCCCCTTTCGGGGGCGCGGAACTGATTGGTCGAACGCCTCCGGGACGGGGTAGGGTGACACCCGCTGCCCGTCCCGGGCACAGCACGGCCCCGTTGTGTAGTGGCCTAGCACGCCGCCCTCTCAAGGCGGTAGCGCGGGTTCGAATCCCGTCGGGGCTACGCGGATGTCCTCGCGACATCGTGGAAGGCCCGAACCCCCACCTTGGGTTCGGGCCTTTTCGCGTCGGTTGGCAAGGTGCGCGAGCCCCGAAGAGCGGGTGCGCCGGTGCCCGCGTTGGTAGCCTCACGCCAGGACGGCGACGGCGTGACGACGGTGTGACGACGGTGCGACACGGACGTGCGAAGGGGCAGATCATGACCTATTACCACATGAAGATCGATGACATCTGGTCGCACGGGGACTACGCCCCCATGACCGAGAAGATGCGCCCGGCCGGGGACAAGCTGGCCCAGAAGGTGGCCGGCATGCTGCCCGAGGGGGCGAGCATCGCCGACATCGGTGCGGGCCACGGCGAGGTGGCCAAGTCGCTCGCCCAGCGCGGGTTCACGGTCACCGCCGTGGAGCCCGCCGAGAAGCTGGTCGCCGAAGGCAAGGAGCGCACCGGCGACGCGGTGACCTGGGTGACGGCGAAGGCCGAGGAGACCGGACTGCCCGACGCGTCCCAGGACGCCGTCGTCTCGGCGTTCGGCATCATCTACGCCGCGCCCCCGCCGTCGCTGAAGGAGGCGGCCCGCATCCTCAAGCCGGGCGGCCTGTTCGCGATGACGGTGATGGGCAAGAGCGGCTTTCGCAACACGGAGATCGAGCGGATGCTCACGCTGCTGCCCGACATGCGCGGCCTCGCCCACCTGCGGTGGGGAATGGAGGAGTGGGCTCGCGAGCAGCTGGAGCCCTACTTCACCGACTTCACGCGCGAGGAGGACAGCTACCCGTGGGAGTTCGGCTCGGTGAACGAGGCGTTGGAGTTCTACGACACCTCCAGCCCGATCCACTACGCCTGGTACAAGTTCGCCGCCGCGAAGAACGAAGACATGCGGGCCCTCGTGGAGGAGTACCTGAAGGAGAACGCCGAGAGCGACGGCAGCATCAAGGGCGTCGCCCCCTACGCCCTCTACACGGCGCGCCGCAAGTAGGGGCCCCGCGATGGCGAACGAGCGGACCTACCGGCTCAGCGACCTGTGGTCCAGCTGCGACTACACCCCGATGGGGGAGCGCCTCGCCCCCATCGGGGAGGACCTCGCCGACCGCGTCCTGGCCGCGGTGTCCCCTGGCGCCGCCGTCGCGGACATCGGGGCGGGGCACGGCCAGATGTCCCGGCGCCTGGCCGATCGGGGCCTGCGCGTCACGGCGATCGAGCCGTCGCTTCGCCTCTTCGAGGAGGGCCAGGAGCGCGCCGGCGAGGGCGTGACCTGGCGGCATACCTCGGCCGAGAACACTCGCCTGGATGCCGACAGCCAGGACGCGGTGGTCTCCGCCTTCGGGATCATGTATGCGGCGCCACCCCCGGCGATGGCCGAGATGGCCCGGATCCTGCGCCCGGACGGCGTCCTGATGATGGCCTGCTGGGCGGGTCACGGGTTCATCTACGACGAGAACCACGAGATGCTCGAGCTGCTCACGGACATGCGGGGCGCCACCCACCTGAAGTGGGGCAAGCTCGAGTGGGCCCTGCCCATCCTTCGCGCGTCCTTCGCCTCGGTCGAGGCGGAGGAACGGAGCATCCCCTGGGAGTTCGACTCCGTCGAGGACGGCCTACGCTGCTACCTGCACGGCAGCCCGCAGCATTACGGATGGCTCCGGCTGGCGGGGGAGCGCGGCGAGGAGTTCGTGGACGTCCTGCGCAACCACCTGCGTGAGTACGAGGGCTCGGACGGGCGCGTGGTGGCGCAGGCGCAGTACGTCATCTACACCGTCAGGCCCTGACGATCAGACCCTGACAATCAAGCCTTGACGGGTTCCACGCCCGCGGCGCGCGCCTCGGCGGCGGCCTGCTGCTGGGCGTGCGCTCGCTGGAGGACCTCGGTCAGCTTGTTGGCTCCCGCCACCACGGTCGCGGCGTGCAGCCGCCCCGGCTGGCGCGAGATCCGCTCGATCGGGCCGGAGATCGACACGGCGGCGATCACGCGCCCCGCGGGGTTGCGAACCGGCGCGGACACGCTGGCCACCCCGGGTTCGCGTTCCCCGACGCTCTGCGCCCAGCCCCGGCGCCGTACCCCCGACAGGGTCGTCGCGGTGAACTGCGCGCCCTGTAGACCGCGGTGCAGCCGATCCGGCTCCTCCCAGGCCAGCAGCACCTGGGCCGCGGAGCCGGCCAGCATCGAGAGCGTGGCGCCGACCGGGATCGAGTCGCGCAGGCCCATGGGCCGCTCGGCGGCCGCGACGCAGATGCGCATGTCGCCCTGGCGCCGGAACAGCTGGGCGCTCTCGTGCGTGTGGTCGCGCAGCGCGGCAAGGACGGCGCCCGCGGCGGCGAGCAGCCGGTCCTCGCCGGCGGCCGCGGCGAGTTCGGCGAGCCGGGGGCCGAGGATGAAGCGGCCCTGCATGTCGCGGGAGACGAGCCGATGGTGCTCCAGGGCGACGGCCAGTCGGTGGGCTGTGGGACGGGCGAGGCCCGTGCTGGCGACCAGCTGGGCGAGGGTCGACGGGCCGGCCTCGAGGGCTCCCAGCACCGTCGCAGCCTTGTCGAGAACGCCGACGCCGCTCGTGCTTTCCATAACGCCATTTTGTCGTCCCACGTCCTGAGACGCAAGCCCTCCACATCTTGAACGGATGACCGCTCAGCCGAGACAGTGGCCCTGTCGGACCGGCGTGCCCTCGCGGAGCGTCGGTCGGTGCGGGGAGTCGGACGAGCGTGACGCGGCGAGCGAAAGAGGGATGAGTCGATGGGGCAGACGCTGGCGGAGAAGGTCTGGACGCAGCACGTGGTCGCCTCCGCGCAAGGACAGCCCGACCTCCTCTACATCGACCTGCACCTCGTCCACGAGGTCACCAGCCCGCAAGCCTTCGACGGGCTCCGGCTCGCGGGTCGACGCGTGCGGCGCCCCGATCTCACGGTGGCCACCGAGGACCACAACGTCCCCACGCTCCCCGGGCCGATCGAGGACGAGACCTCCCGCACGCAGGTCGAGACGTTGCGGGCCAACTGTGAGCAGTTCGGCGTGCGGCTGTTCCCCATGGGGGACCCCGATCAGGGGATCGTGCACATCATCAGCCCGGAGCTGGGGCTCACGCAGCCGGGCATGACGATCGTCTGCGGCGACTCCCACACCAGCACCCACGGCGCCTTCGGGGCGCTGGCCTTCGGCATCGGGACGAGCGAGGTCGAGCATGTGCTCGCCACGCAGACGCTGCCGCTGGCGCCGTTCAAGACGATGGCCGTCACGGTCGACGGCGACCTCCCGGCGGGGGTCACAGCCAAGGACCTGGTGCTGGCGATCATCGCGCGGATCGGGACCGGCGGGGGTCAGGGCCACGTGATCGAGTTCCGCGGCCGCGCCATCGAGGCGCTGTCGATGGAGGCCCGGATGACGATCTGCAACATGTCGATCGAGGCGGGCGCGCGGGCCGGGATGATCGCCCCCGACGAGACGACGTTTGCCTACCTGCAGGGGCGGCCGTACGCGCCGACCGGCGCCGACTGGGACGCGGCCGTCGAGGCGTGGCGGGGCCTGCGGACGGACGGCGACGCGACCTTCGACACCGAGGTCCACATCGACGCCACGACCCTCACGCCGTTCGTGACCTGGGGGACCAACCCCGGCCAGGGGGCTCCCCTCGGCGCGGCCGTGCCCGACCCCGAGTCGTTCGCCGACGAGCCGGCGAAGCTGGCCGCGCGCCGGGCGCTGGACTATATGGGTCTGGTGGCCGGGACCCCGCTGCGCGAGATCGACGTCGACACGGTCTTCGTCGGGTCCTGCACCAACGGTCGGCTGGAGGACCTGCGGGCCGTCGCCGAGGTGCTGCGCGGCCGGAGCGTCGCCAGCGGGGTGCGGCTGCTGGTCGTCCCGGGTTCGGCGCACGTCCGTGAGCAGGCCGAGGCGGAGGGCCTGCACGAGGTCGTCACCGCGGCCGGCGGCGAGTGGCGGCTGCCGGGCTGCTCGATGTGCCTGGCGATGAACCCCGACCGGCTGGCTCCGGGCGAGCGCGCCGCCTCCACCTCCAACCGGAACTTCGAGGGCCGGCAGGGTAAGGGCGGCCGAACCCACCTCGTCAGCCCGGCGGTGGCGGCGGCCACTGCGGTGACCGGCCACCTGGCCGCGCCCGCGGATCTCCCGCCCGTCGCCTGACTTGACGTCCCGCATCCCTCTCGCCCGCGGCGCCGCGTCGCGTCGCCCCGCCTGTTGGCCGCCCCGCCTGTTGGCCGCCCCGCCTGTTGAAGGAGCTCGCGATGGAGAAGTTCACCACTCACACCGGCGTCGGCGCGCCGCTGCGCCGCAGCAACGTGGACACCGACCAGATCATCCCGGCGAGCTACCTCAAGCGGGTGACCCGCACCGGCTTCGAGGACGGGCTGTTCGCCGCCTGGCGGGATGACCCCGAGTTCGTGCTGAACCGCGGCGAGTTCACCGGCGCGTCGGTGCTCGTGGCGGGGCCGGACTTCGGCACGGGGAGCTCCCGCGAGCACGCGGTGTGGGCCCTGATGGATTACGGCTTCCGCGCGGTGATCTCCCCGCGCTTCGCGGACATCTTCCGCGGCAACTCCGGCAAGGCGGGCCTGCTCACCGCGCGAGTGTCCGAGGCGGACGGTGAGCTGCTGCTCAAGGCGTTGGAGGAGGAGCCCGGCGCGGAGGTGACGGTGGACCTGGAGGCGCGCGCCATCTCCTGCCGGGGCGCGACCATGCCGTTCGAGGTGGACGATTACGTCCGGTGGCGTCTGCTGGAGGGTCTGGACGACATCAGTCTGACGCTGCGACACGCCGAAAAGATCGACGCGTACGAGGCCTCCCGGCCGTCCTACAAGCCTGCGGTGAGGGTGCCCGCCGCCTGAAGCGGGAGCCTTATCCGGCGCTTGTATGCGTCCGTAACTCACAATATGTGAACGTCTGAAGAGCATCCCCCGGCCCCTTTTCGAGGACCCGCGCGGGAGTTCCGAGCCCCGTCTCGCGTGTCGTGCGGTGCGCTGGCGGGCCCCCCGCCGGATCTCCTTGTCGGGCTTGCGACCTGCGCAGATATCGCGATTCACCGTGCCCTTTCGCCCCCAAGGCGGACGTCCGGGTTGGTTCGGCGACGGGTTCCACTGTGGTTCATGACGCCTCGTGCCGATAAGGGAGGCGATCGCCCGACGGGAGATCGCAGCAAAGAAAAGCACGACAGGACGACACGTCCTCTGAGAGCATGGCAGTTGGTCACTCGTTCAGTTACGCTGCCGGCGCTCGGGGAGAGAACCGTCTAGGAACGGCTCTGGGAATGGGTCCCTCATCGCCCATACCCGGGCCGCGCACAGGGACGTGGGGGGGCGCGGTGCTCTCGCCACTGCAGTGTGACCGGACAACCGGTCGACATCATCTCTGGAGGGAGAGGAATACGTTGAACAAGGCTGATCTGGTCGAGGCTCTGGAAGACCGGCTGGGAGGCAAGAAGGCGGCGGCGGACGCCATCGAGGCGATCTTCGACGTCATCATCCGCGAGGTCGCGCACGGCGGGAAGGTCGGGATCACCGGCTTCGGCACGTTCGAGCGCGCGGACCGCGCGGCGCGGACCGGTCGTAACCCGCGGACCGGCCAGTCGGTGCGCATCGAGTCGACCGCTGTGCCGAAGTTCCGCCCGGGCACGGCGTTCAAGATGTACGTGGCCGAGCCGGCGACCCTGCCCAAGGCGGGCCCCGCCGCGGCGCGCGCGGCTGCCGGGACCGCTGCGGAGGTGCGGGCCGCCGCCGAGGCGACCATCGCCGCCTCCAAGGCCTCGCGGTCCAAGAAGAGCGCCTGACCGTCACGAAGCGCGCGGGAAGCCGGTCGGACCCCCTCGCCGTCTGTCGCCTCGCCGCTTCGCCCCTTCACCTCACGTGATCGGCGTGCCCGGGAGGACCGGGCGCGCCGATCACGGCGTTTCGCAACGCGCGGGCCGTGTGCGCGCCCACGCCGAGCGCGAGCGCCTCCACCAGGTCCTCCGCCGTGTCGACGTCGGTGCGCAGCCCCGGCCAGGCCCCGGCCAACCGCGTGGCGCCGCGCTCGTGCGCGGCCGCCGACCCTCGCCCGAAGGCCGGGACCAGGGCCGCGGGGGTGGCGCCGACCAGCAGGACCGTGCCCGCCCCGGACGCGTCGGGGACGAAGGCCGCGCGCGCGGCGCGCCTCCCGGCGCCGGCCGGGCGCTCGATGGCCTCCTGGGCGGCCGCCAGGGCCTC
>JBDIAS010000093.1:0-12519 GCA_039812465.1 Austwickia sp. | reverse complement strand
TCGCGCTGTCCTCCGAGCTGGCGGCCTCCGCCCTGGGTGAAGGCCACACCGAGGACGCCCGCGCCGCCCTGGAGTCGGTGCTGCGTTCCCAGGACCGCGCCAGCGCGCTGCTGCGGGACATCAGCGAGTTCACGCTGGCCAGCGACGGCGAGCTGGACCCGCGCCCGCTGTATCTGGACGACTTCGTGCAGGAGGTAGCCGCGGGGCGGGCGGCGGACGCCGGCTCGCCGCCGTTGGACCTGCGCGTCGACGCCGACGTGCGCGTCGAGGCCGACCCGCGGCTGCTGGCCCGGCTCTTCGACAACCTGCTGGGCAACGCGGCCAAGTACCGCACCGGCCCCGGGCCCGCCCGAGTGGACGTCGTCGCGTTCGACACCGGCGAGGAACGGGTCTGCATCCTGGTGCAGGACCGCGGCATCGGGCTGCCGCCCGGCCAGGAGGACGCGGTCTTCGAGCCGTTCCACCGGGCGCCCGAGCACGCGCGCTCCTACCCCGGCTCCGGGCTGGGACTCGCCATCTGCCGGCAGGTGGTGCACCGGCACGGCGGGACGATCGCGGCGGAGCGCCGCCCGGGCGGCGGGACGACGTTCCGGATCCTGCTGCCGCTGTTGGCGCGCCAACCGGTGATCCCCGGGGTGACATTCTCGGGTGGCATCCTTGCGTGATGTCAGGCGCCTCAGGTGACCCGCCAACGGTCCACCGGCGGAGGCGTCGGCGAGGCGGCAGCGTCGCCGACGTCGAACGGCCGGGCGGCGGAGGCCAGGCGATCCGTCTGCGCCAGGCCGCGCACGCCGGTCGGGAACGGGCAGCGGACCGCGGCGCGGCGCAGGGCGCCGTCGTCGAGGGCGTGGGCGGCCTCGCGGGACGTCGCCACCAGCACGACGTTGCCGTAGCGGCGACCCTTGAGGACCTCGTGGAGGCCGACCAGGGCGGATACCAGCCCCGCGGCCGACGCGGTAGCGGCGAAGCGGGCGACGTACGCCAGCCCCGGCTCGTCGGCCAGATTCGCCACCAGCAGACCCCCCGGGGCGAGGACTCGGGCCACGTCGGCCAAGAACTCCCGGGTGCCGAGCGCCGCGGGCAGGCGGCCCGCGTCGAAGGCGTCGAGGAACACGGCGTCTGCACTCTCATCGGCGAGGAGCCGTACGCCCGTGAGGCCATCCTGGTCGCGCACCCGGATCCGGTGCCGCCGCGGCAGCGGGAGCTCGCGACGGACCGCCGTGGTGAGGGCCGCGTCCGGTTCCAGCACGATCTGCGGGGAGCCGGGCCGCGTGTGGGCGACGTACCGCGCGAGCGTGAGCCCCCCGCCGCCGACGTGGGTGACGCGCAGCGGCCCGTCCGGGGCGAGGGCGTCGAGCGCGAGCGCCATCTGGGCCACGTACTCGAACGCGAGCAGCTCCGGGTCGTCCGGGTGGACGTAGGACTGCGGGAAGCCGTCCCGCCACACCGTGACCCCGCCCTGCGCGTCGCGCTCGAAGCGCACGCCCGCCTCCGCCGACGCGGGGGCCGCGGGGCGGACACGCCGCGTCATGGGCGGGTCATGGCTGCGGCGGGTCGAAGGCGCGGACCGGCGGGACCGGGCCCTCGAAGCGTTCGACCTGCACCATCGCGGAGCCGCCCGCGCAGCCCTGGGCCAGGGCCGAGCTGCGCACGTCGGCGGTCAGCACGTTGGGGTTGCCGTGGACGCACAGGGCGCCGGGCGCGTGCGGGTCGGGCCTGGCTCCCACCGGGGGGACGGGAGGCGGGTCGAGGGGGTCGTACCAGGCGCCCGTCGCCACCTGCACCACCCCCGGCCGGACGGCGTCGTCGAGGACCGCCCCGGCGAGGATGGCGCCGCGCGGCGAGACGACCCGTACGACGTCGCCCGAGGCGATCCGTCGCGCGCGGGCGTCCTGCGGATGCATCCGGAGCGGCTCGCGGGCGGCCACCTTCGTGGCCTGGCTCGCCGCGCCGTGGTCGAGCTGGCCGTGCAGCCGCGCGCGGGGCTGGTTCGCGATCACGTGCAGCGGGTACGTCGTCGCGCCGTCCCATTCGCCGGGCGGCAGCCACGTCGGGTGCCCGGGGCAGTCGGCCAGCCCCAGCGCGCCGATCTGCGCGGAGGCCAGCTCGATCCGGCCGCTGGGGGTGTGCAGCGGCGCCCCGGCGGGGTTGGCCCGGAAGGCGGACAGGAGCGTGGGCGGGTCGGCGGTGGGCAGCTCGAGGACGCCGCGGGCCACGAACTCCTCGTACGTCGGAGCGGCCAGCCGCGCCCGCCCCGGCGTGATCCGGCCGTGGGCCAGGTCGTCGCGCCATTCCTCGTACAGGTGCCGGATCCACTGCGCCGCCGTGCGCCCCTGCGTGAACTCGGCCGCGACCCCGAGTCGGGCCGCGAGCGCCGCGAACGTCTCGTAGTCATCGCGCGCCTGCGCGTGCCGCGGCACCGCCGCGCGCATCGCCACCAGCGCGGCGCCGTGCCGGCTGCCCGCGAGGTCGTCGCGCTCGGCGGCCGTCGTGGAGGGGATGACGATGTCGGCGTGCCGCGCCATCGGGGTCCAGTAGGGGTCGTGCACCACCACCGTGTCCGGGCGGGCGAGGGCGCGGCGCAGGCGGTTGAGGTCCTGATGGTGGTGGAAGGGGTTGCCGCCGGCCCAGTACACGCACCGGATGTCCGGGAGCCGCACCCTGGCGCCGTCGAAGGCGAGCTCCCGCCCGGGGTGCAGGAGCAGCTCGGAGATGGCGGCGACCGGGATGCGGGTCGCGACCGGGTTGACGCCCAGCGGCAGCGTGGGCAGGCGGAACGGGGTGGCGGGAAGGCCGGGGGCGTTCATCGAGCCGAAGCCGAAGCCGAAGCCTCCGCCGGGCAGCCCGACCTGACCCAGCAGCGCGGCGAGGGCCACCAGGGCCCACACCGCTTGCTCGCCGTGCCGCGCCCGCTGCAGCGACCAGGTCGCGGTGACCAGCGAGCGGCCGCGGGCGAGGTCGTCGGCCAGCAGCTCGATCGCCCGGGCCGGCAGCTCGCACAGCTCGGCGGCCCAGGCGGCGTCCTTGGGCCGGCCGTCGACGTCCCCGAGGAGGTAGGCCGCGAGCTCGTCGTAGCCGACCGTGTGCGTGGCCACGAAGCCCGCGTCGTACAGCCCGCGCGTGATGAGCGTCGTGCACAGCGCCAGCAGCAGCGCCGTGTCCGTCCCGGGCCGGATCGACAGCTGCTCCGCCCGCCCGCGCCCGCCGCGCGGGACGGCCGGTAGGTCGTCGGCGAGCGGGGTGACCCCGACGAGGCGCCCGCCCCGGGCGAGGAAGCGGCCGAGGGCGCCGGCGCTCGGGTGGTCGCCGCTCCCGCCATGCATCACGCCGGTGTTCTTCACGGGTATCCCGCCGAACGCAAGCCAGAGGTCGGTGTGCTCGACGATCTCCTCGTACGTGGTGGCGTGCCCGGACGCCTCCGCCTCCGGGCACGCGATGCGCGGCAGGAGCACTTCCAGGACCCCGGTGGAGTAGGACCCAACGCTCGACGTGCAGCCCCCGAGGGCGTGCAGGAAGCGGCGCGTCTGGGCGGGGGCGTGGTGGAAGCGGCCCGCGGAGCCCCACCCGTACGAACCGCCGAAGATGGCCTCCGGCCCGTGCCGCTCCAGGACCCGGCGCAGCTCCGCGGCCAGACGATCAAGCACCTCGTCCCACCCGACCGTCAGGTAGTCCCCGGGCCCCGTCCCGCCGGACCGCGCCGTGCCGCGGTGGACGCTGGGCCCGGGGCCGCCCTCCCACCAGCCCCGGCGCACGGCGGGGGCGGCGATGCGCGCGGGGTGCGTGACGGACCCCGGGAGGTTGCCGAGCAGCGGCGAGGGGTGGGTGTCCTTGGCCCAGGGCGTGACTGCCGTGATCTCGCGGCCGTCGGTGCCCAGGCGGTAGATGCCCCAGTGGCTCGCGGACTGGACCCCCGCTCCGCGCACGGCGTCCTGCATCGATTCCGGATCGCGGCGCACCCTCGAGTCGTGGCTCATGGTCGCTGGCCCACGGTCGGGTCGAGGCTCATGGTCGGGTCGAGGCTCATGGTCGGGTCGAGGCTCACGGCCGGGTCGAGGCTCACGGCCGCAGGAGGGACTTGATGGCGCTGCGGGTGTCCATCGCCGCGTACCCCTGCGCCACCTGCTCCAGGGGCAGCTCCAGGTCGAACACCGGGCCGGGGTCCAGGACCCCCGCGAGGACGTCGTCGCGCAGGCGCGGCAGGTAGGCCCGGACCGGCGCCATCCCGCCCGCGAGGCCCACGTTGCGCCGGAACATCGGCTCGATCGGCGGGATGACGCCGTGCGGCACCCCGACGAAGCCGACGGTCGCCCCCGCGCGGGCGCAGCCGACCGCCTGGTCCATCGACTCCGCGGTGCCGACGCACTCCAGCACCGCCTCGGCACCCACCCCCTCGGTCAGGTCCAGGACGCGCGCGACGCCGTCCGCGCCGCGTTCGGTGACCACGTCGGTGGCCCCGAAGGCGCGCGCCAGCGCCTGCCGGTCGGCGTGCCGGGACATCGCGACGATCCGTTCGGCGCCGAGCCGGGCGGCCGAGAGCACGCCGAGCAGCCCCACCGCGCCGTCGCCGACCACCACGACGGTGTCCCCCTCCCGGACCCCCGCGCTGATCGCCGCGTGCCACCCGGTCGCCATCACGTCGGCCAGGGCCAGCAGGGCGGGCACCATCGCCTCGTCGGGGTGCTCCCGGAGGCTGACCAGCGTCCCGTCGGCGAGGGGGATGCGTACGTACTCGGCCTGGGCGCCGCTGATCGGCAGCCCGTCGGAGTCGTTGCCGCCGAAGTAGGCGACGTGCTGGCAGGCGCTCTGCACGCCGGCGCGGCAGTGCGGGCAGGTGTTGTCGCTGATGGTGAAGGGGCTGATGACGAAGTCCCCGGGCCGCAGGCTGCGCACCTGCGGGCCGACCTCCTCGACGACGCCCACCAGCTCGTGACCGACGGCCTTGGCCGTCGTGAACTCGTTGATGCCCCGGTAGCTCCACAGGTCCGACCCGCAGACACAGGCCGCGACGACCCGGACGATCGCGTCGCCCGGGGCCAGGATCGTCGGGTCGTCGACCCGCTCGTACGCGATGTCGTACGGACCGCGCAGGATCGTCGCCTTCATCCCCCCATGCTCGCACCGCCGTCGCCGCGGAACCCGTGCGGCAGCATGGGGGGATGCCCCCGCGCCGACGCATCGACCCCGTGACAGGGCGCCACGCGGTGGAGCGCTGGAGCGCCGACCCGGCCGCCGCGGACCGGCAGACCACGGCCACCGCCGTGCGCTTCACGCTGCAGCAGCTCGGCGAGCGCGCCCCCGGCCGCTCGGTGGAGGTGCGCGTGCCGCCGTTCGGCGTCGTCCAGTGCGTCAGCGGCCCGCGGCACACCCGGGGGACCCCGCCCAACGTGGTCGAGACGGACCCGGCGACGTGGCTGGCGCTCGCGACCGGCGCCGCGGCCTGGGGCGAGGTGCTCGCCTCCGGGAAACTGCGGGCGAGCGGGCAGCGCGCGGACCTGTCCGCGCACCTCCCGCTGACCTGAGCTCGGCGGGTGCTGAGCGTGGCCGGGGCTGACCTGCTCGCTAGGCTGGCCGGGTGCCCGCCGACCCCTCCGCCCCGCGCCCGGACGCCCCTCGTCCGGCCGCCCCGAACCCGGACGATCCGAACCCGGACGCCCCCCGTCCGGACGCTCCGAACCCGAGGGCCGCGGAGCCGACGCCGCCGAGCGTCGGGGGCGAGCCGCGACGGGTCACGCGCTACCGGGTGCGCCGGACCCCCCGCTTCGCCGCGTTCCTCATCACGGGCGGGATCCTGGGCGCGATCCTGGGCTTCGTCGTGAACCTCGTGGGGCCCGACAGCCGGTGCGCGCCACAGGATCCGAGCTGCATCGCGCCCTACCAGGCGGGCTCGACGCTCGGCTACCTGGTGACCGTCGGCATCCTCGTGGGGATCGGCGTCGGCGCCATTGTGGCGGTCGTCTTGGACTGGCTCTGGGACCGCCGGGGCTGAGCCCCTCACGCCGTGGGAGACTGGCCGGGTGCCACGCGGTGACGGACTGCTCAACCACGACCTTCTCCCGGGCGACAAGGGACCCCAGGACGCGTGCGGGGTGTTCGGGGTCTGGGCCCCCGGCGAGGAGGTCGCCAAGCTCACGTACTTCGGCCTCTACGCCCTGCAGCACCGGGGCCAGGAGTCGGCGGGGATCGCGGCCAGCGACGGGACGAGGGTCCTGGTCTACAAGGACATGGGGCTGGTCAGCCAGGTCTTCAACGAGACGGCGCTGACGCAGCTGCGCGGTCACCTCGCGATCGGCCACACGCGCTACTCCACGACCGGCGGGTCCACCTGGGAGAACGCCCAGCCCACCCTCGGGGAGACCGAGCACTCGTCGATCGCCCTGTGCCACAACGGCAACCTCGTCAACTCCGCGGAGCTCAGCCGACGGGTGCTGGCCGGCCCGTGCGACCGGCACAGCGAGCTGCGCCGCGGCAACACCACGGACACCGCGCTGGTCATGGCGATGCTCTGCGAGGGGGACATCACCGACCGCCACGAGCTCGAGCGTCGCGCGTTGGAGATCCTGCCGACCCTCGCCGGCGCGTACTGCTTTGTCTTCATGGACGAGCACTCGCTCTACGCGGCCCGCGACCCGTACGGCATCCGGCCCCTCGTGCTCGGCCGCCTGGAGCGCGGCTGGGTGGTGGCCAGCGAGACCGCGGCGCTGGACATCGTCGGCGCCAGCTTCGTGCGGGAGATCGAGCCGGGGGAGATGATCACGATCGACGAAGAGGGGCTGCGCTCGAGCAGGTTCGCGCCGGCGCGCCGCAAGGGGTGCATCTTCGAGTACGTCTACCTCGCCCGACCCGACACCACGATCAGCGGCCAGGGGATCTACACCGCCCGCGTGGCGATGGGCCGCCGCCTGGCCCAGGAACACCCCGTCGACGCCGACATGGTGATGGCCACCCCGGATTCGGGGGTGCCGGCCGCCATCGGGTACGCGGAGGCCTCCGGGATCCCGTACGGATCGGGGCTGGTCAAGAACGCGTACGTGGGCCGCACCTTCATCTCCCCCTCCCAGACGCTCCGACAGCTGGGCATCCGGCTGAAGCTGAACCCCCTGCGCGAGGTCATCCGCGGCAAGCGGCTGGTGGTCGTCGACGACTCGATCGTGCGGGGCAACACCCAGCGCGCCCTGGTGCACATGCTGCGCGAGGCCGGGGCCGCCGAGGTGCACGTGCGGATCAGCTCGCCGCCGGTGCGCTGGCCGTGCTTCTTCGGGATCGACTTCGCCACCCGCGCGGAGCTGATCGCGACCGGCCTGGACGTGGACGAGGTGCGCCGCAGCATCGGCGCCGACTCGCTGGGCTACATCAGCGAGGAGGGGATGGTGGAGTCGACCGGGCAGTCCGCCGACGACCTGTGCACCGCGTGCTTCACGGGCCGCTACCCGATGGCGCTGCCCGACGCGGACGAGCTCGGCAAACACCTGCTGGAGGCGACCTTGGCGGGGGGAGAGGCGTGAACGCCGGGGCGCCGCAGGGCGGCACGCCGACGGCGACGAGCGGCCAGACGCCGATGGCGACGAGCGGCCAGACGCCGATCACGTACGCCTCCGCGGGCGTCGACGTGGCCGCCGGCGACCGCGCGGTCGCGCTGATGAAGGCGTCCGTGGTGCGGGCGCAACGTCCCGAGGTGCTCTCGGGCCTGGGCGGGTTCGCGGGGCTCTTCGACGCCTCCGCGCTGGGGCGGATGTCCCGGCCGGTGCTCGCCACCTCGACCGACGGGGTCGGGACCAAGGTCGCGATCGCGCAGGCGATGGACGTGCACGACACGATCGGGTTCGACCTGGTCGGGATGGTCGTCGACGACATCGTGGTGTGCGGCGCCGAGCCGCTGTTCCTCACCGACTACATCGCCTGCGGCCGGCTCGTCCCGACGCGGATCGCGGCCATCGTGGACGGGATCGCCCGGGCCTGCGAGACCGCGGGGTGCGCCCTCATCGGCGGCGAGACGGCGGAGCACCCAGGGTTGTTGGGCGTGGACGAGTACGACGTGGCCGGCGCCGCCACCGGCGTCGTCGAGCACGACGAGATCCTCGGCCCGCACCGCGTCGCGGCGGGGGACGTCGTCCTCGGCCTCGCCTCCTCCGGTCTGCACAGCAACGGATACTCGCTGGTGCGGCGGGTGGTCGCGGCGGTGGGATGGTCGTACGAACGGCACGTGGAGGAGTTGGGCCGCACGCTGGGCGAGGAGCTGCTGACGCCGACGCACGTCTACGCGGCGCAGCTCCTGGCGGTGCTGCGGGCGCGGCCCGGCGCGGTCCACGCCCTCTCCCACGTCACCGGCGGCGGGCTCGCGGCCAACCTGGCGCGGGTCCTGCCGGCGGGCCTGATCGCCCGCGTGGACCGGTCGACGTGGACGCCGCCGCCGGTGTTCGACCTGATCCAGCGTCTCGGCGCCGTCCCGCGGGACGACCTCGAGGCCACCCTGAACCAGGGGGTCGGGTTCGTGGCGCTGGTCGCGCCCGAGGCGGCCGACGACGTGCGTGCCGTCCTGGGCGCCCAGGGGCTGAGCGCGTGGGTGCTCGGCGAGGTCGCCGAGGAATCCACGTACCAGCGCGTCGCAAGCCACCCGGTGACCCGCGGCGCGAAGGGTGTGGAGGGCGGCGCGGTGCAGGTGGTCGGCGAGCACCCGACCGCCTCGTGACGCCCTCTGGGAGCCCGTCGGCGCTCGGGCCGGAGGTGTTGGCCGTCCTGGACGGGCTGGGCGTGCGCTCGGCGACACGGGTTGCCGGCGGGGACATCGCGCAGGCGTACCGGCTGGAGTGCGACGACGGCCCGCGCTTCCTGAAGACCCATCCCCGGCCGCTGCCGGGGATGTTCCCCCGCGAGGCGGCGGGGTTGCGCGCCCTGCGGGCCGGCGCGCCCGCCACGCTCGGGGTCCCGCGGGTGGTCCGGGTCAGCGAGCACGCGCTGGTCCTGGAATGGATCGAGGATGCCGGGCGGGGCGGCGGCGCGGGTGCCGGTGGTACAGGTGCCGGGGGTACGGGCGTCGAGGAGGACCTCGGCCGCGGGCTCGCGCGGCTACACGCGGGTCCGGGGTCGGCGTTCGGGTCGATCGACGGCGACCCGCGGGGCTACCTGGGATCGGTTCCGGTCGACCAGACCCCCTCGGAGCGCTGGCCGGAGTTCCTGCTCGAGCGCCGCCTGGTCCCGCTCACGGAGCGCGCCGTCGCGGTCGGCGCGCTGGACCCATCGGCGCGGGACCTGCTGCGCCGATGCGCGGCGCGCCTCGACGAGCTGTGCGGGCCCGCCGAACCGCCCGCGCTGGTGCACGGTGACCTATGGGCCGGCAACCGGATGGTCGACGCGCGAGGGCGGAACTGGCTCATCGACCCCGCCTGCCACTGGGCGCACCGCGAGATCGACGTCGCGATGATGCACCTCTTCGGAGGTTTCGGAGCGGCCTGTTGGCCGGCCTACGAGGAGGTGCATCCGCTGGCCCAGGGTTGGCGGATGCGCATCGCCTGGTACCAGCTGACTCCGCTGCTCGTGCACGCCATCCTGTTCGGTGGCTCGTACGGAGCGTCGGTGCTGGCCACGCTACGTCGCTACGCCTGACGCCCCGGGTCGGACACACGTCATTGGGCGCATGAAAACCCGGGTCGGCGCCAGGCCGATCCGGCGGGGCGTGGAAGGGGAGTGGGCCGTCGCGTCAGCGGCGGCCTTGGCCCCAGGTCTCGTAGTCGTGGCCTTCGGAGTCGTACTCGTCGTCGTCGTCCTCGCGGTACGCCTCGTGCTGACCCTCTCGGGCCTGCTCTCCGTGGAGTTCGCGCTGAAGCGCGCTCAAGTCGGTCTCGGGGCTGAAGTACTTCAAGGCCCGGGCGACCTTCGTCTGCTTGGCCTTCGCACGGCCGCGCCCCATGGCGTCGACCCCCTCACGCGTCTGCCGAAGGCGCATCGCGACGGCCCGCCGTGTCGTGCCGGCTGGTCATCTCGGAGCGGCTCCGGGGTTCTTATCTGTCGTGCGCCCTACCGTACATGGTGTCGGCGACAAGCCGGAACCTGCGCGGTGTTTGCGCAGGTGGCGAAGGTGCCCGCGAAGGGCGCCCGCCGCCGTTCCCCCGACGGGCCGCGCTGGCAGGACGCCGCGCGGGGCGCGTGGGGCGGCGTGGGGACACGCAGGGACTTGCGGGGGTGAACTACCATCGAAAGGTCTCATGCGCAAAACGGAACTTTCGCGCAGGGGACTCTCGTCAATGCGCTGAGCGAACACGCGTAAGGGGCCACACCGATGTCCAACACGGATCTCCCGTCTCGATACACCGACCTGCTGACGCCCTCCGAGGTGGCCGCGCTGTTCCGTGTTGACCCGAAGACTGTGACCCGATGGGCCGTGGCAGGGAAGCTGACGTCGTTCCGCACGCTGGGTGGCCACCGTCGATATCGGGCCGCTGAGGTGTACGCGCTCCTGGACGGGGCGGGCGGCGTCGTCGCGACGGACCGCGGGTCGCTGGCCCAGGACCGACGGGACCGCTAACGCGGGTCGCTCGGACCGTCCGAGGTGCTCGTGCCGTTCGGGGCCTTCGCGCCGTTCGTGGCGTCCGGGGCCTTCGGCTGCGTCGGTTCTGCACCGCGCGCCCGGCCCGGGGAGGCGGTGGCTGATGGCTTGGACTTGCCGCGCATGCGCCGCGTGAGCGCGGCGGCCGCCCCCGGCGACGTGGCCGCGTCCACGTTCGACTTCTTGAGGTCCAGATAGACCTCCTCGCGGTGGATGTCGACCTCGGGTGGCGCCGTGATCCCGATACGGACAGTGTCGCCGTTCACTTCGAGGACGGTGACGACGACGTCGTGGCCGATGAGCAGGCTCTGCTGCGGGCGGCGGCTGAGGACCAACACGGTGGTTCCTTTGCGTGGGAGGGGCGAGGGGGCCTAGGAACAGCGGTACGAACTACGCGGGCGAGGCCGGCGAGGGGCGGGCACGCAGCGACCGGCCGACCCGAACACGGGCCGACCGGTCGATGAATTTCGTTTCAGCCCAAGGGAATCGTCGCACGAAGGGGCCACTCTTGGTCGGCCAGGACGACCTGTGTCGCAGTCCGCTCGGCCTTGTTGATGACGATGGGGGCCATCAAGTTGGCCACCGGCGGCTCACCGTTCGCGCCGATGTTGACGACAAGGAGCAACAGCGCGTCCTCCACCGAGCCGACGCCGAGACGGTCGGCGGTGGCGCGGTCGATGGCGGGGTTGTAGTCCGGGAAGTAGCTGTCCGGCTCGATGACGACGAAGCCGATCTGCTCGTCGTCGGTGCTGAGCATCTCGTAGACGCCGCCCTCGATCTCGGCCAGCTCGTAGTCCTGCGACTGAGGGAAACCCACCATGCCCGTGGGGAAGTGCAGGGTCACGGTGGCGACATCGGTAGTGGTCATGGAGTGTTCTCCTGGGTGGGTGTGCCGGACGGGCCGGCGGGGGTGGTCACGTGATCTGGTCGATGAGGTGGTGGGAGCGGCCGGTCTCACGTGCGCCGCGCGCGGTGTAGGTGCCCACCTCTGTCGCGTGGTTGAAGCGGTCGAGGGTGTCCTGGACGGCCTTGTAGCTGATCTCCAACATCTCCCCGTTCGTACGGGAGAGCTGGGACAACTCATTGGTCGCCGCCGAGAGGGCGCTGCGGTGCTCTTCCAGCACCTGGTTCCACGGCTCGGGGGCCGCGAGCGCGATCTGGGACAGCGGCGTGTCGCGCGGCAGGCCGAGGAGCTCGCACACCGGCTCCGCGTCCACGGTGCGCAGGAGTTCGCTCTCCCGCATCGCTTCGAGGGTCACCTCGATGTCCTGGGTGGACCGCCCCAGCCAGCGGGACCGGCCCGTCTCGATGAGAACGGTCTGGACCTCGAGCTTGTACAGGAGGGATTCCAGGAGCTCTTGGATCCGCCAGAGGCCGGTCGAGAGATGGGACAGCGCCATCAGGGTGCCGTCATTCACGCGGGGGTCGCTCACGCAGGACTCCTCCTTCGTCACTGCTCCTCCATCGGTCGCCGCCGCCGCAAGCTGAGCGGTGCGGGCCACGTCTCCCCCGGAGCTGCACGCGCGGGGGACGCCTTGCCCGGCTGCCGGCGCCCGGCGCGGATGCCGCGCGGATGCCGCGCGGATGCCCGCGCTGGCCAACGGAACCCGCTCGATCACCCCAGCATGCCGGCGATGCCGAACGGCGCTCTTGAGGCCCCGGACAAAGGAATTCGACCCGCGTGACAAGATATTCTTGGACGAGCGTTCGGGTTGAGTGAAATCGTCATGTCTTCTTGCGAAGATGCATCTAAGCGAACGTCCAAGAAGGTATAGTAATAGTAAACCACAACTCTGTGACCTGCGTAGTCTCACTATTTGGGCGCCTCTTGGGATGTCAGATGACCATTTCTACGGTGAAGAGGTGACTGCCGCAACGCACGAGAGCCACTCGTCCCCGCCCGACGTCGAGGAGTTGTGTCGGGTGCATCTTCCGTTGGTGCAGTTCGAGGTTCGAGCGATCAGTGCGCGTCTGCCGGG
>JBDIAS010000092.1:0-12592 GCA_039812465.1 Austwickia sp. | reverse complement strand
GACACCGACCAGTACATCACCAGCAAGAAGGCCAGCGTCCGTCACGACAGCGACGCCATCGTGACGGTCACGTGGAACGACGAGCAGCGCCCGCTGTACTTCCAGGACGGGCCCGTCATCCTGCTGGACAAGAAGGCCGACGCGCAGATCGTCGCGCGCTACGACAACGGGCTGCCGGCGGCCGCCATCTGCCGCGTCGGCGCCGGCGCCGTGGGGGTCGTCGGCCCCCACCCTGAGGCCAGTGACGACTGGTTCACCGACGTCGGCCTGCCGCTGCCGACCCGGGACGGCCTGGATCTCGCCGTCGATCTGATCCGGCGTACGGTGGCCGCGTGACCCCTCGATCCTGGCGGCCATCGGCCGCTGCTGCGCTGTGTGCCGTCCTGGTTCTCGGCCTCGCCGCGTGCTCCGGCGAGGGGGGTGACGATGCTGACACGGCTCCGCTGCCAGGGCAGCCGACCGCCGCGCCCGAGGCGTGGCCCGCGCCCCCCGCGGACCGACCGGTCGTGGACCTGACGTTCTCCCTCGGGGAGGACCTGTCGAAGGCCACGGGGACCGAAAAGGTCACGTTCACCCCGGATCGGCAGGTGTGCGAGCTCGTCTTCCGGGCCTGGCCCAACAAGCCCGCGACGGCCCGCTACGGCAACTCCCTGACCGTGCGCAGCGTGAGCGTCGACGGCAAGGACCTTCCCCTCACCGTGACAGCGGCCGGCGCGCCCTCCGGCTCTCCGGGGACGCTGATCACCGCGGCCCTGCCCGGCTGCCGCCCGGCGGGCAGGGCGATCAACGCCTCGCTGGCGTTCGACGTGACGCTGGGCGCCCGTACGGACGAGCGGATCGGCTACTCGCCCCGGGAGCACATCGCCTGGCTGGGCAGCGGATACCCGTTGCTGGCCTGGACGCAGCGCGACGGGTGGGCGCGCGACAACGCGGTCGACGTCGTGGGGGAGACCGCGACCAGCGAGGCGTTCCAGCTGCGCTCCTTGGAGGTCGAGGCGCCGGCGGACTTCGAGGTGGCCGCCATCGGGGAGCCCGAGGAACCGCGAGACGCCCCGACCGCGGGTCGTCGCGTACACCGGTTCCACGCCGACGTCGTGCGCGACGTCACCTTCACGGTGGGCGAGATCGACCTCACCACAACCCCCACGGACGTCGGCGTGATCACGGTCGCCGTCCCGCGCTCGGGACGCACCCGCGCCGACGCCCAGGAGTGGACGCAGGCCAGCCGCACGGCGCTGGAAGACCTGTCGAAACTCCTCGGCCCGGTGCCCGACCACCGGCTGTGGGTGAGCATCCTGCCGCACGTCAGCGAGGGGGTCGAGTTCGGGCAGGCGATCCAGCTGGGCGACGTGGACCCCGACAAGGACCGGTGGCTGCTGGTCCACGAGTTCGCGCACCTGTGGTTCTACGGGTTGGTGGGCAACAATCAGGCCCGCGACCCGTGGCTGGACGAGTCGTTCGCCACGTACGCCCAGGAAGTCGTCGCGCCGGCCGGGATGACGAAGAACCGCCGCCGCATCGTCGACGGCGCGGTCAATCGCTCGATGGAGCAGTGGGCGGACCAGCGCCGCGCGGACTCCGCGTACGTCGACACCACGTACGGAGCCGGCGGCCAGGCGCTGCTGGACGCGCGCGCGGCAGTCGGCGCCGACGCGTTCGACGACGCGATCCGCGCCTACCTTCGCGACCGCGCCTGGCAGCTCGCCACTCCCGAGGATCTGTCCCGCGCCTTGGCCGATCTACCCGGCGCTGGGGACATCCTGCGTGAGGCGGGCGCCCTGCGCTGACGGCGGTGCCCGTCCCTGAGCGCGGCGTTCTGACCGCGGGACGCCGCGCTCAGGGACGGAGCACGCTGCGCTCAACTCAGGGTGCGGGGGCGAGGGACCCCGGCGTGAGCTGGGCGGGTGCGCTGGACGGCGTCGCGTTCGGCGCCGGGGTGGGCGCGGCCGGTGAGGAGTCGCTCGGCGCCTGCCCGTCCGTCGTCGCGTCGGAGCCCGAGAGCAGGTCGCCCTCGAAGGACACAATCACCCACGTGATTCGGGGATCACGCGCGGCGGTCGGCGTGGTCGGGCCCGGCGACGTCGGCGTCCTCTGGGCGGCGGCCACCCGGTCGAGCTCGTCGACCGGGATCACGTTCAAGGACAGGTCCTTACGAAGGTCCACCGGGTAGGGCGACCGTCCGCTGAGCAGGTCCAGCCGGCCCTTCTGCCGGAAGGTCACGATCAGCGGGACGATGCCGTCGCTGCGCGCGGCCCCCACGTCGACCCCGCCGTTGGTGACCGACTCCCCGGTGATGAAGGAGCCGTCCTCCGGGGCCTTCAGCGTCGGCGCCTGGAGGTTGTAGTACCGCAGGACCTGCACCAGGTTCATGTGGTCCACGTCGCCTGCCAGCGCCTTGTTCACCGCCGAGTCCCACTCCGGGACGGTGGTCGGCGCCAAGCGCGGCCTGATGATGTCGGTCAGCTGCTGCGGGGACGGCGTCGGCGCGTTGGGCGACACCAACTCGGCACTGAGCCACTCGTCCAGCTGGAACCGGGCCATCTCCTCGTACGCCTGCCGGGCGCGATCCCCGTACCGCTGCTGGGCCGCCTGAGACACCTTCGGTTCCTCGATGTAGCGCTGCGGGACTGCGTCGTCCGCCGACCTGGGCGCCCCGCACCCGCTCAGCGACGCCGCCACACCTAGCGCGGCCAGCGCCGCTCCCGACACGCGCACGCGGCGCCGCCAAGCCACCATCCCGTCCTCGCCCCCTGTGAAGAACTCCTCGAGCCTCCAGCCGACGCGTGATTGAAGGCGCCCGGACTACCCCAGCCGAGCACCACCCATCGACGACTGGACGAGTGTCCATCATGCCTCACCTCCTTGGGCCGCGTACACCGCGGTCGATAGGTCGGGGAAACTCCCCCTACCACAGGAGCCCTGCATGACCCCCCGCGTCACCCTGCGCCGGGTGGGGACGGCCCTGACCGTCCTCGCCCTGTCCGCCCCGCTCGGAGCCACCGTCGCCGCCGCGCATTCCTGGAGTGAGGGCCGGTCCTCATCGGCCACGAGCTACCAGAGCGGATCCAACGGACACGACCGCTACGAGCGGAACCGTCCCTGGTGGAAGCGGTCGAATCCCACCCCCACCCGGACCCCGTCCCGCCCGGCGCCCACGACGCCGACCACCACACCGACGAGCTCGCCCACGAAGCCGACGAGCAGCCCGACCAGTTCCACGAGCGCCCCGACCCGGCCCACCAGCAGTCCTACGAGCTCCACCAACGCCCCGACGTCCACCCCGAGCACGTCGTCGCCGAGCACGACCTCCCCGCCCCGGGTCACCACCATCAAGGACCGCCTGTCGGCCCCCTACACCGACAAGGCGGGCACCCGCTCCACGTACCACCTGTACACCTCGAAGGTCGCGAACTCCGCGCCGGTCGGGCTGGTCGTCTACCTGGACGGCGACGGCATGTACGGACACCGCAACCCCAACACCAGCTGGGCCCTCGGCGGCTCGGGCGGGGTCGTCGCGCAGGCAGGCGCCCGCGGCTACGCCACCCTGTCGATCATGACCCCGAGCCGAGACAACACGTTCTGGACCAACGGGTCGGTCAACGCGGCCTACGTGGCCTCGCTGATCCAGTCCGTCCGCAGCGAGCTCGGCGTGCAGCGGACCTGGCTGGTCGGCTACTCCGGCGGCTCGCAGCTGATCACGAAGTTCCTCCTGCCCGCCCACTCGTCGGTCTTCGCGGCCGGCGGCGGCGCGGTGATCACCGGAGGCGGCGGCGCGCCCGGCGGCTCGGCCACGATCGACGCCGCGCTGAAGTCGGGCTTCCCGATGCTCTGGTACACCGGCAGCGCCGACAACGGCGCCAACAGCTCGGACGGGTACAACGCGCTGGCCGACGCCCGGCGCGGACAGAGCTGGTACGCCTCCCGCGGGTTCGCCGCCACCCTGGAGGTGCCCGCCGGCGTGGACCACTCCGACCTGGGCACCCGATTCGGCAGCGTGTTGGCCGGCCAGCTGGCCAAGCACCCGGCGCGCTGACCCGGTCGGCTCCTGGCCGGACGCCGCGCAGCGAGCCGTACAGCGAGACGCGCTGCGACGGCGGAGCAACCCGCGAAGAGCGCGTGCGCCGGCCGGAGCCACCCGCCGAACGACCGACACGACCCGCGGTCCCGACTCCCTCAACGGAGTTCGGGACCGCGGGTCGCGCGTGCTATTTCGGGACCGCGGGTCGTGCGTGCTGGGGCGACGGGGTCAGAGCCTGCTGGCCCGTAGGGTGTTGCAGGTGTTGATGTTCTGGTTGTTGTAGCCGGTCATGAACCAGCGCATCCGCTGCTCCGAGGTGCCGTGGCTGAAGTTCTCCGGGGTCACCCGGCCCTGCACCTTCTCCTGGATCGAGTCGTCGCCTACGGCGGCGGCCGCCGACAGCGCCGAGTTGATGTCCTGCTGGGTGAGCGGTTTCAGGAGCGTGTGGCCCGCGGCGTCCTTGGTCGTGGACGCGTCCTTGGCCCACATGCCCGCGAAGCAGTCCGCCATCAGCTCGATGCGCACGCCCCCGCTCGTGGGCCCCTGCGGATCCCGCTGCGCCTCCTCGAGCACGCCGAGTTGGTCCTGCGCGGCGTGACCGTACTCGTGCGCGACCACGTACATCTTGGCGAACGAGCCCTTGTCCGCCCCGAACCGCTGGTTGAGCTGCTGGAAGAAGCTCGCGTCGATGAACACCTGCCGGTCCAGCGGGCAGTAGAAGGGCCCCACCTGGTTGGACGCCGTTCCGCATCCCGACTGGGTCGTCCCCTCGTAGAGCACGGTCTTCGTCATCCGCCAAGGCGTGCGGTTGCTTGTCGACGCGGGGAACTGCCGCTTCCAGTAGTCCTGCACGCTGTTGACCGTGCCGACCACGAGGCAGTTGTCGTCGCGGTTGGCGTCGGCGCCGGTCTTGCAGTGGTCGAAGATGTTGGCCTCCACCGAGCCGCCCCCGCCGACGTAGGACCGGTCCATGCGCGGATCCGGGGCCGTGGGCCCCTGGGGCGTCTCGCCGCCGCCGCCCAGCAGCATGTAGAGGATGAGGGCGATCACCCCGAGGACGCCGCCTCCGCCGCCGATGACCATGCCGCCCCGTCGCCCGCCTCCGGACCCCCCGCTCACCTGTGAGGTGTCGAGCTGGGCGTTGTCGTTAAACGTCATCCGACCGGTCCCTCCTGTGGGCCTCCGCTGCAGGTCGCGGATGCGCTGGCCCGTAGACTAACGACCCGCGTGCCCGGCTGCACGATCACTGGGATGCCACCGATCGAGGGCGCCGTGCCCCGCGGAATCCGCGGCGCGTGTCCGAGCAGGTCCGAGAGGGGAGTTCGCGTGATCGCGGCCAGCGGGATCGAGCTGCGCGCCGGGAGCCGTCTCTTGCTGGCCGACGCCACGTTCCGGATCGCGCCGGGCGACCGGATCGGCCTCGTCGGGCGCAACGGCGCCGGCAAGACCACGCTCACGAAGGTGCTGGCCGGCTGGGGCCAACCCGCGGGCGGTGCCGTGACGCGCTCGGGCGATGTCGGCTACCTGCCCCAGGACCCCCGCGACGGTGACCTGCACGTGCTCGCCCGCCAGCGCATCCTGTCCGCCCGCGGGTTGGACGAGGTCGTGCGGCGGATGCACGAGACCGAGGGCGCGATGGCGAGCGCGGACCGAGCCACCCATGAGAAGGCGATGGCCCGGTACCCCCGCCTGCAGGCGCAGTTCGAGGCGGCGGGCGGGTACGCCGCGGAGTCCGAGGCGGCCGCGATCGCCGCGGCGCTGGGGCTGCCCGACCGCGTCCTGGGGCAGAACCTGGGGACGCTGTCCGGCGGGCAGCGCCGCCGGGTCGAGCTCGCCCGCATCCTCTTCTCCGGGGCGCAGACGCTGCTGCTCGACGAGCCGACGAACCACCTCGACGCGGACTCCATCGCCTGGCTCCGCGACCACCTGAAGGTCCACCGGGGCGGGCTGCTGGTGATCAGCCACGACGCCGCCCTGCTCCAGGACGTGGTCACCAAGGTCTTCCACCTCGACGCCAACCGGACCGAGCTGGACCAGTACAACGTGGGCTGGTCCGCCTACCTCGCCCAGCGGGAGACCGATGAGCGGCGCCGCAAACGGGAGCGCGCCAACGCCGAGAAGAAGGCCGCCGCGCTGATGGCGCAGGCGGACAAGATGCGTGCGACCGCGACCAAGGCCGTCGCGGCGCAGAACATGGCCCGGCGAGCGGAGCGGCTGCTGGCGGGGCTGGAGGGGGAGCGTGCCTCGGACAAGGTGGCGCGGATCCGCTTCCCGGACCCGGCGCCGTGCGGGAAGACCCCCCTGCGGGCGAGCGGCCTCTCCCGCAGCTACGGCTCGCTCGAGGTCTTCACCGACGTCGACCTCGCGATCGACCGCGGCAGCAAGGTCGTGGTCCTCGGACTCAACGGCGCGGGCAAGACCACCTTGCTGCGGATCCTCGCCGGCCTGGACGCGCCGGACACCGGTGAGGTGGAGCCGGGCCACGGGCTGAAGATCGGCTACTACGCGCAGGAGCACGAGAACCTCGACGTGGAGCGCACCGTGCTCGAGAACATGCGGACTGCCGCGCCGGACCTGGGGGAGACCGATGTACGGAAGATCCTCGGGAGCTTCCTGTTCTCCGGCGACGACGTGGACAAGCCGGCCGCCGTGCTCTCCGGCGGGGAGAAGACCCGGCTCTCGCTGGCCACGCTCGTGGTGAGCAGCGCGAACGTGCTGCTGCTGGACGAGCCGACCAACAACCTGGACCCCGCCTCCCGCGACGAGATCCTGGCGGCCCTGCGAAGCTTCGCCGGAGCCGTCGTCCTGGTCAGCCACGACGAGGGGGCGGTCACCGCCCTCGAACCCGAGCGCGTGCTCCTCCTGCCGGACGGCGTGGAGGACCTCTGGAGCGAGGACTACCTGGACCTGATCGCCCTGGCGTGATGTCCTCGCAGGTCCGGCGCGCGCCGAGGGTTGTCGGCCCGGTCGCCTATCGTGGCAGCGTGAACACCCCCGCACGGCCGCACCCGCACCTGAAGCTCGAGCGCGACGGTGACCTGCTGACCGTGACCCTGGACGCCCCGGAGCGGCTCAACGCGCAGACGCCGAGCCTGTGGCTCGCGCTCGCGGAGGTCGCCGCCGCCGTGGACGGGTCCGACCACCCGGCCTCAGGGGCGCGATTCGTGGTCCTGCGCGGGGCGGGCCGGGCGTTCTCGGCGGGGATGGATCGGCGGATGCTCGCCCCGGGAGGGATGAGCGGCGAACCCGATCTGCTGGCCGTGGCCGCGGCGGACGCGGAGGCCGCCGCCGAGTCGATCGGGGACCTGCAGCGCGCGTTCAGCCTGTGGCGGGAGTGCTCGGCCATCGTGATCGCCGCGGTGCAGGGACATGCGATCGGCGCGGGCTTCCAGCTGGCGTTGGCCGCGGACCTTCGGGTGGTGACCGAGGACGTGCAGTTCGTGATGGCCGAGCCGAGCCTCGGCCTCGTCCCCGATCTCGGCGGCACCGCCGTGTTGACCGAGTTGGTCGGCTACAGCAGGGCCCTGGAGATCTGTCTGACCTCCCGGCCGGTCGGTGCCGCGGAGGCCGTCGCGGTGGGGTTGGCGTCGATCGCGGTCCCGGTCGAGCAGCTCGAGGACGCGCTCGCCGACCTCCTCGGCGCCCTGCGCGCCGCCCCCGAAGCCTCCGTCCGCGCGACGAAGGCCCTGCTGGCGGGCGCCGCGACCCGCACCCGCGGGCAGCAACTGGCCGCCGAGCGGACGGCGCAGGTCGCGCTGCTGCGCGGAATCGCGAAGAGCCGGGGCCGGCCCCGATGAGCGTGCACCCGATGCGCTCGATGAGCCTGATGACCCGGGATCGACTCAGCGGGCAGCGCCTCCAGGAGGGCACCGTGCGCCGGGTGGCCGGCTACGCGCTGCCGTACCGGCGTCTCATCGCGCTCTTCCTCGCCTTCATCCTCGTCGACGCGGCGCTCGTCGTCGCGACCCCGCTGCTGCTGCGCAGCCTCATCGACGACGGGGTGCTGGTCGCCGACTCGGCGCACGTCGTACGCATGGCGCTGCTGGCCGCCCTCGTGGCGATCGCCGGATCCCTGCTCACGGTCGTGCAACGCTGGTGCTCCTCCTCGATCGGGGAGGGGCTGATCTATGACTTGCGCACGCAGATGTTCGACCACGTGCTGGCCCAGCCGGTGGCGTTCTTCACCCGGACCCAGACCGGCTCCCTGGTGAGCCGGGTCAACAACGACGTGATCGGCGCCCAGCAGGCGTTCACGTCGACGCTGTCCGGGGTGGTCAGCAACGTCGTCTCGCTGATCGCGATCGTGATCGCCATGGCGGCGCTGTCCTGGCCGCTCACGCTCGCCTCGCTGCTGCTCTTCCCGCTCTTCCTCCTCCCGGCCCGGCACATGGGCCGGCGGCTGTCGGCGCTCACCCGCGAGCAGATGACCCTCAACGCCGACCTCGGCAACCGGATGACCGAGCGGTTCAACGTCGCCGGGGCGCTGCTCGTCAAGCTGTTCGGGCGGCCTGCCGCCGAGCACGACGAATACGCCGAGCGGGCCCGGCGCGTGCGCGACATCGGGGTCCAGATCTCCTGGAACCGGTCCATCTTCATGTCCATGCTGACGCTGCTCGCGGCGCTCGCGACCGCGCTGATCTACGGAGCCGGCGGCATCTTCGCGATCCAGGGCGGGCTCAGCGTCGGCACGCTCCTGGCGCTGACCGCGCTCCTGGCGCGCCTCTACTCACCGCTGATCGCCCTGTCGAACGTGCGGGTCGACGTGATGACCGCGCTGGTGTCCTTCGAGCGGATCTTCGAGGTGCTCGACCTGCCCCCGCTGGTCCGGGAGTCGGAGCAGGCCCGGCCGCTGCCGGACGAGGTCTCCTCGGTCGCTTTCGAGGACGTGAGCTTTCGCTATCCCGCGGCCGACGAGGTCTCGCTGCCCTCCCTGGAGGGGGCCGCCGTCGGCGACCGGGCGTCGGGTGAGGACGTGCTGCGAGCGGTCAGCTTCCACGTCGCCCCCGGGCAGCTCGTCGCCCTGGTCGGGCCGAGCGGGGCCGGCAAGACGACGATCACCTCGTTGGTGGCCCGGCTCTACGACCCGAGCAGCGGTACGGTCCGGCTCGCCGGGATGGACGCGCGCGACGTGACCTTCGCCTCCCTGCGCGAGCGCCTCGGCGTGGTCACCCAAGAGGCGCATCTCTTCCACGACACGATCCGCGCCAACATGCGCTACGCGCGCCCCGACGCCACGGACGAGGAGATCCTCGCCGCGCTGGAGGCCGCCCAGGTGGGAGCCCTCATCGCGGCGCTGCCGCAGGGGCTCGACACCGTCGTGGGCGACCGGGGACACCGGCTCTCCGGAGGCGAGAAGCAGCGCCTGGCAATCGCCCGCCTGCTGCTCAAGGGTCCGGGGCTCGTCGTGTTGGACGAGGCGACCGCCCACCTGGACAGCGAGTCCGAGGTGGCCGTGCAGCGCGCGCTCGACGCGGCCCTGAGCGGCCGGACGGCGCTCGTGATCGCGCACAGGTTGTCCACCATCCGCAACGCGGACCTGATCCTCGTCGTGGACCGCGGGACGATCGTGCAGCAAGGCACCCACGACGAGCTGCTGGAGGCGGGGGGCCTCTACGCCCACCTCCACCGCACCCAGTTCCAGGGCTCCGGCGGGGTCACCCAGACCTGGTGAACCTCAGAGGTGGGCGGCCGGCGCCTCGAGGGTCATAGCCGCTCGGGTCAGAGCGCTCGGGTCAGAGCGCTCGGGTCAGGCCGCTCGGGTCAGAGCGCTCGGGTCAGGCCGCCGTCCACGGGGACCGCGATCCCCGTCAGGTACGACGCGGCCGGGGACACCAAAAACGCTGCCACCCGCCCCAACTCCTCGGGGCGACCGTACCGGCCGAGCGGGATCAGGCCCTCGAAGTGGGCGCGCACGGCAGCCGGGTCTGCGGCGGCCGACTCCAGCTCCTTGATGCGGTCCGTCTCCAGCCGGCCGGGCAGGACCATGGTCACGCGACTGCCGCGGGGACCGTACTCCTCGGCCATCGACTTCGCCGCCCCCGCGAGCCCGGGCCGCAGCGCGTTGGAGATGCCGAGCCCCGGGACCGGCGACTTGACCGAGGTCGACAGGACGAACGCGACGGCCTTGTCGTCCCCGGAGTTCAGGACGGCCCGCGCCACCCGCAGTGGGCCGAGGAACACCGTCTCGAAGGAGTCCCGCCACTGCTCGTCGTCGATGTCCCGGGCGGCGCCGCCGGGCGGCCCCCCGACCGAGAGAATGGCCCCGTCGAGGCGTCCGTACGTCTCCTGCGCGAGCGACGTGAGGCGCTCCGCGGCGTCGGCCTGCGCCAGGTCGATCGCGACACCGCGGGCGTTCTCCGAGCCCAGGGCGGCCACCGCAGCCTCGACGCGCTGGGCCGTGCGCGAGCAGATCACGACCTTGGCGCCGTCATCGACCAGCGCCCGCGCGGACGCGAATCCGAGTCCGGCGGTGGCGCCGGTCACCACGTACACCCGATCCCGCAGCTGCAGATCCATACGCGCCACTCTAATCGCGAGAGGACCGGACCACCTCGCGACAGCGGCCGGCGGGGCTACTCGTCCTCTTCATCCCAGATCCGGCGCTTGCGCGGCTTCGCGGGGACCCTCTGGCTCTCTGGCGTCGCGGCCTCACGCGCGTCCTGCACCTCACGGCGCAGGTACACCCCGACGATCACGAAGCCGGCCAGGGACCCGAGCCACCACTGCATCGCGTAGGCGAAGTGCGGGCCGGTGTCGGTGTCCGGGGGCAGCAGCGGTGCGGGCCGCGGGGGTTCCTGGCCGTCGCCGACGTCCTCGGACTCGAGGACCAGGTAGGCGTCGCGGAGGTTGCTCCCCGACTTCTGCGCCGCCTCGGAGAGGTTGATCGAGGCGAGGAGCCGTCCGGGCATCTCACGGTCCAGGCTGGGTTCGCCCTGGCGAAGCCAGCCGGTGACCCGGACCTCGCCCTGCGGCGCGGCGGGCACGTCGGGGATCACGTCGGCCCTCGGTCCGTTGGCCACCCACCCGCGGTCCACGAGGAGCGCCGTGCCGTCGGGGAGGTCCAGGGGAGTGAGTGCCTCGAAGCCGTACGTCACGTTCTGCGGGCGGTTGCGTATCATCAGCGCCTCGCCCGGCGCATAACGGCCGCGTGCCTCCACCTTGGTCCACACCTGCGCGTCGGCCAGCGTCCCCCCGGCCGGCAGGACGGTGTTCAGCGGGACGGGCTCGGCGCCGTAGTTTGTTCGAACTGCCCTCGCGGCCGCAGATCGGTCTTCGTACCGGCCGTATTGCCAGTTTCCGAGGTAGATGCAGATCAGGCCGAACGCGATTGCGGCTGCCAGGGCACCGAGCCAGCGCCTCGTCATCAGCGTTCGAATCACGGGACCGACGCTACCCGGCCTACGCTGGAGGGCATGCCCCACGGTCCTGGACCATCGTCCACTCCTGACCACGGCCTCGACGCCGCCCGGAGCACCGCGCTCCCGCCGCCGATCCGCCGCGTCGAACCGCCGGCTCCCGCACCCGCTCAGCGGGCCGGGGGGCACGCGCTCGTGGACACGTTCGGTCGGATCGCCAAGGACCTGCGGGTCTCCCTCACGGACCACTGCAACCTGCGCTGCACGTACTGTATGCCCGCCGAGGGCCTGCCGTGGATGAAGTCCCCGCAGATGTTGACCGACGACGAGTTCGCCCGGCTCGTGGGGGTCTTCATCTCGCTGGGCGTGGAGAAGGTGCGCCTGACCGGCGGCGAGCCCACGCTGCGCCAGGGCCTGGTCGAGCTGGTGGCGCGCTTCGCGGCGATCCGCCCCCGCCCAGAGCTCGCCATGACCACCAACGGGATCGGGCTGGACACGCTGGCCGGACCGCTCGCCGAGGCAGGCCTGGACCGCGTGAACGTCAGCCTCGACACCGTCGATCCCGACATCTTCCGCGCGCTCACGCGGCGCGACCGGCTGTCCGACGTGATGGCTGGGCTCGAGGCGGCTGCTTCCGCGGGGCTCACCCCCGTCAAGATCAACGCGGTGGCGATGCGCGAGAACGAGGCCACCATCCCGGATCTACTCGACTGGTGCCTGGAGCGGGGCTACGACCTGCGCTTTATCGAACAGATGCCCCTCGACGCCCAACACTCGTGGAAGCGGACCACGATGGTGCCGGCCTCCGAGGTGCACGAGCTGCTGTCCCAACGGCACGAGCTCACGCCCTGCCCGACCGAGGAGCGCGGAAGCGCGCCGGCGGAGCTCTTCCTGGTCGACGGCGGCCCCGCGACGGTGGGGATCATCGCCTCGGTGACCGCGCCGTTCTGCGCGGGCTGCGATCGTGTGCGCCTCACCGCGGACGGGATGGTGCGCAACTGCCTCTTCTCGCGGGGCGAGGTGGACCTGCGGGGGCCGATGCGGGCGGGCGCGACGGACGAGGACCTCGTACGCCTGATCCGGGGCGAGATGTGGCGTAAAGCGCGCGGGCACGGGATCGGCGACCCGGACTTCACCCAGCCGGCACGCCCCATGAGCGCCATCGGCGGCTGACGAAGCGCGGAGCGGAGGGCCCGGCGAGCGGGAGCGAGGCGGGCCC
>JBDIAS010000091.1:0-12759 GCA_039812465.1 Austwickia sp. | reverse complement strand
GGCGGGCACTACGAGGGGCTGGGGGTCTACTTCGCCGACGACGGGCAGCACCTGGAGCACCGGCTCTTCGTGGACCACGAGGCGCCCCGGTGCAGCTCCCACGTCGTCTACAAGGGCGCCCTGCAGGGGCAGAGCGCGCGCACGGTGTGGGTCGGCGACGTGCTGATCCGCGCGGCCGCGGAGGGCACCGACACGTACGAGCTGAACCGCAACCTCGTGCTCACCGAGGGCGCACGCGCCGACTCCGTGCCCAACTTGGAGATCGAGACAGGCGAGATCGCCGGCGCCGGGCACGCGAGCGCGACCGGGCGCTTCGACGACGAGCAGCTGTTCTACCTGATGGCCCGGGGTATCCCGCAGGACGAGGCCCGGCGCCTGGTCGTGCGGGCATTCTTCGCCGAGATCATCGATCGGATCGGCGTGCCGAGCGTCACAGAACACTTGATGGAGGCCATCGACGCCGAGCTGGCCGTGTCGCTCGGCGCCGCGTCGAAGGCCGCGAACGAGGAGGAGCAGGTATGAGCTTCACGCGCGTGTGCACCACCGCGGAGCTGCCGGGAACCAAGCAGGTCAAGGGCTTTACGGTCGAGGGCGCCAAGGTCGCGCTCGTCCGGGACGCCGACGGGGGCCTCCACGCGGTCGAGGACGACTGCAGCCATGCGAACGTCAAGCTGTCCGACGGCCGCGTCGTCGGCGACCGGATCGGCTGCTGGCTGCACGGGGCGACGTTCGACCTCGCCACCGGCGAGCCGAAGGCGCCGCCCGCCACGACCGGGATCCAGGTCTACGCCGTGCGGATCGACGGCGAGGACGTCCTCGTGGACGTGACCACCCCCACCAACTCCACGGATTCGACCACCGCCTCCACCGATTCGACCACCGCGAGCTCCGCCAGCTCCGGCTGCGGCGGCAGCTGCACCTGACCCGCGCCGACGATCGCCTTCGGCGACGGGACGCGGGCGCTCGCCCCGCCGAAGACGCCGACGACGCTGAAGACGCCGACCGCGCCACCACCTAGAACACCAGACGAGCTTGTCCTGACGAGGAGCATCAGTTGTCCACCCTGGAAATCCGCGACCTCCACGTGAGCGTCGAGACCGAGACCGGCCCGAAGGAGATCCTTCGCGGGGTCACACTGGTCATCAACTCCGGTGAGTCCCACGCGATCATGGGACCCAACGGATCCGGCAAGTCCACGCTCGCGTACAGCGTCGCGGGCCACCCGAAGTACACCGTCACCAGCGGCACGGTCACCCTCGACGGCGAGGACGTCCTCGCGATGAGCGTGGACGAGCGGGCCCGCGCCGGGCTGTTCCTCGCGATGCAGTACCCGGTCGAGGTCCCGGGCGTCTCCGTCAGCAACTTCCTGCGCACCGCCAAGACCGCGATCGACGGGCAGGCGCCCAAGCTGCGCACATGGGTGAAGGACGTCAAGACCGCGATGGCGGACCTCAAGATCGACCCGTCGTTCGCCGAGCGCGACGTCAACGCCGGGTTCTCCGGCGGGGAGAAGAAGCGCCACGAGGTGCTCCAGCTCGAGCTGTTGAAGCCGAAGTTCGCCATCCTCGACGAGACCGACTCCGGCCTGGACGTCGACGCGCTGCGCGTGGTCTCCGAGGGCGTGAACCGGTCCAAGGACGTCAACAATCAGGGCGTCCTGTTGATCACGCATTACACGCGGATCCTGCGTTACATCAAGCCGGACTACGTGCACGTGTTCGTCGACGGACGGATCGTCGAGCAAGGCGGGCCCGAGCTCGCCGACGAGCTGGAGGCGCACGGCTACGACCGTTTCCTGGCGGCGAACGTCTGATGCCCTCCACCGTCAGGGACGCCGCACCGGACCTGCGCGCCGGGACCCTGGAGCCGGACCGGGCCGGGTCGGCCCGCCCGTTCAGCGAGGAGGAGCTGCGCACCATCCGCGCGGACTTCCCGATCCTCGGGCGGTCCCTGCGGTTCGACGCCCCGCTGACCTACCTCGATTCGGGCGCGACCTCCCAGAAGCCCCGGCAGGTGCTCGACGCCGAACGGGGCTTCTACGAGACGCTCAACTCGGCCGTGCACCGCGGCGCGCACCAGCTCTCGGAGGAGGGCACCGACCGGTACGAGGTGGCCAGGGACCGCGTCGGCGCGTTCATCGGCGCTCCGGCGCGCGAGGTGATCTTCACCAAGAGCGCCACCGAGTCGCTGAACCTGATCACGTACGCGCTGAGCAACGCCCAGGCGCCCGGCGCCCTCGACGCGGTCGCCGCGACGGACCTGGCGCTGGCCCGGCGGCTGCAGATCCGCCCCGGCGACGAGGTGTGCGTCACCGAGATGGAGCACCACGCGAACCTCGTACCGTGGCAGGAGTTCTGCCACCGGACCGGGGCGACGCTGCGGTGGCTGCCGGTGACCCCGGAGGGGCGGCTCGACCTGACGAACCTCGACGCCCTGGTCAGCAAGCGGACCAAGGTGCTCGCGTTCACGCACGTGTCGAACGTGCTGGGGACGATCAACCCCGTCGACGTGCTCGTGGCGCGGGCCCGGGAGGTCGGCGCCCTGACCGTGCTCGACGCGTGCCAGTCGGCGCCGCACCGCCGCCTCGACGTGACCGAGCTCGGCGTGGACTTCCTCGCCTTCTCCGGGCACAAGATGCTCGGTCCGCTCGGGCTCGGCGTCCTGTGGGGCCGCTACGAGCTCCTGGATGCGCTGCCCCCGTACCTGACCGGCGGGTCGATGATCAAGACCGTCCGGATGGAGGGCTCCACTTACCTTGAGCCGCCCGCGAAGTACGAGCCGGGTGTCCCGCCCGCGCCGCACGTCATGGGGCTGGCCGCCGCGTGCGATTACCTCACCGAGCTCGGGATGGACCGGGTCGACGCGCACGTGCGCGCGCTGGGGGAGCAGCTCATCGACGGTCTGGCGCAGCGACCGTGGGTGCGTGTGCTCGGGCCCGGCAAGGCGCCCGACCGGTGCGGCGCGGTGGCGTTCGTCGTGGACGGGGTGCACCCGCACGATGTCGGACAGGTGCTGGACGACGCCGGCGTGGAGGTCCGGGTGGGCCACCACTGCGCGGCGCCCCTGCACCGGGCGTTGCGGCTCACCGCGTCGACGCGGGCCAGCTTCGGCCCGTACAACACGCCCGATGAGGTCGATACGCTGCTGCGGGCCCTGGACCGGGTCCCCGAGACTTTCCATCTGGAGGTGTGATGGATCTCTACCAGGAGCTGATCCTGGACCACAGCAAGCGCCCGCAGCACGCCGGACTGCGCGAACCGTTCGAGGCGGAGGTGCACCACGTCAACACCACCTGCGGGGACGAGGTGACGCTCCGGGTCCACCTGGACGACGTCGACGCCGGGCCGCGCGCCACGGTGGAGGACATCAGCTACGACGCCATCGGCTGCTCGATCTCGATGGCGTCGGCATCGATCCTCGCGAGCGAGTGCCGGGGGCACAGCCTCGCCGAGACGATGGACACGTACGCGGCGATGAAGTCGATGCTGACCTCCCGGGGCAAGGACCCGGGCGACGAGGAGGTCATCGGCGACGGGGTGGCCCTCGCGGGGGTGGCCCAGTACCCCGCCCGCGTGAAGTGCGCCCTGCTGCCCTGGACCGCCCTGACCGACGCGCTCGCCCGCGCGGGCGCCGACCTGTCCGCCATGCCTGCCGAGGAGACACGATGAGCGAGATGAACGCCGCCGGAATCACCGCGCCGGCGACCGTGGCCGACGTCGAGGAGGCGCTGCGCGACGTCGTCGACCCCGAGCTGGGGATCAACGTCGTCGACCTCGGCCTGATCTACGGGGTCCACATCGACGACAACCACGCCGTGATCGACATGACGCTGACGTCCGCGGCCTGCCCGCTGACCGACGTGATCGAGGACCAGGTGGCCGACGTGCTGATGGGGCTCGTGCGAAGCCACACGATCAACTGGGTCTGGATGCCCCCGTGGGGCCCGGACAAGATCACCGACGACGGCCGCGAACAGCTGCGGGCGCTCGGCTTCAACGTCTGATCCGGCTCGACTGCGGCGGACGATGCTCCGCCCGGGTCGGGCAGGGTGTCGGCGACGCCTGGCGGGCTGCCGTTGGACGGTTGAGGGGCTCGCGACTGGACCGTTGAGGGGCTCGCGACTGGGTTTTGAGGGGGCTTACTGCTGGACCGTTGACGGGCTATTACTGCTGGGCTATCGGATGGGCGATCCGGAGGGGATGCGTGCGATGAGGTTTCAGCCCTCGGACGACCCCGACCTGTTGCTGCCGCGCGGCGGCGAGGGGCCGGTGTGGCTCACGTACCGGGCTGCTCTCCAGCGCGGCGATGACGTCCTGGCCGTCCTATGGCGGCTCCGGGAGAAGGTCGCCGGGGGCGAGCGCGTGGACATCCCCGGGTGGTCCGCGCCCGGCGGTTGCCCGATCGATGAGTTGGACGAGCTGATCAGGCTGGTCATCGGCGCCGAACCGGACCCCGACGCGTGGTCGCAGCCGCAGCGCGTACGGCGGGATCCGGCCTACGCGCGCGCCGTGCTGAGCGACCCCGACTGCGACCCGGCGCTGCTCGGCTGGGTGCTGAGCGAGCGACCCGGCTCGACGGCGTTCTTCGCGCAGGGACACCCCGGCGCGCCCGTGGGCGTGCTGCACCTCCTGGCCGACTCCCCGGACGCGGCGGACCGCGCGGTCGCCGCGATGGCCCGCGCCACGCCGGCTCCCTGCCTGCTCGTGCTGCTGGAGGACCCGGACGAGCGGGTGCGCGGCACGGCGGCGCGCAACGTGTGGGCTCCCCGGGACGTGGTCCGCCGGGCGCTGGCGGCGGGTCTGGTGGACGTGGAGGATCTGGACGGTTACCAGGACGTCCCGTGGGACGTGCTGGACGACGTCACGGTCGAGTCGACGGCGCCGACGGGGTGGCCCTCGGAGTTGCTGCCGGGGTACCTGTTATGGCGCTTCGCCGCCCGGCCTGGCGGCCCGGAAGGAATCGGGCGCGACGAGGTGGACGAGCTGGACCTACCGGAGCCGCGGGCGGGGGAGACGTTTGCGGGGTACGCGGCCCGGATCGAAGCGTCGCACGGAGAGGCCGTACGGAGTGCGTACGCCTCCGCCCTGGCTTGACGCGCGAACGCTCGCATGGCGGGGCAGGCCGTACGACGGCGTGCTGAACACTCCTCGGGCTGGGACGGCTCTCGCGGGCGGGGGTCAGCTCCTGGCGTCGGGCGGCCTCGGACCGCAGCCCAGCCCTTGCTGGCCCGGGTGGACCCTCCTGGCGACGGGTGGACTCTCGTCTCCACGGGAGCCCACCCCGCCTGTTGAGAGTCCACCCGGCACGTCGAGGGTTCCCCACCGTCGCGGACAGGCCCGATGCCGAGGGCTCACCCGAGTTCGAGAGAGCCCACCCTGATAATCGAGGGTTCGCCTCGGCCGTTCGGCGGGCGAAACCTGCGCCAACGCGTACCGATCCCGCCCAGGGGCGGCAAGTGGCCCCACCCACCTGCGCCAACGCGTACCGATCCCGCCCACGGGCGGTACGAGGCGGCGCGCCCGGTAGCGTTCCCGCATGTCACCCGAATCTCCGTCGGCCCGCGGCAGCGGTGATCGGGCTGCCGACGCGGACGTCCACGACGGGCCCGGGTTCTTCCTGCATCTGACCGGCGACACGCCAATCTGGGAGGCGCTTCGCGAGGTGGCGGCGCGGGAGGGCTCTGAGGTGGTGCTGGCCACGCTCAAGTCCTGGCGGGAGATGGCCGCCGCGGGGGACGCTATCCGTGTACCTCGCTGGAGTGTCCCGGGTGAATGCTCGGTCGCGGAGATCGATGCGCTGATCAGCGCCATCACCGGCTCGGCTCCGGATCCGTCGGCCTGGTCTGTGGAGCAGCGGGTCACGCGGGATCCCGAATTCGCCCGCGTCACCCTGACCGCGAACGACTGCGATCCGATGCTGCTCGAACGATTCGCCGCCGACTGGGATGCTGGGTTCGCCAACTTTTACGCCCGCGAGAACCCCCGGACGCCGGTCAGCGCATTGGCCGCTCTGGCCGCCTCCGCCGATCTCGGCGATCGACTCAGTGCCGCACTGGCCAGGGCCACCCCGCCGGTGGCTCTCGCTCGGCTGCTGGAGGACCCCGACGAGGGTGTTCGACTTGCAGCGGCCAGCAACGAGTGGGCACCGGCCGACCTCGCGCGCAGGGCCGTCGCGGCAGGATTGCTCGACCCACTCGCGGCCCCCGGCAACGGTGAGGTCCCGTGGGATGTGCTCGACGACGTGGCGATCGGGTCCTCGGAGGCCCCCGGATGGAGGTCGAGGGAACTGCCTGCCTACCTGCTGTGGCGATTCGCAGGGCGGACGGGCTGTCTGTACGGGCTTGGGTGGGATCACGTCTGGGCGATGGAGCTGCCGCCGCACGCGGAGGGGGAGACCTTCGGCGCGTACGCGGCCCGGATCGAGGCGTCGCACGGAGAGGCCGTACGGAGTGCGTACGCCTCCGCCCTGGCGGGACCCGCGCGCTTCCCCCCGTAGGTGACGTACTCCTCCCGTCCTTTGGTGATGTGCCCTGTTTCGGTGTGGTGTGAGGCGCAGACCGTCCATCTGGCAGATGGTGTTTCGTGAGATGGATGGCGGCCCAGGACCGCCGACGGCGTCCCCGAAGCGAGCATGGGGTCCCGTGGATGCGCGGGACCCCATGCGCCGAAATAGGCCCTCAGCGGCGGAAGTGGGCCCCCATCGGCCGGGACTGGCCACCATGCCGGCGTCTCCACCGGCGGAGGTGGGACCCAATGGCGGCGTCGGGTCCGCGGTCGACACGGCCAGCATCGGCAGGGGCAATGGCGGCCGCCTACCTGCCGGGTGCCCGCACGGGATGCGTACGATGAGGCGCTCGGGACGCGAGCCCCACCCCGCCGAGGAGGAACCGCCCGTGAGCCAGCACCCCACGATCGCCCTGCTGCCCGACGCGGCCCGCATCGTCACCGCGATGGCCAACGGCGTCCTGCCCGAGCAGCGGGACAACCCCTCGCCCTGCGAGGAGTGGACCGTCCGCGACGTCCTCAACCACCTTGTCGGCGAACACCTCTGGGCGCCTCAGCTGCTCGCCGGCGCGACGGTCGAGGAGGTCGGGGACCGCTTCGACGGCGACCTGGTCGGCGCCGACCCCGCGGGGGCGTGGCGTCGGGCGTCGAGCGCCTCGATGATCGCCTGGGCGCAGGCCGACCCGCAGGCGCGGGTGCACTCCTCGATGGGTCTGTTGCCCGTCGAGGAGTACGCCCATCAGATGCTGCTCGACCTGACCGTGCACGGCTGGGACATCGCCAAGGGGGCGGGCATCCCGTTCACCCCGATCCCGCCGGCGGTCGAGGACGCGCTGAACTACGCCACGCCGCGGATTACGTACTACTCCGGTACGACGATGTTCGCCGCGCCCGTCCCGTACGAGGGTGACCACCCCATCGAGGCGCTCGCCGCGCTCCTGGGCCGCGACCCCTTCTGGCGGCCGGAGCACGAGGTCGCGCCGCACTAAGCTGGCGCCATGCACCTGGCCACGACCGACGCCGCCAACGAGCTGCTCGACGCCGATCCGCTCGCCCTGCTCCTCGGGATGATGCTGGATCAGCAGGTGACGATGGAGAAGGCGTTCACCTCGCCGGCGGTCCTGGCCGAGCGGATGGGCGTGACGCGACTGGACGCCGCGCAGATCGCAGCGGCCGATCCCGCGCAGGTGGAGGAGTGGTTCCGCACGCCGCCGGCCCTCCACCGGTACCCGGGGTCCATGGCCCAGCGCGCCCAGTCGCTGTGCGCGCTGCTGGTGGACAGGTACGGCGGCGAGGCCGCTGCCGTCTGGGACACGAATGACGCGGGAGAGCTGTTCCGGCGGCTGCGGGAGCTGCCCGGCTTCGGGGAGGCCAAGGCGCGGATCTTCCTCGCCCTGCTCGGCAAGCAGCGCGGCATCACCCCGGCGGGGTGGCAGGAGGCCGCGGGGGAGTACGGACTGCCGGGGTTCCGCTCCGTGGCCGACATCGTTGACAGCGAGTCGCTGGCCAAGGTCCGGGCGCACAAGCAGCAAGTCAAGGCCGAGGCCAAGGCCGCCAAAGCCACCAAACCCGCCACGACGAGCCCCGACGCGAAGACCGCCAAAGGCACGACTTCCACACGCACGACGGCCCAAGGCACGACCGCCACGCGCACACCGGCCAAACGCGCCACACGCACGACGACCCAAGACGCCAAGGGCACGACGACCAAGGCCGACACCAGCCCGAAGACGCCCCCTGCGCCGGGCGAGCGCCGGGGCTGACGCGTGCTCTACCAGACCCACGCGCTCGTCGACCTCGCGGCGATCGTGGCGAACCTGCACGCGGTCCGCGACCGGGTCGGGCGCCACCGCAAGGTCCTGTTCGCGGTCAAGGCGGACGGGTACGGGCACGGGGCGCTCGCCGTCGCCCGGGCGGCGCTCGACGCGGGTGCCGCCGACTGGCTCGGCGTGGCAACGATTCCGGAGGGGCTGGAGCTGCGCCAGGCGGGCGTCGAGGCGCCGATCCTGAAGCTGTCCCCGGCGTTCGGGCCCGCGTTCGGCGACGAGATGGCCGCGGCTGCCGCGGCCGACATCGCCCTCACCGTCTGCAGTCGCGCCGAGATCGACGCCTTCCAGCAGGTGTGTGGGCAGCGGCGCGTGACCGGGAGAGTGCACCTCAAGGTCGACACGGGGATGGGGCGCGTGGGGTGCCCGCCCGAGCAGGCGGCCGACCTGGCCGCACTGATCGAGCGGGGCTGCGACGCGCTGGTCCTCGACGCCGTCATGACGCACCTGCCGGTCAGCGACGAGCCCGCCCAGGACGCGTACACCACCGACCAGATCCGCCGGTTCGTCTCCACACGCTCCGAGGTCGAGGCGGCGATTGGCCGGCCGCTGCTCGCGCACTGCGCCAACTCGGGCGGCATCCTCGCCCACCCGGACTCCTGGCTGGACATGGTGCGCCCGGGGATCATGGCGTACGGCAGCTACCCGGACCCCGCGGTCCCGCGCACCGTCCCTCTGCGCCCGGGCCTCTCCTGGGTCACGCGGGTGTCCTTCGTCAAGACCGTGAGCGCGGGCGCGTCGGTCGGCTACGGACGGACGTGGACCGCCCAGCACGAGACGGTGATCGCGACCCTGCCGGTGGGGTACGGCGACGGCTACGACCGCGCCCTGTCCAACGTCGGCGAGGTGCTGCTCGGCGGTCGCCGGCTCCCGATCGTGGGGCGGGTCTGCATGGACCAGCTCATGGTCGACGCCGGGCCGGACGCGACCGTGGCGGTGGGGGACCGGGCCGTGCTGATCGGCACGGACTGCGGGGAACAGATCACCGCGGCGGACCTCGCCGCGGCGCTGGGAACGATCCCCTACGAGGTGACGTGCCGCATCGCGGCCCGTGTCCCCCGGCTCCCCGCCTGACCGACAGGATGACGCGCCACGGTGCGCAGGAGTGGGGCGCGAGGGGCACAGGAGCGGCGCGCCAAGGGCACCCGGGTGGCGCGCCAAGGCGCACCCGGATGGCGCCCAAAGGGCACAGGGGTTGGGGCACCCAAGAGTTCACTGGGGTGACGCGCCAACGTTCATACATGTTGGAAGAACACTCTGCAGAGTCACACGATGTGCACAGGCAGCGCTCAGGTCCCCCACAATCGGCCGGCGCGTCAGAGGCAGGGGGGTGAGCCGGATCCGCGGGCGCCCGTTCGGCGCTCGGCGCGTGCCCGTGACGCCGACCTCTCCCGGCTGGAGCGCATGATCGCACGTCGCAGCGCCGCGCGTGGGACGTCGCCTTTCGTGAGCCCACCGTGAGCGTGGTGAAGATCACACTCAGGCCTCAGAGCGTCACCTTTGCGTGACCCCATCGTGCTTGACCTGGCCGGATGCATCCATGGTCGAACGCCAGGCTCGTGCCGTTCGTCCACCTTCACCGGCCGGTAACCATTTGGTGAGATGGACAGACGTTCAAGACAGTCGCTAGCGTGAGCGGCTGACCCCCTCCTGTTCGCCAGGAGACGAGGTCGATTGAGCCAAAGGGGGATCCACATGAAGAGCACGGTCACGCAGGGGGAGAGCGGGCACGCTGAAGCAGCCCATCGACAGCCGGGGGAACGGCTCTCACACCCCCCGGCTGACCCGATCCACAGAGGAGCGACGGCAGTCCCGGCTGACCGGGAAGAGGCGAGGCACCGCCAGACAGGGCGCGGGCTGAGCCCTGTCGGGGGATCCGGTGTCCGCCCACCGCTACAGCAGCGGATGCATCACTACTTCGAGGCGACGGTGGAGCGTCGTCCCGATGCCGTCGCGCTCGAGTGGGAGGGCGGCCGGTCCACGTACGCGGAGCTCGACGCCGCCGCGAACCGCCTCGCGAACTACCTCTTGGAGCACTACGTCCAGGTCGGCGCGCGCATCGGCATCCTGGTCCCTCGCTCGTACGAGATGTACGTGTCCCTGCTCGGCGTTCAGAAGGCGGGCGCGTCGTTCGTGCCGATCGACCCGTCCTCGCCCGCGGACCGCGTCGAGTACTTCTCCGAGGATTCCGGCCTCGACGTCCTGATCACCACCTCCGAGTTCGCCGAGGTCGTGGCGGGCGTCCAGGCCCCCACGCTGCTGCTGGACCAGACCCGCCAGCAGGTCGCCGCGTCCAGCCCGGGACGCCCCGCGCTGCCGCTGGACGGCGACCCCACCGCGTACGTCATCTACACCTCCGGCTCCAGCGGCCGCCCCAAGGGCGTCGACGTGGGGCAGGCGTCGATCTGCAACTTCCTGCACGTCATCACAGAGATGTACGACGTGCGTCCCGCCGACCGCGTCTACCAGGGGATGACCATCTCGTTCGACTTCGCGATCGAGGAGGTCTGGCCGACCTGGGCCGTCGGCGCGACCCTCGTCGCCGGGCCCACGGACGGCCGCCGCGTCGGCGCCGGGCTGACCACGTTCCTGGAGGAGCGTGCGATCACGCTGCTCTACTGCGTGCCCACGGTCCTCTCGACCGTCGAGCGCACGATCCCCTCGATCCGCGCCCTGATGGTGGGCGGCGAGGCCTGCCCCTCCGAGATGGTGGAACGCTGGGCTCCCGGTCGGCGCATGCTCAATACGTACGGGCCGACAGAGGCCACGGTGACCTGCACCGTCGGCATCCTCGAGCCGGGCCGCCCCGTCACCATCGGCATCGCGGTCCCCACCTACACCGCGATCATCCTCGACGAGCACCGGCAGCCGGTGCCGGACGGCGGCGACGGCGAGCTGTGCATCGGCGGGATCGGGGTCGCGAACGGCTACCTGAACCGCCCCGACCTCACGGCCGACCGGTTCATCACCCATCCGAGCGACCCGTCCCAGGGCCGCATCTACCGCACCGGCGACCTGGCGCGCATCCAGGAGGACGGCGAGATCGTCTACCTCGGGCGCGCCGACGCCGAGGTCAAGATCCGCGGGCACCGCGTCGATCTCGGCGAGATCGAGAGCGTCATGATGCGCGAGCACGACGTGCATACGGCCGCGGTGAAGCACCTGACCTCCCCGGACACCGGCGACGAGCTCGCGGGCTACCTGGTGCCGAACGCGGGGGTGAACCGGCAGGACGCCTCGCGGCTCTCCCGGCTCCACGACCAGCTGCGGGACACCCTGCCTCCGTACATGGTGCCGTCCTACCTGCAGTGGGTGGACGAGCTGCCGATGCTGCCCAGCGGCAAGGTCGACCGCAAGACCCTGCCCGACCCGACCACCCCGCGGCTCATCGGCGGTTCCGGCGACGTGGTGGCGGCCCAGACCCCGATGGAGGAGTGGGTCCGCGAGGTGTGGGCCGACATCTTCAAGATCGAACCGGACCAGCTGTCGGTGGAGGCGGACTTCTTCGCCGACCTGGCAGGGCACTCGCTGTCCGCGGCGACCGTGACGTCCCGGTTGCGCAAGGACCCCCGCGGGGCCCCCATGTCCGTGTTGGACCTCTACGCGAACCCGACGGTCCGCGGCCTCGCGGAGCACCTCGACCTCGCCGGCCTGTCCAGCGACGAGGAGGCGGGCGCGTCCGTCCCCGCCCGCGAAGCGGCGCCGCGCGCCCCGGGCTGGCGCATCGCGGCGTTCGCGGTCGCGCAGCTTCTCTCGATCTTCGTCATCATCGCGCTCACGACCGCGCCGATCGCGCTCATCTACTGGTGGCACGAGGGGGTTCCCTCGATGGCAATGCTGCAGCAGATCATCCTGGCGTTCCCGATCGCCTACCTCGCGGAGCGCTGGCTGCTGCCCCTCGCGGTCGCCCGGATCTTCGGCTGGCGCCTGAAGGAGGGCGAGCACCCGCTGTACGGGTCCACCCACTTCCGGGTCTGGCTGGTCGGCAAGGCGATGTCGCTGTCGCCGATGGTCAACCTGGCCGGCTCCGCCTACGCCGCCGGCTATCTGCGCCTCGCCGGCGCCAAGATCGGGGACGGTTGCCACCTGGGTTCCGAGCTGCTCGCGCTGCCCGGGATGGTCGAGATGGCCGACAACGCGACGGTGGGGTACGCCACCCACGTCCAGGGCTTCGAGATCAACGACGGCCGGTTGCGCATCGGTCGGGTCCGTCTCGGGGACACCGCGACCGTGGGCGCGAACTGCGTCCTGGTCGGCCCGTGCGAGGTCGGCGAGCGGGCCGTCCTGCGCGAGCAGTCCTCGCTCCTGCCCGACCAGGCCATCCCGGCCGGTGAGGCCTGGCGCGGCTCGCCGGTGCGCAAGCTCCCCGCGGTCGACGACCCGATCATCGAGATCATGGCCGAGTGCGACCACGCCCCGCGCGACTGGTC
>JBDIAS010000090.1:0-12847 GCA_039812465.1 Austwickia sp. | reverse complement strand
CGGCGGAGCGGACGCGTGGCAGTCTGGGCAGATGCGTGTGTTCGCCGCCCTCGTGCCCTCCGATCAGGCCGTGGAGCACCTGCAGGAGTTCCTCTCGGTGCGCCAAGAGCTGGCCGACCCGGCTTTGCGCTGGGCCCGCCCGTACCAATGGCACGTCACACTGGCCTTCGCCCCGGACGTGGCGGAGTACCTCGTCGACGACATCAGCGAGCGGCTGGCGAGCGCGGCCGGCAAGCGCCGGCTGCCCGACCTAGCGATCGCCGGGGGCGGGGCGTTTCCGGACCCGGACCGGGCCAAGGTGCTGTGGGCGGGGCTCGCCGTGCGGGCACCCTCCGGATCGGGGGATCCGCAGGCGGTGGATCCGGGCGGCGGGGTGCCGGGCGTGGGGGTGTCGGGCGCGAAGGAATCGAACGCGGGGGAGTTGTCGGCGCTCGCGGCGGGGTGCCGCGCCGCGTTCGCCACGGCGGGAGCGCCGGTGGACGGCCAGCGGTTTCGGCCGCACCTCACCGTCGCCCGCCTGCGGCGGCCCGGGTCCGTGACGCGCTGGGTGCGGCTGCTCGACGCCTACGACGGCCCGACCTGGTCGCCGGACCACGTGACCCTGATCCGCTCCCACCTGGGCCAGGGGCCGCGGCGCGCACCGCGGTACGAGGAGTTGGCGCACCTCCCCGTCGGATGAGCACCCGACGGGCGCGGCGACTTCGCACCGTGGATCGCCGGAGGCGGCTCTGGGCGTCGTGGGACGCCTACGCTGAACGTCATGCCCTTCTTCGCTGTCCGATACACCTACGTCGACGATCAGGAGCGGATCGCGCAGGTGCGTCCCGCGCATCGGGAGTACCTGGCCTCGCTCGTCGAGGCGGGCTCCTTGCGGGCCTCAGGGCCGCTCGTGGGCGCGACGCCTCCAGGAGCGCTCCTGATCTTCCAGGCGACGTCGGACGCCGACGTGTACGACCTGCTGGACGCCGACCCGTTCGGGCAGCAAGGGGTGGTCACCGCGGTCGAGGTCATGGCGTGGGATCCGGTGATCGGGATCTTCGCCGACGACTGAGTGCCCTGCCGTGAGCGCACCTGCCTGCGGCGAGTTCCGCCGCGGGCGCCGCGAGGTGCCGCTAGGCCGCGGGCGCCGCGAGGCCGCGCGCAGCGCTCAGGTCGGCCACGAGCGCCTTGCCGAGGAGGCGGGCTCGCTCGTCCCAGTCCGCCCGCGTGGCCTCCTGTAGCTCGGCCATGCGCTTCAGGGCCCGGTGACGCGCCCGCGCCGAGATCCGGTCCACGTACAGCATCCCGTCCAGGTGATCGCACTCGTGCTGCATGCAACGGGCCAGCCGCCCGCGCGCCTCGAACTCCACGGCGCGACCGGCCAGCGTGACGCCGCGCACCACCACGGCCGCCGCGCGCGGCACGTCGGCCACGGGACCGGGCACCGAGAGGCAGCCTTCCTCGTCCACCTCCAGGCGGGCGCGGCCGCCGACGGGCTCCAGGACGGGGTTGATGAGGTGGCCGACGTGGCGGGCGCCCCGCGCGTCCACGCAGTCGTAGACGAACACCCGGCGGTCGTCGCCGATCTGGTTGGCCGCGACGCCGACTCCTTCGCAGACCGCCATCGTCGCGAAGAGGTCGTCCACGAGGAGCCGCAGCGTCGGATCGTCCAGATCGTTGACGATGTGCGTTGGCCGGGCGAGTAGTTCCTCGCCGGCCGTGAGCAGGTGGCGGCGTCGGCCGCGACGGGCCTCGGCGATGAGCTCGGGGAGCCGGTCGACGGGGATGCCCTCCAGACGAGGCCGCCGGTCGAGCGGCGGCTCGGACGGTGGAGCGGTACGGGTTCTGCCGGCGAACAGCCCACGCCAGGTTGACATATCTCAATAATGGCGGAGGGGGCGAGGAGTTTTCGGCAGGTGCTCACACCGGCGCGTCCCGCGATGGGCCCTGCGGGTGACGTACTGGCTGTGGCGACCCCGGATGGCGTACCGCGGTGGCGGGACCCGCGATGGCGGGACCCGCGGTGGCGTACCGCGGTGGCCACCTCGTACATTTCCCGCCCGTGGGCGGGAGATGTGCGCGGTGTGCTGGGGTTTCGTGACCGTTTGTCGCCCGTGGGCGGGAGGTGTACGCGGTAGGGGGGCTTGGGCGTGCGGTTTCCGCCCGTGGGCGGGAAATGTACGCGGTACGGGGGTTTAGGCGTGCGGTTTCTGCCCGTGGGCGGGAGATGTACGCGGTACGGGGGCTTGGGCGTGCGGTTTTCCGCCCGTGGGCGGGAGGTGTGCGCGGTGTGCTGGGGTTTTCTGACCACTTGTCGCCCGTGGGCGGGAGATGTACGCGGTACGGGAAGTGCACGTCACACGTCGGCCAGGGCTTCCCACGTCAGCCGCGCGGCGAACGACACCAGGACGATCCCGGTCAACGCGTCCAGTGACCGCTGGACGCGTTGACCGGCGAGCGCGTGACGGGCGGCCTGCGCCGCGCTGATCAGAACCGCGAACCACGCGAGGCCCTCCACGGCGTGGATCCCGGCCAGCAGAATGCCCATCGCGGCCGGCGGAATGCCCTCGACCAGAAACTGGGGGATCACCGCCAGGTAGAAGGCGCCCACCTTCGGGTTCAGCAGGTTCGTGCCCAGTCCGATCCGCGCGTCCGCCCACGCCGAGTTCTGTTGCCCCGGCGCCGAATCCGAACTCGACCTCGCCGTGCCGTACGTCGCCGAGCCATGCTGCCCCGGCGCCGAATCCCGCTTCGGCAGCGCCGCGTCTGACCCCGCCGCGTCTGACGTCGCTGAGTCCACCCTCGCCCGGCCCGACGTCGCCCGGGGTGCGACCGTCGCCGACGCGCCGGCCCCCCACGCGTACGATCTCCCTCGCGCCGCGCGGACCAGGAGCCGCCCCCCGAGCCAGGTGAGGAACACGGCGCCCGCGATCCGCAGGATCTCGAACGCGGTGCGGGAGGCGGCGAGCGCGGCCGAGACGCCCAGCGCGCCCGCCAGGCCCCAGGCGAAGACCCCGCAGACGACCCCGCCGGCCGTGGCCCAGCCGGCGCGGGCACCTCCGCGGAGCGTGGCCCGCAGGACGATCGCGGTGTCGAGGCCGGGCGTGAGGGTCATGAGCGCGGCGACGACGGCGAACGACAGCGCCGCCTGCCCGAGCGTCATGGCGCTCATGGTGGCCAGACGGGCGGAACGCGTCAACCGCGCTCGGGATGTCGATCGCAGCCGGAGGCGTCCACGGCGCCTGGCGTGTCGATGGCGTCCGGTGTCGATGGCGTCCGGGTGTCACCGGCGTAAGGGCGTCGACGGCACCGGACCTGTCCGGCCCGTGGCCCACACGGGTCCTGCCTGGTCGGGGGCCGCGTGCCGCCCCGGTAGCCTAGGGCGCGTGCTGACGATGCAAGACGCCCTCCGCAAGCTCTCGGATTACTGGACCGACAAGGGATGCCTCACCGTGCAACCCTTCAACACCGAGGTGGGGGCCGGGACCATGAACCCGGCCACCGTGCTGCGGGTGCTGGGCCCCGAGCCGTGGGATGTCGCGTACGTCGAGCCCAGCGTGCGCCCGGACGACTCGCGCTATGGCGAGAACCCGAACCGGCTGCAGACGCACACCCAGTTCCAGGTGATCCTCAAGCCGGAGCCGGGCGACCCGCAGGAGCAGTACCTCGGCAGCCTCGAGGCCCTCGGGATCGACCTGGCCGCGCACGACGTCCGGTTCGTGGAGGACAACTGGCAGCAGCCCGCGATCGGCGCCTGGGGGCTCGGCTGGGAGGTCTGGCTGGACGGGATGGAGATCACCCAGTTCACGTACTTCCAGCAGGTCGGGGGCCACAACCTCGACCCCGTGCCCGTGGAGCTGACCTACGGCATGGAGCGCATCCTCATGGCCGTCCAGGGTGTCACGCATTTCAAGGACATCGTGTACGCGCGGACCGCAGACGGCGGGGTCGTCACCTACGGCGAGGCGTTCGGGCAGTCCGAGTATGAGATGAGCCGGTACTACCTCGACGACGCGGACGTGGAGACGAACCGGGGGCTCTACGAGGCGTACGTGTCCGAGGCCACTCGCATGGTGGAAGCGCGGCTGCCCATGCCGGCGCACTACTTCATCCTCAAGTCCAGCCACGCCTTCAACGTGCTGGACTCCCGCGGGGCGATCTCCACCACCGAACGGGCCAAAGCCTTCGGGACCATGAGGCGGCTCATGCGCGAGACCGCGACGTTGTGGATCGAGCGGCGCGAGGAGCTGGGACTTCCGCTGCTGCGGGAGAACGCGCCGAAGCTGCTCTCCGTGCCGACGGTCGACCCGGCGACGCTGCCGGAGACGCCGCAGACCTTCGCCCTGGAGATCGGGGTCGAGGAGCTGCCGCCGCACGTCGTGCCCGAGACCATCGAGCAGGTCCGGTCGGCCCTCACCGAGCGGCTCGGCGCCACCCTCCTGGAGCACGGCGCGATCACCGTCGACGGCACCCCGCGCCGGATCGTCGCCACCGTCGAGGCGGTCGCCCCCCGCGAGCCCGACACCGTGGAGCACCGCAAGGGCCCGAAGTGGCAGGCCGCGTTCGACGCCGACGGCAACCCGACGAAGGCGCTGCAGGGGTTCATGCGCGGCCAGGGGGTCACGCTCGAGCAGGTCGTGAAGGTGGAGGTCGGCGGCCACGAGCACGCCTGCGTCGCCGTGGAGCGCGCGGGGCGCAGCGCGCTGGAGGTGCTCACCGGCGTCGTCGAGGGGACGCTCACCTCCCTGCGGGCCGAGAAGAACATGCGCTGGTGCGACCCTCAGCTGAGCTTCAGCCGGGCGATCCGCTGGCTGGTGGCCCTGTGGGGCGAGGCCGTGGTGCCCGCCGTCGTCTCGGACGTGGTCGCGGGGCGGAGCACGTACCTGCAACGCACCCCCGGCGGAGTCCGCAGCGCGACCCGCTCCGACGGAGCCCGGCTGGGCTGGGTCGACGTGGCGGAGGCTGACGCGCTCCTGCCGACGATCGGCTCGGGAGCGATCGAGGTGTTCACGGCCTTGCGCCGCGAGGCCGTGGTCGAGCAGGCCCGGACGCTCGTCGCCGGGGTCGGCGGCACCATCGACTTCGACGCCGAGGCCGCCGTGGTCGACGAGATCACCAACCTGGTCGAAGACCCCCACGGCATCCTCGGGAGCTTCGAGCAGCGCTACCTGGACCTGCCTGCGCAGATCCTGACCACGGTGATGCGCAAGCACCAGCGGTACCTGCCGGTGCGCGACGCGGACGGGACGCTGCTGCCCTATTTCGTCACGATGGCCAACGGGCTCTGCGACGACGACGAAGTCCGCCGCGGCAACGAGTCCGTGTTGCGGGCACGCTACGAGGACGCCTTGTTCTTCTGGAACGCCGACCTCGCCGCCGACGGCGTCGACGCATTCGTCCCCGGCCTGGAGAAGCTCACCTTCGAGGACCGGCTCGGCTCGGTCGGGCAGCGCGCTCGCCGGATCGCGACGGCGGCGGCCACCATCGCCGAGACGATCGGCGTCATCGAGGCGGAGCGCGAGACGCTGCGTCGCGCCGGGGAACTGGCGAAGTTCGACCTGGCCACCCAGATGGTGGTCGAGATGAGTTCGCTCGCCGGGTTCGTGGCGAGGGAGTACGCCCAACGCAAGGGCGAGACGTCGCAGGTGGCGGCGGCGCTTTACGAGATGGAGCAGCCCCGTACCCAGGCGGACGGCCTGCCCTCCTCCATGCCGGGCGCCCTGCTGGCGCTCGGGGACCGGTTCGACCTGCTCGCGGGCATGTTCGCGCTCGGGGCGACCCCGAGCGGTTCTTCCGACCCGTACGGATTACGCCGGGCCGCGCTCGGCGTCGTGCGGATCCTGCGCGACCGCCCGGAGTTCGCGCAGGTGAGCGTGCGCCACGGCCTGGCGGCGGCGGCGACGGCCCTGCGGGAGCAGGGCGTGGAGGTGAGCGGGGAGGCGCTGGACGCGGCCGAGGAGTTCACGATCGGCCGCTTCGCCCAACTGCTGCGCGACGAGGCGGTGCCGGCCGGGTTGGTCCAGGCGGTCCTCCCCGGGGCGGGCAGCCCCGGCTGGGCGACCCGCACCCTGGCGGAGCTCGACGGACTTGCCCGCGATGACGACTTCCGGGCGCTCGTGGCCGCGATCCAGCGGATCGAGCGGATCCTCCCGGAGGGCACCCCCGCGAGCTACGACGACGCGCTGCTGACCGAACCCGCCGAGGTGGCGCTGCGGTCGGTGCTGGAAGGCGTGCCGTGGTCGGGGGAGGGCGACCTTCCTACGTACGCGCGGGTGCTCGGCCCGATCGTGGACCCGGTGAACCGGTTCTTCGACGACATCCTCGTGATGGCGAAGGAGCCGGACGTGCGGGCCGCGCGTTTGGGGCTGTTGGCCGCGGTCCGGGCGACCGCGACGGACGGGATCGACTGGCGGGCGCTGGATCTGGCTCTCGGGTCCTGACCGCGAGCAGGGCAAGGCTGGAGATGAATCCTGGCTGAGGGGCCGTCGGGTCCTGAGCAGAGGGCGGCCCTCGGGCCGTAAACAGGGGGCGGGCATCGGGTCCTGAGCAGGCGGCGGCTCAGCCAGAAGCGGCTCAGCCGCGGGGCACCCTGCTCCTGCGGGCGGGCAACTTCTCCCGCGCCGGGGGCAGCGCGAGGAACAGCGCGCCGCTCTCCCCGTGGGGCGGCCGCTCCGTTCGGGGCGGATCCGCCGGGACGAGCACACGCATGAACCGACGGAACCGGCTCGCGGTCCAGTACGTGAACGTCACGGCCAGCGCGAGCAAGGTGAGGGTGTGGACCACCAGGCGCGACCCGGACGGCGTGACCTCCGCCGGGCCCTCCGTGCTGGCCTCGCGCGACACGGTCACCGTCAGGTGGTCCCCGACGTCGGGCGCGTAGAAGCCGGGCCGGACGAGGTGCGCGTCGAGCTGATGGCCGTCCCGGGTGAGGCGGACGTCGCACCGGCCCGCGTTGCCCCCCGGCTGCGGACAGGCGACGACTTGCGCTTCGAACCCGGGACGGCCGGCCTGCGACGCTGCGGTCGCCACCTGGGTGATCGCCGCCACCCACAGCAGGAGGCTGAGCGCAGCGACGCCCGTCAGCGTGATCGTCGAGTAGCTGAGTGTGTCGGTCCGCACCCGACGGAGCGGCCCACCGGGGACCGGACCGTTGGGGAGCGGACCGAGGCTCATGCCCACCCCATCGGCGCGTTCGACCGTTTGTGAAGAGCGACCGAGACGTCTGACTCAGACGCCGTGAGAGCAGCCTCGACCTGCCGAGCGGCGGGAGACCTCGGATCGGTAGGACGGCCCGGGATGGGCCGGGCGCCGCCGACGCCGGGTCGGTCAGGATTCGGCCCCGTGATGGCGCGAACGCTGGGTGGGCCGGGACGACGACGCCGGATCGGTCAGGACGCGGACGCCGGATCGGTCAGGGGGTGACGGCCAGATGGTCCATGAACGATCGCGCGATCTCCGGGTCGCCGTGCACGGAATACACGGAGTCCGCCGTAGAGCGCCGCCCCGCCGCTCGACGCGTGAACACCTCGGTGGACATCTGCAGGCTCGTCGTCTTGCCGATCACCGGGATCGGGCCGGTCTCGTCCGAGGCGCCCGCGAACATCAGCCGGCCGACGGGCGTGCCGCTCTCGTCGACCTCGACGCGCACGCCGGAGCGGGCGATGATCGGGCCGGTCAACTCGATCATGAGCACCTTGCCCGGCTCCAACCCGACCCGCTCCACCACGATCTGGGGGAGGCGGTTCATCACGCCCTGGACGAACACGGCGCCGGCGCGGGAATCCAGGTTGCCGGGCCGCCCGAGGGCCTCCCGGATGTCCTGCTCGTGGCACCAGATGTCCGACACGCGCAGCTCCAACGCCTTGCGTAGCGTCCGGGGGCCCCGCGGGGTATCCACGAGCGTCTCTTCGGTGAGCGAGGGGTCACGCAGCCGTCCCAGTCGCCCTGCGAGGACCTTCTGCAGCTCCGAGACCACTTCGGCGCCCGGGCGGTCGCGGCGCAGCTCCACCCCTTGCTCGAACAGACGTGCCATGTCGTGCCGTACGTGGGGGTAGTCGGGCACCTCCACCTGCGGATCGGACCGCCCGAGCATCGCCGCCTCTTGGCTCACGACGTGGCTGACCTGGTCTTTCACGGTCCAGCCAGGGCAGGGGGTCGGCCGCTCGAAGTCCGCCTCTGACAGCGAGAACGTCAGGTCGACGACCGCCTGCGCTGTGCCCGCGTAGGCATCGACGAGACCGTGCAGATCTTCGGGTGCAGCCGGGTGCATGGGCATGCCCTCACCATATCTAGGCTGTCCGACATGGCCACCTCGACGGACGTCCCCGATCCGACGACGCGGAACGCGCCCCGCGCGCTGCCAGCCCTCGTGGTGATGTCGTTCGGCCTGGTCGGCCTAGTGTCCGCGGGATCGGTCGGCGGGATCTTCGACGCCTTGGTCGGGTTCTCCGACGGCGGCGCGCTCGCCCGGGTGGGCCTGCCCGTGGCCCGCACCGTGCATGATGCCTTCGGGGCCCTCACCGTCGGGTTGCTGATGCTCGCGGGCACCATGATCCCCGACACGGTCTCGACGCGACGTCGGGAAACCGCCTGTCGCTGGGCGGCGGGCACCGGCGCGGTCTGGGTCGTCGCCGGCACGGCCACGATGCTCCTGCAGATTAGCAACGTCACCGGCATCGCGGTCGGCGACGCGTCGTTCCCGGGCACGGTGACCGCCTTCGTGTGGTCGGTGGACTTCTTCCGCGTCTACCTGATCAGCGTGCTGGTGGCTCTCGTGGCGGTGGTCGGCGCCGCAACGGTGCGTACCAAGCCCGGGATGGTGTGGATGGCGGCGCTGTCGATCGTCGCGTTCCTCCCGCTCGCCCTCGCCGGGCACTCCGGCGGCAGCTTCGCCCACGACACCGCCGTGAACTCTCTCGCGGTGCACATGGCAGCGGCGGCGGTCTGGGCCGGCGGGCTGTCCGGGCTGCTCATCCTGCGCCCGCTGCTCGGGGACGCGGCGGGCATCGTGGTACGGCGCTACTCCGTACTAGCTGGCTGGTGCTTCGCCGGTATCGCGGCTTCCGGCGTGCTCAACGGCGCGGTCCGCCTGGGCGGGCCGGAGCAGATCACCTCCCCGTACGGGCTCGTGCTCGTCGCCAAGGTGGGCATCCTGATCCTCCTCGGCGTGGCCGGCGCTCTCATGCGCGCCCGGATCGTCACCCGGATCTCGTCGTCGGCGGGGATGGGTGGCGCGTTCGCCCGGCTCGCCGTGGCTGAGATCGCCCTGATGGGCGTCGCGATCGGGCTCGGTGTCGGGTTATCGCGCAGCCCCACCCCCGTACCGCGTTCGGCGGTGGCCGACCCGAACCTGGCGATCGCCTTGACCGGGTACCCGGCGCCCGACCACCCGCTCACCAGCGCCGAATGGTTCACGATGTGGCGCATCGACTGGCTGTGGTTCTCCGTCGCGGTGCTCGCGATCGCGCTCTACATCGCGGGCGTGATCCGGCTGCGCCGCCGCAGGGACACCTGGCCTTGGGCCCGCGTCGTGACCTGGATGATCGGCTGGCTGCTGTTCATCTGGACCACGTCGGGCAGCGTCGCGATCTACGGCCGGGTCCAGTTCTCCGCCCACATGCTGATGCACATGATGCTCACGATGGGCGTCCCGATCTTCCTCGCCCAGAGCGCCCCGCTGACCCTGGCGGCGCGGACCCTGACCGCCCGCCGGGACAAGACGATGGGGCCCCGCGAGATCCTGCTCTCCACCGCGCACTCGCGGTGGATGAGCTTCATGTGCAACCCGATCATCGCGTCGATCAACTTCGCGGGCAGCCTCTACATCTTCTACTTCACGGGGCTGTTCGAGTTGGCGCTGCGCACCCACACCGGGCACGTGGCGATGATCGTGCACTTCATGCTGGCCGGGTACGTCTTCTGCTGGTCCCTGATCGGCATCGACCCCGGCCCGAAGCGGTGGCCACCGTCGCTGCGGCTCCTCGCCCTGTTCGCAACGATGAGCTTCCATGCGTTCTTCGGCGTCGCGCTGATGTCGGCGACGTACCTGCTGGCGGGCGACTTCTTCACCACGCTCAGCCTGCCGTGGATCCCGGATCTGCTCGCCGATCAGCAGGCGGGCGGCGGGATCACGTGGGGGATCGGGGAGTTCCCGATGCTGTACCTGGCGCTCGCCACCGCGCTGGCATGGATGCGGGCCGACGAGCACGACGCCAAACGGCTGGATCGCCAGGCCGAGCGAGATCACGACGCGGCGCTGGAGGCGTACAACGCCGAGCTCACCCGGCGGGCCGAGGAGATGCGGCGCGCCGAGGAGCGCTGGGAGTCGACCCACGGACGGTGACGGAGAGGCGAATCGTAGGCGCGGAGAGGAGACGCCGGTGAGGGTGGTGTTGGTGCAGGTCGCCTTCGACGACCGGGAGCCGGTCGAGGCGCGCCGCGCGGAGGTCGCACGGCTCGTGCGAGACCACAGTGGGGACGTCGACTTGGTGGTGCTGCCGGAACTGTGGGGCGTCGGAGCCTTCGCCGCGAAACTCTGGTCCGACCGGTCGGAGCCGCTGCGGGGTCCCACCTACGAGCTGCTCGCGGGCCTGGCCACGCAGCTGGGGTGCGTGATCCACGGCGGTTCGATCATCGAACGGGACGGCGAGCAGCTCTACAACACGGCGGTCGTCGTCGGCCCGGACGGAGGGCTGCTCGCCTCCTATCGCAAGATTCACCGGTTCGGGGCAGCTGGTCGCGAGCGGGAGATCCTGAGCCCGGGCCTGCGGCCCTGCGTGCTGGACCTGCCGCTGCGCGGAGGCGGGGAGGTGTCGACGGGGCTCGCGACCTGCTATGACGTGCGCTTCCCGGAGCTGTTTCGCGTACTGTCCCGCCGGGGCGCGCGGCTGCTGATCCTCCCCGGCGCGTGGCCGACCGCACGGGCCGACGAGATCCGGCTGCAGTTGCGGACCCGCGCGTTGGAGAACCAGTCGGTGCTGCTGACCTGCGGCATCGCGGGGGAGAGCGGCCGCACGCCGATGAGCGGCGGCAGCGCGATCATGCGCCCGAACGGTCAGGTGTTGGCCGAGGCAGGCCCGGACCCGACGGTGCTGGTCGGCGACGTCGACCTGGGCGAGATCGACCGGCTGCGGGCGGAGTTTCCTGTGCTGGAGGACCGCCGGCTGACCGAGTGCTGAGCCTGCCTGGCCCTGGCGAGCCGCCCGACCTCGTGGCGGGTGACGCGTCTGGCTGTGGCGCGGTTGGCGGGTGGCATGGCTGACGGGTGGCGCGGGTTGGCGGGGCCGTCGCCGGTGGGTGGCATGGCCGACAGGTGGCGCGGTGGGCGAGGCTACGACCGGCGGGTGACACGACCGGCGGGGCGGCGACCGGCGAGCGACCCGACTGGCTGTGGCGCGGTTGGCGGGTGGCATGGCCGACAGGTGGCGCGCGGTGGGCGGGCTGACATAGCCAGAGGGTGACTTATGGAGAGGTGGGGTGGCACACCACCTAAGGGTGAGTCAGCCCACCGCGAAGTGAGCCATCCTCTGGCTATGTCAGCCTCTGCGTGGTGCTCGGCACCACATCCTGACCGAACCTTCGTTTCTGGCCGGCAGCCGCGTCCGTCAACTCGTCCGCCGGCCCGCCCGCGAGGAAGGATCGGGGCCGTAATGTTCCGAGCGACCTACTCGATCGCTGATCTCACCACGTGAGATGCCCGTCACCAGGCGATTTGTCATCGCAAGGTGACAGAACTTTCGATCGAGTAGGTCGCTCGGAACACATCTCAAGATCCGGACTCTCCACGAGCTCTCGGAGCCGTCGGCGAACACGCAGAAGCGTCGGACAATCCGCAGACGCGTCCAGCAAGCGTTCAGATGCGTCGGCGTGGTTCGACGGCGGCGCCGGGTTCGATCTGGGTTCCGGAGCTCAGCCGTACCTCCTGACCCAGCACGGCGATGTCGCCCTCCCGGGGGCGGGTGCCCGCCGGCTGCGCGCCGACCATCGCGTCGCGGCCGATCACGCACCGCTTGTCGACGATCGCAGTGTGGACACGGGCGCCCGAGCGCACCACGGTGTCCTTGCCGATGACCGCGTCCACCACGGTCGCGCCCGGTTCCACCACCACCCCTGGGCCCAGGACGCTGCGGTGGACGGTTCCGCCGATGACGCAGCCGACGCTGAGGTAGGCGTCGTCGACGTCCGCCTCCACGTCGACCCGTGCGGGCAGTCGCTGGTCCCGGCGGGTCAGGATCGGCATGCGCTCGTGCGTGAAGGCGTCGATCCGGCCGGCGAGCAGGTCGCGGTGTGCGCCAAGGTAGGACTCGATGCGTCCGACGTCGCGCCAGTACCCGTCCATCGGGAACGCGTACGTCGTGCCGCGGGCCACGAACCACGGCAGCAACTCTTCCCCGAAATCGCCCAGCCCGCTGTCGTGCTCGTCCGCCGCCCCGCCCAGCTCCTTGCGCCGGGCCGAGCTCAGCTCGCGCAACCCGTCGCCGAGCACCGCGGCGTCGTACACGAAGATCTCCGTCAACACAGTCGTCGTCTCGGTGCGCTCCGGCTTGTAGTCGATCGAGGTCACTCTCCCGCCAGGGCCGACCGTCACGACCGCCTTGTGGGTGGCCTCCTGCCGGGACACCTCCGCGGTGACGACGGTGCATTCCGCCCCGGCCGCCCGGTGCGCGTCGATCACGTCGCGCAGGTCGAGGGCGAACACGTGGTCGGCCGACATGACGATCACCGTGTCGGGGTCGAGGCGCTTCACCTGCCCCCAGAGCCGATAGAGGTCGTCGGCGTTGCCGGTAGAGAACCCCTCCTCGCGCTTCGACCCGCCCTGCTCGGGAACCACCCGGCGGTAGCCGCCGCGAGTCCGGTCCAGATCCCACGG
>JBDIAS010000089.1:0-12857 GCA_039812465.1 Austwickia sp. | reverse complement strand
GTGAGCGTGGCGAACACCGCGAGCCGCTCCAGGTAGCCGATCCACTCCCCGCCCGGTAGTAGGTCCGGGTCGGCCAGGGGTGTCTGCGTCGCTCCGTTCGCGCCGCCCACGCTGCCCGCGGTCAGGGGGGCCGTGCTCGCATCGGGCTCGGCCTCCGGGTCGGTCGCGGGAAGGCCCGTCGCGGGCTGCCCTGTCGTGGAAAGTCCCGTCGCAGGAAATCCCGGCGCGGGAAGTCCGTGGGGAGGGTCGGCTGCTGGGGGCGCCGGTCGCTTCGTTGCCCGGCGTTGCGCCCTCCGGCCGACCAGCCGGAAGACGCCGAGAACGATCGGGGATCCACCGAACACCGCCAGACCCGCGCCGAGCGCGATGAGGGCCGCGTCGATCACGAGGGCGACCATCACCGCGCCGCCTTGTCGTCGCCCAATCCCGCCGCGCCACGTCCGTCGGCGCCAGATCGCTCTGCACTCGGTCCGTCTGCACTCGGGCCGTCTGCGCTCAACGCGTCCGCGCTGAATCCGTGTGTGCTCAACGACTCGTCGAGCACACGGGCGGCGAGTTCCTCGGCCCGGCCGCCCTCTACCCAGCGGGCCGCTGCCGCCCGCTGGCTCACCGCGGACGGCGTGATGCCCAGCATCCGCGCGGCCTCCTGGCCGTTGAGGCCGTCGGCGAAGAGATCCACCACAGCCCAGCCCTCCCTCGATCGTCGCCGCCACACGTCCGCGAGCAGCCATAACAGCGTCTCCGGGTCGTGCGCCCGACGGTATCCATCGCCACCGACAACCCCGCCGTCGGACACGGGCGTCAGGCTGCTGGGCGTCACGTTGCCAGCCGTCACGTTGCTAGTCGTCACGTTGCTAGCCGTCACATGGCCGTCCGTCACCTTGCTGGCAGGCACCTTGCCGTCTGAAGGTCCCGCCGCTAAGCGCAGCGCGATGCGCCCCGGAGCACGGCGCGAGGCCCCCAGCGCCTCGCGCGCGGCGACGAAAGCGGGGCCGCGGCCGGCGCGAGTCGACGCAGGCAGGGGGCGCTCGACGGGCCCACCGCCCACGCCGATCCGCCAACCGTCCAGCCGGACCAGCGCCCGCAGCGCGGCCACGACGTCCGCGCCGGACCTCAGCACGCCCTGGATCTCGTCGCCTGCGGTCCTCTCGAAGCCGCGCTCAGCCGGGATGGCGGCCAGTGCGCTCAGCGCGGCCGGGACCAGGTCCGGGCTCGCGCGGCTGCCGATCTGGTCGGCGGTCAGGACCCAGGCAGGACGTCCCGGATCAGTCAAGGGAGAAGGCTTCACTCGTACAGCTTAAGGTCTCAGCCTCACGAGGCGAGTCGCGTCGCGGGCCCTCGGCGCGCCTCACCCGCGAACCAGGGCCGGGCGCGTACCGTCCGACCGTGGTGAACCGTGCCTCCTCGTCGAAATCCACGTCCTCGAAAGCCGCGTCGTCGAAGCCTGCCGCCGGCCGTGGGCGGACGATCCGTGCCAGCGGCGGGAGAGGCGGGCGCACGCCCGCGCGGCAGCCGTCGCGGTCGAAGGCCCGGGGTGGGATGCCGTTGCCCGTACGTGCACTGCAGGGCACCTGGATGGGAGTGGCGCACGTGACCGGCAACGCCGTTCGACGCGTGGGGCGGACCGCGGGGGACCTGGAGCCTGAGCATCGCCGCGACGGCGCGGGCCTACTGCTGATCGCGCTCGCGATCGTCGTCGCCGCCCGCGAATGGTGGGGGTTGACGGGCGCCTTCGGGGACGTGGTCCACGCGGTCGTGGCAGGCACCTTCGGGCGCGTGGCCCTGGTGCTGCCGCTCGTGCTCGCCGGGCTCGGCCTCCGGTTCCTGCGCAACCCCGAGGACGTCCACGGCACCAACCGCGTGCTCATCGGCCTGACCGCCCTGGCGTTCGCCTCGTGCGGCATCGTCCACATCGTGGCCGGGACGCCCTCGGTCACCGACGGCCTGCCGACGCTGCGCGACGGGGGCGGCATGTTCGGCTACCTGGTCGCCAACCCGCTGGTCGCGGGCATCAAGGTGTGGGGTGCCGCGCCCGTCCTGGCGCTCCTCGGCTTCTTCGGGTTCCTGGTGGTCACCGCGACGCCCGTACACCGCATCCCCGCGCGGCTCCGCGAGGTCGGCGAACGGCTCTTCGGGCCGCAGCCCGCCGACGAGGACAGCACCGGCCGCCTCGACCCGCCCGCCAGCCGGGCGAGCACGTCCTCGCGCCGGCGCGGAGAGGCCCCCGGATCCAGGGACGGGGACGAGGCGTTCGAGCAGGCGGCGCAGGTGTACGGCGGCCGGTTCAAACGGCTGCTGCGCGGCCGCCGGGCCGCGGACACCGCGGCCGAGGGCGCCGCGGCCGGGACCGCCGAGAGGTCGGCAGACCAGAGAGCCGCCGACCGGTCCCGTCCCCCGACCAAGGACGGGGCGGATCCCCGGCACCGACGAGACCCCGCGGGCCGGGCCGCACCCGGGCCAGCGCAAGCCCCCGCGGACTCCCCGAAGGAGGCGTCGACGCTCGCCCGCCCGGCGGCCGAGCCTGCTGCGGGCAGCCCCGCGGCCCGTCCCGGCGACGCCGACGACCCCCCGCACGAGGACCAAGCCTCGGCCCGGCCGAAGGGCGGTCTGCCGACCGACCCGCTGCCGCAGCGCAGCGAGCAGCTCACGCTCGCGGGCGACGTCACGTACGTCCTGCCCGACGCCTCTCTGCTCGCGCCCGGGACCGTCCACAAGGCCCGCACCGCGGCCAACGACCGCGTGGTCGAGGCGCTGACCGGCGTGCTCGACCAGTTCGGGATCGACGCGCAGGTCACGGGATTCTCCCGGGGGCCCACGGTGACCCGGTACGAGGTCGAGCTGGGGCACGGCGTCAAGGTGGAGCGGGTCACGGCGCTGAGCAAGAACATCGCCTACGCCGTGGCCTCCGCCGACGTGCGCATCCTGTCGCCGATCCCCGGCAAGTCGGCCATCGGGATCGAGATCCCCAACGCGGATCGCGAGAAGGTCAGCCTCGGGGACGTCCTGCGCAGTCAGGTTGCCGCGCGCAACCCGCACCCGATGGTGATGGGCGTCGGCAAGGACGTCGAGGGCGGCTACGTGATCGCGAACCTCGCCAAGATGCCGCACCTGCTCGTGGCCGGCGCCACCGGGTCCGGCAAGTCGAGCTTCATCAACTCGATGATCACGTCCATCCTCATGCGGTCCACGCCCGAGGAGGTGCGGATGATCCTGGTCGACCCAAAGCGGGTCGAGCTCACCGGGTACGACGGGATCCCGCACCTGGTCACGCCGATCATTACCAGCCCCAAGAAGGCCGCCGAGGCCCTCGCGTGGGTGGTGAAGGAGATGGACGCGCGCTATGACGACCTGGCCGCGTTCGGCTACAAGCACATCGACGACTTCAACAAGGCGGTCCGCGCCGGGTCGGTGCAGCCGCTACCCGGATCCCAGCGCGTGCTCGCTCCGTACCCGTACCTCCTCGTCGTCGTCGACGAGCTCGCCGACCTGATGATGGTCGCCCCCCGCGATGTCGAGGACTCGGTCGTACGGATCACCCAGCTGGCCCGCGCCGCCGGCATCCACCTCGTCCTCGCGACGCAGCGGCCGAGCGTGGACGTGGTCACCGGCCTGATCAAGGCCAACGTGCCCAGCCGGATGGCGTTCGCGACCAGCTCTCTGGCGGACAGCCGGGTCGTGCTCGATCAGCCCGGCGCGGAGAAGCTCATCGGCCAGGGGGACGCTCTCTTCCTCCCGATGGGGGCGAGCAAGACCATGCGCGTGCAGGGCGCCTGGGTCACCGAGTCGGAGATCCACCACGTCGTCGCGCACGTGACCGGTCAGCTCACGCCGACCTACCGCGAGGACGTCGTCGTCAAGGTGGCGCGCAAGACCGTCGACGAGGACATCGGCGAGGACCTGGAGCTGCTCCTGCAAGCCACCGAGCTGGTCGTGAACTCGCAGTTCGGGTCCACGTCGATGCTGCAGCGCAAGCTGCGGGTCGGGTTCGCCAAGGCCGGGCGTCTGATGGACCTGCTGGAGACCCGCGGGGTCGTGGGCCCCTCGGAGGGCAGCAAGGCCCGCGACGTGCTCCTCAAGCCGGAAGACCTGCCGGGGACCCTGGCCATGCTGCGCGGCGAGGACGTCCCGGGGAGCGAGTCGGGCGACGGGGAGGGCGGGGACCCGTACGACGCGGGTGGGTACGAGGACCCGTACGACTCGGCCGGGTACGCGAACCCGGCCCGCGGCCACTCGAGCGCGGACCCTCCGAACGCCGCCCACCCGGACGTCGATGACCTCGGCGCTCACGGCCCGTACGGGGACGACGACCCCGGAGCGGCAGGCGTCCCGGCCGGCGCCCCACGGTGAGCGGGACGCGACCCACCGGCCCGTAGAGTGGGCGACATGTCGACCCCCGCGCCCGCCGACCGCAGCGTTGCCCTGGTCAGCCTGGGCTGCGCGCGCAACGAGGTCGACTCCGAGGAGCTTGCGGGACGGCTCGCGGCAGCCGGCTGGACGCTGGTGCCCGACCCGCAGGACGCGGACGTCGCCGTCGTCAACACCTGCGGCTTCATCGAGGCCGCGAAGAAGGACTCGATCGACGTCATCCTCCAGGCCCACGACCTCAAGGAGAGCGGCCGGACCCGCGCGGTGGTGGCGGTTGGGTGCCTCGCGGAGCGGTACGGGCGTGAGCTCGCGCGAGAACTCCCGGAGGCGGACGCCGTCCTGGGTTTCGACAGCTACGCCGACCTGTCCGGCCACCTGACCCGTCTCCTCGAGGGTGATCGACCGGACTCACACGTCCCGGCGGACCGGCGACGGCTGCTCCCGCTCACTCCGTCCCAGCGTCCTGCGGCGGCCCAGCGCGTTGCCGTCCCCGGCCACGGTGGGGCCCCCGCGAGGCCTACCCTGGACGGTCCTGAGGCCCGCGCCTCGCAGGGCGGGCCGATCCTGCGCCGTCGGCTGGACGACCGGCCGTGGGCCCCGTTGAAGATCGCGAGCGGGTGCGATCGCCGGTGCGCGTTCTGCGCTATCCCGAGCTTCCGCGGGCCGTTCGTCTCGCGGCCGCCGCAGGAGATCCTCGCCGAGGCCCGGTGGCTCGCCGGCCAGGGCGTGCGCGAACTGCTCCTGGTCAGCGAAAACAGCACGTCCTACGGGAAGGATCTCGGCGACGTGCAGGCGCTGGAGGTCCTTCTGCCCGAGCTGGCCGAGGTCGACGGGGTCGAGGTGGTCCGGGTCAGCTACCTGCAGCCGGCCGAGATGCGGCCGGGCCTGATCGAGGCCATCGCGGGAACCCCCGGGGTCGCGCCCTACTTCGACCTGTCGTTCCAGCACGCGAGCGCACCGCTCCTGAGGCGGATGCGTCGGTTCGGGTCCACCGAGGACTTCTGCGCGCTGCTGGACCGGATCCGGTCGGTGAACCCGGAGGCCGGCGTCCGGTCCAACGTGATCGTGGGGTTCCCCGGCGAGGACGACCGCGACGTCGCCGAGCTCGAGCGCTTCCTGGTCGCGGCCCGGCTCGACGTGTGCGGGGTCTTCGGCTACTCCGACGAGGACGGTACGGAGGCCGCGGGGCTCGACGGGCACCTGCCGGAAGAGGAGATCGCGGCGCGATACGCGCGGGTCACGGATCTGGTCGAGGAGCTCACCGCGCAGCGCGCCGGCGAGCGGGTGGGGGAGCGCCTGCGGATCCTCGTGGAGGAACCGGGCGACGAGCCGGGCTCCTGGCACGGGCGCGCTGCCCACCAGGGCCCCGATGTCGACGGGGTATGTCGGCTCCTCGCCGGAGCGGGCGGCCGCCCCCCGTACCGACCCGGCGGCTCCTTGGACAGACCCGGCGACGCCAGCGCTTGCCGGTCCGGCGACTTCCTGGACTGCCGCGCCGTCGCGGCGGAGGGTGTCGACCTGATCGTGACGCCGCTGGAGGAGGCCGGACCGTGACGGCCGAGAGCGCCGGCGGTTCCGACCGTGGCAGCCACCGCGGAGCCGCCGCACCCGACGCCGCCGGATCCCACGCCGGCGCCCCCAGCCCGTGGAACGTGCCGAATGCGCTGACCCTCCTGCGGATCGCGCTCGTCCCCGTCTTCGGGGCGCTTCTCCTCGCGCAGGGCGGCTCCGACACGGCGATGCGGTGGTGGGCCCTGGCGGTGTTCGTGGTGGCGATGGCCACCGACCGCCTCGACGGGGAGATCGCCCGGGCGCGCAACCTCGTGACCGACTTCGGCAAGATGGCCGACCCGATCGCGGACAAGTCCCTGACCGGGATGGCGTTCATCGGGCTCTCGCTGATCGGGGAGCTGTGGTGGTGGGTCACCGCGGTGGTCATCGTCCGGGAGGTCGGGATCACCCTGCTGCGCGTGGTGGTGATCCGCTACGGGGTCATGCCGGCCAGCAGGGGCGGCAAGCTGAAGACCACGCTGCAAGCACTCGCGCTGAGCTTGATGATCGCCCCCCTCGGCGTTCCCTGGTCCTGGATCGCCGTAGCCGTCATGGCGGCGGCGGTCGGCGTCACGGTCGTGACCGGCCTGGACTACCTGCTCAAGGCGCGCCGCCTGGTGGCGGCTTCGCCCGGTCGAGGCAAGGCTCGGTGAGGGCACCGAGGCCCGGTGACGGCGCGACGCCGGACGCGCTGATCGCCGCGCTGATCCGCCGTCGCGAGACCGTGGCCTGCGCCGAGTCCCTCACTGGTGGCCGGCTCGTGGCCGGGCTCATCGACGTGCCCGGCGCGTCGGCGGCGGTGCGCGGCGGCATCGTGGCCTATCACGCCGACCTCAAGGCCTCGCTGGTCGGCGTCGACCCCGCGGTGCTGGCCCGCCCGGGCGGCTCGGTGCAGGAGGAGGTGGCCGTGCGGCTCGCTCGCGGCGCCCGCGAACGCTGTGGCGCCACGTGGGGACTCGGGACCACCGGGGTCGCGGGGCCGGATCCCTGCGACGGCGCGCCGGTGGGGACGGTGTTCGTCGCGGTCAGCGGTCCGGGCGCCGAACGCGCCGTCCGCCTGGCCGTGGAGGGCGATCGGGCGCAGATCCGGGCGGCGAGCGTGGCGGCGGCCCATCGCCTCCTGGCCGAACAGCTGGGCCTGCTCGCCGAACAGCTCGGCGCGTGAACGACGCTCGTGGGCGCAGCGATCCGGCGCGTCGTCGCCGGATCGCGCGGCGGTCGCGAGGTGTTGGGCCCGCCGGGTACGCTGGTGAGCGGACCGGCGGCAACGCCAGGTCCCGGGCACGCCCGAGCCGGCGTGAACCCCCGCGCCCCGCATCGACCCGGCGGTTCGCCTTCGGGTGCCACGTCGGGGGACGTGGCGGGGCACGCGCGGGACACGCCGTACGGCGGGGGCGTCACGGCGGAGGGGACAGTACGGTGAACCGGTCAGCGGACGCGGGAGGAACGCGATGATCCTGCTCAGGCGCGAGATGGGCAACGCCCTTCGGGAGTGCCGCACGGGCCAGGGCCGGACCCTGCGCGACATCTCCTCGTCGGCGTCGGTCTCGCTCGGCTACCTCAGCGAGATCGAACGCGGCGAGAAGGAAGCGTCTTCGGAACTTCTCGGAGCCATCTGCACCGCGCTCGACCTGCCGTTGTCCACGCTGCTGGAGCGGGTCGCCGTCCGCGCGTCCGCTGCCGAGCGGCGCGATGCGGCCTGCCCGACGGTGGCTCTGCCCCTGCCGGCGAGGGGTCTGCCCGCCGCGGACGTGCGGGCCTCGGCGGCCTGATGATCCGCGGGATTCGTGCCCGTCGTTGACCTGGGCTTTTCTCGGCTCTACCCGCGCTTTCCCGCTCAGTCGATCGGGGTGAAGGCAGGGCCCTGTCTCCGGATCACGTACCGGTCGTCGTAGAAGAACGGCGCGCTCGCGCTCCCACCCGCCGTCGTCACCGTGAGGCGCGTGCTGCCGGCGCGCCCCGCGGGCACGACGACGTCCAGGGAGGTAGAGGTCGACTGCCGGATGCTCGCGATCGATCCCCCGACCCTGACCGTCGCACCGCTCAAGGCGGTCCCGACGATCCGGACGGTGTCGCCGCCGGACGACCGGGCGCCGGGCGCTGAGAGCGAGACAATGCTCGGGGCGGCGATCGGCTGCGGGCGTGCGAGGGCCACCGCGGCGGCCGCGTCGAGGACGCCCGCGCCGAGTCCGCTGGTGGCCGCGCCGAAGGGCGCGGCGGACTGACGCAGGATGCGGCGTACGTCGTCCGCGGTGAGCGACGGCGCGACCGACCACACGAGGGCGGCGGCCGCGGACACCTGCGGCGTCGCGGTTGAGGTGCCGGAGCGGGCCACCGTCCCCCAGCCGGTCGGGTCGAGTGCGGCAGTTCCGGAGTTGCCCAGCCCCCAGATGCTCACGCCGGGCGCGGCGAGTGCCACCGCGGAGCCGTAGTTGCTGTGCGAGGCACGGGTTCCGGCCGCCGTCGACGAGCCGACGACGAGGACGCCGCGGCAGTTCGCGGGCGCCGACCCCGAGACGGGCGCGCTGGAGTTGCCGGCGGCGACGACGATCAACGCCCCCCGCGACCGGGCTGTGTCGATCGCCCGCTGCTCCATGGCGGTGCACCGGCCGGGCGACGCCAGCGAGAGGTTGATGATCTTGGCCGGGGTCGGATTGGCGGGCACGCCGGGCACGGAGCCGCCCGCAGCCCAGACGATCGCATCGGTGATGTCGGTGGTGCTGCCGCCGCAGGGGCCGAGGACCCGCAGCGGCAGGACGGTCGCCTGCGGCGCGATGCCGGAGACGCCGATCCCGTTGCCGGTGAGGGCCGCGATGACGCTGGCCGTGTGCAGCCCGTGCCACGAAGAGGGGGCGGCGCCCTCTCTCGGGTCGCACTGGCCGGCGCGTGTCCAGTCCCCGGGATCGGTGGGGTCCGGGTCGCGGCCGTTGCCGTCGCGCGCGGTGGGCAGGTCCGTGACGAAGTCGTAGCCGGGCAGGTACCGCCCCGCCATGTCGGGGTGCTTCCCCGTCCCCGAGTCCAGGACCGCCACCCGTACGCCGGCGCCCGTCGCGTACGGCCACGCCTGGGGCGCGCGGATCGCCCGCAGGTTCCACTGCGCGGCGAAGCCGGGATCGTTGGGATCGGTGAGCGCGGTGTACCGGCGTTCGGGCACCGCGTACTCCACCCCCGGCTGCGCGGCCAGCCGCTGCGCCGCCCGCACCGGGTCGACGCCACCCACCTCGACCAGCGTGCCGCCGGTCGCGGTCTCCCGGGTCACGGACAGCGGGGTCCCCGCGGCGACGGCCAGGGCGGCCAGCTCCGGGCGGCGGTCCGCGGCGGCGGACGCGTCCGCGAGCTTCACCACGACCCGGCCCGTATACCGGGGTGTCGCCTCGCTGGGGTGGTCGAGGTCGGCCGGGCGGTCCCGCTCCGCCGGCGCGGGTGTGAGCGCCGCGCGGGTCGGCTCGGGCGTGGGTTCGGCGTGGAGCTGCGGTTCCTGTACGGCGATGGCGTGATGGGCGGCTCGAGCGGCGCCGCTCAGATCCGGGGTGTCGAGGGGCTCGCCGACCCCGACGAGGACGGGGCCGCCCGGTGCGGACGTCCCCCGGCCGGCGGCTTGACCCTGTCCCTGCCCGTGTGCCTGCCCGTGTTCCTGCCCCTGCCCCTGCCACGGGAGGGAACCCGCCGGCAGCAGGGCCACCGCGAGGCAGACCGCCGCGGCGGCGAGACCTTGTCGCGTGGCGCTCGCGGTGGCCCGGCCCGCCCGGCCCGCCCGGCCCGCCCGGTCCCGAGGGTCGCGCCGGGGCGCGGGGGTGCCGGGGGCGGTGTGGGGCATGGCGAGGCTTCCTCTCGAGCCGGTCGCGGTGCGGGGATGCCCCGGGGGGAGGTGCATCCTGGCGTCCGCGACGGTGCCGGGTCGGTCCGGTCCTCATCGGCCTCGCCGGGTGCCGGGTGAGCGCGTCATCTCATCCGTGCGACGAGCGGTCGTTCAGGATCCCTTTGGCGCGCAGCGGGTTTGGCCTGCGGGCGGCGCCGAGCGGGGCGATCGGGCCGCCGTCGTCGCCCGGCGCCAGGCCGCCTTGGCAGCTCGGGCAGTAGAACAGCACGCGCTCGCGGGGCGGCCGTCCGATCGGGGCCACCCGGACCGTCCCGCCGCAGCGGCGACACGACCGCCCCGAGCGCCCGTGGACGTAGAGCGCCTGGCCGGAGCGTGGGATGCCGGTGGTGCACGGCGACGGCCGGCGCGCCCCCGCCAGGAGCTGACGCCTGGCCCGCTCGACCACGGCCGTCAGCCGGCTCCGCCCGAGCTCGGCGACCGGAGTCCAGGGGGAGACCCGCTCGCAGAAGAGCGACTCGCTCGCGTAGATCGTCCCGATCCCCGCGAGGTGGCGCTGGTCGAGCAGCGCGCCGCCGATCTCCGCGACGTCGAACGCACCACCGTCGGACGCACCACCGTCGGACGAACTACCGGCGATCGCTCCGCGGTCGATCGCACCACCGTCGAACGTCTCACCAACGATCGCTCCACCGACGGGGCCGCCGCCCGCGCGGGCCAGGTTGGCGACCGCGCGGTCGAGATCCCAGTCCTCGCCGAGCACGTCGGGCCCCAGGTGGCCCACGAGCCGATGCTCCTGCGTCGTCGGGACGAGGTCGAGCATCCCGAGGCGCAGCCCGAGGCACGTCCAGTCGTCGGTGACGAGTACGGCCCGCACGTCCCGGCTGCGCTGCTGCCGCGCACGTGCCGCGTCGCCGGTCGCGACCACCCGCCAGAAGCCCTCCATGCGCAGGTGGGTGTGCACGGTCCGACCGTCATCGAGGCGATGCAGGAGATGCTTGCCGCGGCTCGCGACCTCGACCGTGCGAGCACCCGTCAGGTCGACGGCGCCCAGGTCTCCCCAGCGCAACTCGGCGGCGAACAGCGGGCGCCCGCGCAGCGCCTGGTCCAGCCGCCGGGCCGTGCGCAGGACCGTGTCGCCTTCAGGCATGCGGGCCTCCTGCGGGTCGGGAGGGGATGGGGGTGCTCATCGGCGGATCCGAAGGCCGCGGGGTGTCGCATGGAATCCGGCGTCCTCCAGAGCGGAGCGCAGCGGGTGGGGGGACCCGAGGATCGCCTCGCCGTCGGCCCTCTCGATGGTCAGGGCGCCCAGGGCTCCCTCGGACACGGCCGAGGCCAGCGCCCGCGCGGCGGCGGCCAGCGCGTCGGGATCGTCGGTGTGGGTGAGGACCGTACGACCGCCTCGCTCCACGTAGAGCACGAGGTCGCCGTCGCGCAGGACCACGAGCGCCCCCGCCTTGCGGCCGGGGCGATGTCCCGCCTCCGGCTCCCGGGTGTCGGTGCCCGACCGCTGGGCAGTGTCGGGCCCCGACCGCCGGGCAGTGCCCGCTTCTCCCGCCGCGAGGGCATGGTCACGGTCACGGTCACGATCGCTGTTGCTGTTGCTGTTGCTGTTGCTGTTGCCAGCAGCGTCGCGGGCCCCGCCTCCCGGGCCGCCGTGTGATCGAGGGCGCGCCGGCCACGGGAGCGCGGCTCCGTAGGGGTTGGCGGGGTCGGTCGCGGCGAGGAGCAGCGCCGTCGGTCCGGGATCCCCGGTCGGCCCCGGCAGGGCGCCGGTCGCGGCGAACGGGTCGGGCTCGCGGCGGCCCGCGCGGAGGCGATCCACGGCGCCCGTGGTGGCGAACTGCGAGGCGCCTAAACCCTCGACGAAGTAGCCGCGGCGCACCCGCCCGGCCTCCTCCGCGGCGGCGAGTACCCGGTAGACCGCGGCGAACCCACCGGGGATCTCCTCCGCGGCGGCGGCCCCGCGGGTGACCACCCCGTGGCGCTCGAGCAGCAGCTCCGCGGCCGCATGAGCGCGCACGGTCGGGTCGGTGGCGGCTCGTGGCAGGAGGGACCACCGCCCGAGACCGCCGGCCAGCTCGGCGCGAGGAGCCCGGGGGACCCCGAGGCCCCCGGGCGTCGGCGCGCGGCCCAGCACGGACCCGTACCCCCGGAGGCGTCGCCCGCCGCGACGCGCGAGCGGACGGGACCGTCGGGTTCCTCCCGCACCAGTGAGGGCGCGCAGCGAGGCGAAGGTGTCGTGCGTGACCGCGCCAGCCCAGGCGAGGGCCCAGAGGGCGTCGACGACAGCCGTCGTGTCGGCGCGGCCGCACCGCTCGGCCAAGGCCCGCGCGTGGAACGCGCCCCCCGATCCCAGGATGGCCAGAAGCGCGCGCTGCAGATCCGCGCCCTCGGCAGTTGCCGCGCCCTGAGCCGTATCCGCGTCCTTGATCAGACCCTCCGCGGGCCCCTCCTCGTCGGCGTCCAGGCCGTTGAAGCCCGGTCCGTTGAAGCCCGGTCCGTTGAAGCCCGGCCCGTCGAGGCCCGGCCCATCGAGGCCCAGCCCGGCGAACGGTGCGAGCGTGAGCGGCGCGGAGTCGGCGAGGTGGAACGAGACCCAGCCGTCCCGGCCGGGCAGCGCGCCGTGCCCCTGCCACAGGACCTCCCCGGACGAGAGCAGCTCATCGAGATCGGCCGGGGAGTAGTCGCGGACCCGAGCCGGCAGCACCAGCGTCTCCCACGCGCTCGCCGGAAGGATCACGCCGGCGAGCTGCTCGATCGCCTGGGCCACGCCGTCCACGCCTCGGGCGTCCTGGCCGACGCCCTGCCACGCGGGCAGGAAGCGGGCGAGGTCGCGCTGCTCGACCGGTTCGACCTCCGCCCGCAGCGCGGCCAGCGATCGGCGCCGCAGGAGCCGCAGGACGTCGGGATCGCAGTAGTCGAGGTCGTGTCGCGCGCCGTCACCCGTACCGCCGTCGCTCGCGCTGCCGTCGCCAGCACGGGTGTCGTTCGTACGGCCTTCGCCCGCACCACTGATCTCGCCGAGGGCGGGCGCCTCCGGGGGGCGCAGCCGCCCGCTCGCGAGGCGGCCCGCGCCTGCGAGGCGGGTCAGAGCGTCCTGGGCGACCCAGCGGCCGATCCC
>JBDIAS010000088.1:0-13165 GCA_039812465.1 Austwickia sp. | reverse complement strand
CCGTTCGCCTGCCCCGGGCTGGCTCAGACGGCCCGATCCGCACGACCAGGATCGCGTCGAGGCTGAGCCACGTCCATGATGGGTCTACGCGATGTCACACGTCACAGGTTCCGACCGACGCGACCAGACCGCCTCGACGCCGGTGTCCGCGCTGGCCTTTTCGGCGGATCAGTAGATCTCGTCGCCCTCTTCGCGCGTGTAGAAGAGGTTGAAGTGCTGACCTGTGCGATGGTCGTCATCGCTCTCCAGCAGATGCCGCTCGGCCAGGAGACGATCCTCGATGGCGGCGGCCTGCAGCTCGGCGATCCGCTCCGGCACCCCGGCCTCGGTGACCAGCCGCTTGACCTCCTCGAACACGGCGAAGCTCCCGCACAGGAGCTGACCCTCGTGGAGAATCTTGGCGGCGACGCCGTGCTCGAAGCTGTCGAACGCCACCTGCTCACGGACCTTCGCCAGCCGTTTGACGATGTAGTCGATCTCCTCGCGGTGCCCGGGGTGCTTGAGCAGGTAGTGCTTACGTCGGTAGACCGCCTGGTCGAGCCGTGTCAGCAGGTCCTCGGGGAAGTCGTCAGTCGCCACCACGATGACGTCCAGGTCCGAACCGACCACGAGCTGCCCCGTGCTCGACTCGGGCCGCGGCACCTCGTGCGCCATCCCGTACGTGACGTCGCCGGCGAGGATGAACGTCACGTCGTCGCCCTCGCGCCGGTCGAGGCCCACCTCCTTCATGATCGACGCCATACTCTCCCGGGCGGTGTGCGATTTGACCCGACTGACCCGCTGCGCTTCGGCGGTTAAGGCCTGGGTGCGCGCGTTGACCGCGTCCTGGTCGCCCTCGACGCCCACCACGGTGTAGGTCAGGAACTCACGGCGGATCGAGGGTGACAGCCGCGCGTACCCCTCGACGGCCCGGTCGAGGCGAAGGTACCGCTGCCCGACATGCTCGCCGATGATCTCCGGAACGAGCTTGCACATGCGCCACAGAGGCATGGGCTCCTGCCGGGTGCGCTGCACGAGTTCGGCGCCGGTGAGCGGCCCCTCCTCCCGCAAGAGCGTGAGCACCCGGTCGACGTCGGCGTCCGCAGCGGCGCTCACGAGGCGCCGCGGCCGGACGGTGTCAGCGAAGTCACGAACCAGAGGATACTGCCGCGATTTCCACCCGTGCGGGGCTCGGACGCCCACGTCGATCTCGAGCGACGGGACGGCACAACGCTCGTGGAGTTCGACCGCGCCTCCTGGTCTTCCTCGGTTTCGGAGGCTGAGGAACCGAGGAGGCACGACCTCGGCCGGACCGTCGCACGCGCGCTTCGCGCATGCGACAGGGGCGCGGAGCCGGCCGGGTGTGACGCCATCGCGGGCCCATTAAAGTCGAGGGGATCCGTCCCACGCGTCTTCGAGGAGTTCCCATGGACCTGACCCAGCTGCCCCTGCGCGTCTCGACCGGCGCGTTCATCCTCAACGCCGGCATCGGGAAGCTCAGCGCCGACGAGGGGACCGCACAGTTCCTCCACCAGGGCGCGAAGACCGCGTTCCCGGGCGTTTTCGACGACATGGACCCGACATCGTTCGCGAAGCTGCTGGCGATCAGCGAGGTGGGGATCGGCGCGCTGCTGCTCGCCCCGATGGTGCCCGCGACCGTCGCGGGGGCCGCCCTGACCGGCTTCGGCGTCGGCCTGATGCGGCTCTACCTCAAGTCCCCCGGGATGACGCAGGCCGACGGCATCCGGCCGACCCAGGAGGGCACCGCCCTCGCGAAGGACGTCTGGCTGGTCGGGGGCGGGCTGACCTTGATGAGCCAGGGAGTCGTCCGCGGCACGAAGAAGGGCGCCCAGGCCGTCCGGCAGGGCGTGCGGTCGGTGACGCCGTTCGTGGAGAGCTGACCCGGGCGACAGGGTCGTCGCTTGCGACGCCCTGCACCGCATCCACGCGGATTGTCGTCCACGCGGAGCTGCGTCCCCCGCAGCTGGGGGATGGGAGTCATGAGGGATTCGCCGCGTCCCTTCGTGCGTCCTCTCGGTCTCTCCTGCTCGCGGCGGCGGCCGCAGATCCTCACTACGAGGGATCCCGACGCGCGGCGGTGTCGTGCCGCCAGGGCATGACCTATGACGCAGCACCGCCGGAGCGCAGGACGAGCGCGAGCAGGGACTCGCGCAGCCACGCGTGCTGCCGCTCCCGATTCCAGCCGAGGGCGCGCAGGTTCAGGTAGGTGGGCGGCGAGCCGAGCAACCAGATGCGGTCTGCCGCGTCCACGACGGTGACTTGGAGCCAGCCCAGCCGCCCCCAGTGCTCGGCGGTTCGCGTGGCCCCGACCATCCGTTCGGCATCGGTGGTCCGGACGAACTCGGCGAGCTCGGGCTCGTTGGCCTGGGCACCCAGGGCGAGTGCCATGAGCGGGGCGCTTCTGCCAAGGATCGCCAGGGCGTGCGCAACCCAGGCGTCGGCGGCTTCCGGTGGCGAGGCGGCCACCTTGAGGCGGGCGATCCCCTCGCGTTCCGCGATCGGGACCGGGGCATCGTCGCCGGCGATGCGCACGTCGTACACCGCTTTGAGGAGAGCGGCTTTCCCGCCGAACGCCTTGTAGACCGTCTCCGGTGAGACCTCCGCGTGGCGGGCCACGTCGCGAATCGTCGTGCCGGACCAGCCGTTCGCCAGCAGCAGCCGCTCGGCCGTGCCGATGACGCGCCGCCGGGTGGCTGCGGCGGCCTGGGCTCTTGACGTACGGGGGGCGGGAGAGGACTCTTTCATTACAGTTCACTGTAATGAAAATGGGGGGGCATGATGGCAACAGACACGAGGAGCACCCTGGCGGTGAGAAGCCTGCACGCCATGGCGGACGGCGACCTCGACGCCCTCGAGCGCCTGATCCATCCGGACGCTGTCAATCGGGAGTCGATCGCCGAGCCGGCCGAGTGTCGCGGCCGCGGGCCCCGGGCCTTCGTCGCCACCTCCCGCTGGCTGCGCGAGGCCTGGAGCGCGATCGCGTTCGACGTCGATACCTGCATCGCCCAGGACGATCTCGTGGTCACCCATGGCACGATGGCGGGCCGGCACACCGGTCCGTTCACCGTGTACGGCGAGAGCGGACGCGTCGCGCAGGTGTTCCCCGCAACCGGTCGCCCCTTCCGCGTGCGGCACGCGCACTTCTTCCGAATGCAGGAAGGCTTGATCGTCGAGCACTGGGCGGTTCGCGACGATCGGTCGTTGGGCGAGCAACTCGGTTGGGCGCCGCCGACGCCCGCGTACGCGCTGCGCATGTTCGTCGCGACCCAACGGGCCCGGCGTCGGTCCGCGAGGGCTATCACCCCCGGTCGATGACCTGTCGGAGGTCGCCGGGCACGCGGCTCTGCCTCCCTCAGTGATCCGTCGGGGCGCGTGGCCCCGGGAGACGGGCGAGGTGGGGCCCACCTCGCGCGTCTCCCACGTTCGGGGTGGGGTGAACCAGCCCCGTGCCGTCAGGCGGGGCCGATCCGCATGTCCAGGATCGCGTCGAGGCTGGGCCGGACCGTCTCGCGCGGTAGGTGCCCCGCGGCGACCAGGATCGCCAGGCCGTGCACGACCGCCCACAGACCCGCCGCGGTCGAGCGCACCCTCGCCTCGGGCGCGTCTGGGAGCACGTCGCGCACCACGGACGCGAGAAGCTCGTCGTTCGCCTCGATGAGCGGCGCGGTGACCGGGCTCGGCTCGCGGGGATCGCAGATCTCGGGGTCGAAGATCGTCCCGAACTGGCCAGGGTGCTCGATCGCGAAATCGACGTACGCCGCCCCGATCGCGACGAGCTGCTGCCGCGGGGTGGCCGCCACCTCTCGAGCGGCGAGCATCGCGGCCAAGAGATCCTGCAGGCTGCGGGCCGCCACCGCCTTGAGCAGCCCCTGACGGTCGCTGAAGTGGTGGTACGGGGCGTTGTGGCTGACCCCGGCGCGGCGGGCCACCTCTCGCAGGCTCAGGCTGGTCGCGCTCTGCTCGGCGAGCAGTTCGATGGCCGCCGACTCCAGGGCCGCGGCCAGATCCCCGTGATGGTAGGCGCGAGACGATCTTGACATGAGCAACATGGTACGTAAACTTGGCGGCGTCCAGATACGTGACAGTGTCAAGATAAGGCCTCGTTCCCGAAGGAGACCCGACCATGTCCGCTCTGCCCACCCCCCACACCACCCTCGTCATCGACGGCCACCCCAACCCCGACAGCCTTTGCGCGGCGCTCGCCCGCTCGTATGTGGCCGGCGATCCGCGCGCCCGACTCCTCCCCGTCCGGGAGCTCGATTTTGACCTCCACATGCGGCTCGGATACACGGGGCGGATGCCGATCGAACCCGACCTGGCGGACGCCCGGCAGGCCATCCGCGGGGCGCGACACATCGTCGTGGTCACGCCGGTGTGGTGGCGATCGACGCCGGCTCTCCTCAAGGGGTTTCTGGACCGCGCGCTTCTGCCGGGCGAGGACTTCCGGTACGGCGACAACGGTCGGCCCGAGGGGCTGCTGGCCGGGCGCAGCGCCCGAGTGATCGTCACGGCCGACACCCCGCAGTGGATGCAGTCGCTGCTTCCCGACACGCGACTGCGCTCGCTCTCGCAGGGGACCCTCGCGTTCTGCGGCCTGAAGCCGGTGGCGCACACCCGTTTCGCGTCCGTCAACAAGTCCACGCCGGAGCAACGGCAGCGGTGGCTCCGCGAGGTGGAGCAGCTGGCCGCGCGGGAAGCCGCCCGGCTCGCGGGTGTCCGTAGGACCCCTGCCGACGCGAGCGCCGGTGGCCACGCGGGCGCCGCCTTCCGTACGAGCCCCGGCGGCGACACGCGAGCCGACGGACCACTGTCCCCGGTGGCCTGAGCAGTCGCGCCCGGCCACGCTTCGCCGATATCGAACTCCCCCGGGCGGCGCCCTCGGCCTGGGTTCGAGGATTACTTCTGGAGTCTCCGGGTATTTGCCGACTCACCATCGAGGTCTTTTCGCCGCGCCGTCGTTGGCGATGGGAGGCGGCGATGGGAGGCCCGAGGGAAGAAGTCTATGAGTTCTCATAGATTCTCCTAGAAGGGAGTAGTCACATGAGGAAGATTTCTGACGACGCCAGCGGGCTGACGTCGCAGTCCGGTGGGGCACCCGTGGCTCGACACCAGGACGCGGCCTCGAGGGCCTACCTGTTGCTCCGAGTCGGGTTCGTGGCCCTTCCCATCGTGATGGGACTGGACAAGTTCACGAACTACCTGACGTTCTGGCCGGACTATCTCGCCCCCTGGCTCGTGGGCGTGCTGCCGTTCTCGGCGCAGACGGCCATGTATGTCGTCGGTGTGATCGAGATCGTGGCGGGTCTGGTCGTGGCCGTCGCGCCGCGCTACGGCGCCCCGATCGTCGCGCTGTGGCTCGCCGGCATCATCGTCAACCTGCTCACGTACTCCGGGTATTACGACGTGGCGCTCCGCGACGTCGGCCTGCTGGTCGGAGCGCTCGCCCTGACGCAGCTCGCCGTCGCCCACGACCGCTCCCGTCCCGGCACGGGCGGCGGATGGCGCCGAGGCGCGCGCCCTGGCGGATCGTTCCGCAGTGAGCGCGGACATGAGTGACCCACTCGCGGCGCTGCTCCGAGCTGGCGTCTCTCTCTGGCTGGACGACCTGAGCCGCGAGCGACTCGCGTCGGGCAGCCTGGCCCGGCTGGTCGAGGACCAGCATGTGAGCGGGATCACCACGAACCCGACCATTTTCGCCAAGGCCATCGCGGACTCCCCGGCGTACGCGTCGCCGCTCGCGGAACTCGCGGCGCGCGGCGCGTCGGCCGAGGAGGCCGTGGGCCTCCTCACCACGGACGACGTACGCATGGCGTGCGACGTCCTCCGCCCGGTGTACGAGGCCACCGACGGGGTGGACGGGCGGGTGTCGATCGAGGTCGATCCCCGCCTGGCCTACGACTCCGACGCCACGATCGCCCAGGCCCGCAGCTTGTGGCAGACCGTGGACCGCCCCAACCTGTTCGTCAAGATCCCGGCCGCGCTGCAAGGTCTGAAGGCCATCAGCGTCTGCTTGGCCGAGGGCATCAGCATCAACGTGACCCTGCTGTTCTCCCTGGCCCGGTACGGGCAGGTGGAGCAGGCCTTCCTGACCGGGATGGAGCAAGCACGGGAGGCCGGCATCGATCTGGCCGGGATCTGCTCGGTCGCGTCGTTCTTCGTCTCCCGGGTCGACAGCGAGGTCGACGCCCGGCTCGACGCGATCGGCTCGCCCGAGGCAGAGGCGCTGCGTGGCCAGGCCGCCATCGCCAACGCCCGGCTCGCCTACCAACGATACGAACACATGCTCGCCGGCGAACGGTGGCAAGCCCTCGCGAGCGTCGGTGCCCGCCCGCAGCGGCTGCTGTGGGCGTCGACCTCCACGAAGGACCCCACCTACTCGGACACGCGGTACGTGGTCGGTCTGGTCGCACCGGACGTGGTGATCACCATGCCCGAGGCGACGCTGCGGGCGGTCGCTGACCACGGCGTGATCCCCACCGATTCGATCCGAGACGCCTACCAGGAATCCCAGGAGGTCCTCGACCGCCTGGGCGCCCTCGGCGTCGACTACGACGACGTCGTCACCCGGCTCGAAGACGACGGAATCTCCGCCTTCAGCGAGTCCTGGAACCAGCTCACCGCCGCCATCCAGCGGCGGCTGGCCGAGCTCGGCGGGCGTTCCGGCGACTCCCGCGGGCAGAGTATGGCGAGTGCCTGATCGTATGGCGAGTGCCTGATCGTTCATCGCACGGTGACCGACCTACCCGAGGAGGACGTGATGCCCCAGGAATCGACCATCGGGGCAGCGCTGGAGCAGGATCACCGCGAGATCGACGCCCGGTTCGCATCCTTCGCCGAGGGCGTGGCGGCCGGTCGGGTCGAGGCCGAGCAGTTGCAGGCCGCGAGCGACGGCTTGCGACGCCACATCTGGGTGGAGGAGGAACTGCATTTCCCGCCGCTGCGGGCGGCGGGCCTGCTGGGCCCCCTCCTGGTCATGCTCCGCGAGCACGGCCAGATCTGGGACCTCCTCGACCGCCTCGAGGCGCAGGTGTCCGACCACGACGACCCAGCGGCGATGCACCAGACGTACGGCCTGCTCGAGTCGATCCTCGGCGAGCACAACGCCAAGGAGGAAGTGATCGTCTATCCGGCCGGCGACGAGCGGCTCACCGGGGACGTGGTGGCGTCGATCCGCACCGCGTTGACCACCGGCGAGCCGCCCCCCGGGTGGACCTGCGAGATGGCCGGTCGCGGCTGACGAAGCGGGCGCTTAGCGCTTGAGCGGGCTGTAGAAGACGAGCCCGTTGCCCTGGGCGTCATAGACCACGGCTCGACGCTCGTGCGCGTCGTTGTACGGGCCCTTGACGATGCCGCCTCCGTGCTCGTCGACGGCCCGCGCGGCCGCGTCGACGTCGGCAGTCTTGACGCCGACGACCACCTGTCCCGGGATCGGGTGGTCGAGGTTCGTCGCCAACGCCAGCGTGACCGATCCACCGTCGACGGCGGCGAAGTGGTCACCGTCACGGAACTTCAACGGCATCCCGAGAACTTCCGTGTAGAAACGGATCGATGCGTCGAGGTCCTCGGTGGACAACATGATCATGCGCACGTCGTGGTCTGACATGACGCTCCTCTCGGTGGTGGTGCTCGACGACGGATTCTTCGGGCGCAAGGTTTTCGGGCGCCAGGGCTGTACGTGATGCCCCGTACGCCGTCGGCCGCGCCGCGGGCCGCATCGTCGCCGGCCGATCCTGCCCCCCGGGCCGTGAAAGGCGCTCACCGGCCGGGTCACGGCCCGCGGCGATGACGTACCGCGAGGCTATGACCTGGACCACAAAACCGCCAGGGCTCCGAACGCGCGGTGACCGCCAGGGCTCCGAACGCGCGGTGACCGCCAGGGCTCCGAACGCGCGGTGACCGCCGCGGCTCCGATCCCACCCGCAGCTGACCGTCGCGGTCGCGACGTCAAGCGCGAAGGCGGGGCACTCGAACGCGGAGTGCTCTGGATGGCCAGCTCGTCGTCGACGACGAGGATCCGCCCCGTCATGGGGACGTTTCCGTCCCGGTCACCGAGTTCGGCGGCGCCGTGGGGCCGACCTCGATCGGCGCGCTCACCGGGAGGGTGACTACCATCGTCAACCCGCCACCCGGTGTGTCCTCGGACTCCATGCTGCCCCCCATCGCCTCGGTGAGTCCGCGGGCCACGGCCAGGCCGAGGCCCACGCCCTCGCCGTCGGGCGCGTCGCCGAGTCGCTGGAAGGGCTGGAACATCCGCTCGCGCAAGCCCTCCTCCATCCCGGGCCCCGTGTCGACGACCCGGATCTCGACCGTGCCCCCCATCCGGCTGGCGGTGACGCGCACCGAGGCCGGGGGCGGCGCGTGGCGCAGGGCGTTCTCGACGACGTTGTCCAGCACCCGCTCGAGCAGCCCCGCATCCGCGTACACGGTGCGCGCGTCCGCCCTGATGTCCCACGGCACGCCACGCGGGTGGCTCTGCGTGGCGCCGACGTGCGGGATCACCTCCGCGAGGTCGATGTCGCGGGGGCGCGCGACGAGTGCTCCGGCCTGGAGCCGGGACATGTCGAGGAGGTTGCCGATGAGCGCCTCGAGCCGGTCCGCCGATTCCTCGATGATGGCTTCGAGCTCCGCCTGGTCCTCCGCCGTGAACGTGACCTCGTTGCTGCGCAGGCTGCCGACCGCCGCCTTGATCGAGGCCAGCGGAGTGCGCAGATCGTGCGAGACCGCCGAGAGCAGCGCCGTGCGGGCTCTGTTGTCGCGGGCGAGGGTCTCCGCGTCGCCGGCGCTGCGTTGCAGGGCCCGGCGGTGCAGGATGGCGGCCGCGTGCGCGGCGAAGGCCGCGAGCAGCCGTTGCCGGTCGGCGGGCAACGGCGGCCCCACGACCACGAGGTCGTGCGCGTCGTCGACGGCTTCGATCGTCGCGCGCGTCTGCACGTCCCTCAGGTCCGCAAACCCCTCCGTGGCGTCGACGACCAGTGACTCGGGATGATCCTTGGTGGCCCGCCGCACGACGGCCGCCGCCTCGGCGCCGAACATGTCGACGGCGCGGCGCAGCAGCAGGGTCATCTGGTCGGTGGAGCCGAGCAGCGTGTGGGTGAGCTCGGCCAGGGCGGTGGACTCCTGTTGCGCCTCCAGTGCCGCGTCGGCGCGCCGGGCGCTCCGGTGGACCACGGTCGAAACGGTCGCGGCGATCGCGACGAAGACGAACAGCGCCACGACGTGCTCGGGGTCGGAGATGGTCAGGTTCCGGACGGGTGGGGTGAAGAACCAGTTGATCAGGAGGGACGAGAACACCGCCGAGGCGATGGCGGGCCACAGGCCGCCGACGAGAGCGACGCCCACCACGGCCAGCAGGTAGACGAGCACGATCAGGGGCAGGCCCACCCGGACGGGGACCAGCGACACGAGCAAGGTGAGCACGAGCGGGAGCGCCAGCCCGAGGACGGCGCCGAGCCGCACACGGTCGGCTGTCAGCGCCCCGATCGTCCGGCGCGCCGCGCCGCGACCCGCGTGGGGGTGGGTGACGACGAGGACGTCGACGTTGCCGCTTCCCGCGATGATCGACTCCCCGATGCCGCTCTGCACCGCTCGACGCCAGGCGGGACGGCGGCTGGTGCCGATGATGATCTGGGTGGCGTTGAGGCCGCGCGCGAAGTCCAGCACGGCCAGGGCGGGGTCATCGCCGGTGACGGTGTGGAAGGTGCCCCCGAGCTCCTCGGTGAGCGTGCGCAGTTCGGCGACCTGGGGCAGCGGGGGGCCCGCCAATCCGTCGCGGCGAGCGACGTAGACGGCGTGCAGCTCCCCCCCGGCGCCGCGGGTGGCGATCCGGGCGCCACGCCGCAGCAGCGCCGCGCCCTCGCGGCCGCCGGAGACGGCGACCAGGACCCGCTCCCTGGTGGGCCAGGTGCCGGTGATGCCGTGGTCGCCCCGGTAGCGTTCGACGGCCTCGTCGACCCGGTCGGCCAGCCAGAGCAGCGCGATCTCACGCAGGGCGCCGAGGTTGCCCACCCGGAAGTAGTTGGACAGGGCGGCGTCGATCTTCTCCGCCTTGTAGATGTTGCCGTGGGCCATCCGGCGTCGCAGCGATTCCGGGGACATGTCGACGAGTTCGAGCTGGTCGGCAGACCGTACGACCTGGTCGGGGACCGTCTCTTGCTGGGTGATGCCGGTGATCGCGGTGACGACGTCGTTGAGCGATTCGAGGTGCTGGATGTTGACGGTGGTGATGACGTCGATCCCGGCGTCGAGGAGTGTCTCGATGTCCTCCCACCGCTTCTCGTGCGCGGATCCGGGGGCGTTGGTGTGGGCCATCTCGTCGACGAGCGCCACCTGGGGGCGACGCGCGATCACCGCGTCGAGGTCCATCTCCTCGAACGCGCTCCCGCGGTAGTGGAGCAAGCGGCGGGGGATGACCTCGAGACCTTCGAGCAGCTGCGCCGTGTGGCGGCGCTGGTGGGTCTCGCAGAGCCCGACGACGACGTCGGTGCCGCGCGCGGCGCGCCGCGCCCCCTCGGAGAGCATGGCGACGGTCTTCCCCACGCCCGGGGCCGCCCCCAGGTAGATCCTCAGCCGTCCGCGAGCCATGGCGCCCTTCTCACCGATGCAGCCGAGCCGCCAGGGCGGCGTTGAGCGCCGTCACGTTGACCCGCGCGTTGCCGAGGAAACCGAAGGCCGGGTCGGCCGTGTGGTCGGCCACCAGCGTCTGCAGCTCAACGGGCGGAAGTCCGGTGGCCGCCGCGACGCGCGGGAGCTGCCACGCGGCGTACGCGGGGCTGATGTCGGGGTCCAGCCCCGACCCCGACGCCGTGAGCGCGTCGGCGGGGATCGGCCCGCGCGCCTCCGGGTTGGCCGCCCGCAGGGCCGCCTCCCGGCCGGCGACGGCCGACGCCTGGGCGTGCGAGGTGGGGCCGAGGTTGGTGCCGCCGCTGGTCGACCCCGAGGAGTGGGACGCGGAGGGGCGCCCGTGGAAGAAGCGCGGGTCGGTGACCTCCTGGCCGAGGAGGTCGGAACCGACCGTCTCCCCGGCGACGACGAGCAGGGACCCGTCGGCGCGGTCGGGTGCCAGGCGGGCGAGCCCGGTCACGAGCGCGGGGTACGCGACGCCGAGGAGGAGGGTGAGGACGAGCAGCATCTTGACGGCCGCAAGCGCCGGGCGGAGCACGGACATGTCACGCCATTCCGGGGAGGAGGGACACGAGCAGATCGATGAGCTTGATGCCGACGAAGGGGGCGACCAACCCCCCGAGACCGTAGACGAGCAGGTTGCGCCGCAGCATCGCGGTGGCGCTCAGCGGCCGGTAGCGAACCCCCTTGAGTGACAACGGAATCAGGGCCACGATGACGAGCGCGTTGAAGATCACCGCCGCGAGCATGGCCGATTCCGGGCTGCTCAGGCCCATGACGTTGAGCGCCGCCAGGCCGGGGAAGATGCCCGTGAACATGGCGGGGATGATCGCGAAGTACTTGGCGACGTCGTTCGCGATCGAGAAGGTCGTCAGCGCCCCGCGCGTGATGAGCAGCTGCTTGCCGATCCCGACGATGTCGATGAGCTTCGTGGGGTCGGAGTCGAGGTCGATCATGTTGCCGGCTTCCTTGGCGGCCGAGGTGCCCGTGTTCATGGCGACCCCGACGTCGGCCTGCGCGAGCGCCGGCGCGTCGTTGGTGCCGTCGCCGCACATGGCGACGAGCCGACCGCCCCGCTGTTCGGCCTTGATGAGGCGCATCTTGTCCTCGGGGGTGGCCTCGGCAAGGAAGTCGTCGACGCCGGCCTCGGCGGCGATCGCGGCCGCGGTGAGCGGGTTGTCGCCCGTGATCATCACGGTACGGATCCCGAGGCTGCGCAGCTGCTCGAAACGCTCCCGCATCCCCGGCTTGACGACGTCCTTGAGGTGGACGACGCCCAGCAGTCGAGGTGGCCGCCCCGGGGCCTGGCGGGCGACGACGAGCGGCGTGCCCCCCGCCCGGCTGATGGCGTCGACCGCGGCGTCGACGTCGTGGGCCATCTGCCCCTGCGCGGCGAGCAGCCACGCCGCGACGGCCGAGCCGGCGCCCTTGCGGATGCGCGCGCCGTCCGGGAAGTCGACGCCCGACACCCGGGTCTGCGCGGTGAAGGGCACGAACTCCGCGCCCGAGCGCACCAGGTCGGCCATCGACGTGACCTCGGACGTCACGCCCTCGGCCAGGGCGTACTCGACGATCGAGCGACCCTCTGGCGTCTCGTCGGCCAGGGAGGAGAGGTACGCCGCCCCCAGCAGGTCCGCGCGGTCGGTCCCCGCGACGGGCACGACGTCGGCGGCCCGCCGGTTGCCGAACGTGATGGTCCCCGTCTTGTCCAGCAGCAGCGTGGAGACGTCTCCGGCCGCCTCGACGGCGCGTCCGGACATGGCGAGGACGTTGCGTTGGACGAGGCGGTCCATGCCCGCGATCCCGATGGCCGAGAGCAGGGCGCCGATCGTCGTGGGGATGAGGCAGACGAGCAGGGCGACGAGGACGACGAGGTGCAGCCGCTGGCCCGAATAGATGGCCATGGGCTGCAGCGCCATGACGGCGAGCAGGAAGATGATCGTCAGGACCGTGAGCAGGATCGACAGGGCGACCTCGTTGGGAGTCTTCTGCCGGGCGGCGCCCTCGACGAGGGCGATCATCTTGTCGATGAAGGTCTCGCCGGGTTTGCTCGTGATCTGGACGACGATGCGGTCGGAGAGCACCGTGGTTCCTCCGGTGACCGCGCTACGGTCCCCGCCGGACTCGCGGATGACGGGCGCGGACTCGCCCGTGATCGCGGACTCGTCGACGGTGGCGACCCCCTCGACGACGTCCCCGTCGCCGGGGATGACCTGACCGGCCTCCACGACGACCCGATCGCCCAGGCGCAGGTCTTGGCCGGAGACCTGCTCCTCCGAGCCGTCCTCGCGCAGCCGCCGCGCCGCCGTGTCGACCCGGGTCTGGCGCAGGGTCGCCGCCTGGGCCTTGCCCCGGCCTTCGGCGATCGCCTCGGCCAGATTGGCGAAGACCAGTGTCGCCCAGAGCCAGATCGTCACCGAGATCGAGAAAACGCTCGGCTCGAACAGCGACAGGACGGTCGTGAGGACCGACCCGACCCAGACGACGAAGATGACCGGCTGACGCACCAGGTGCGAAGGATCGAGTTTGGCCAGCGCCTGCGGCA
>JBDIAS010000087.1:0-13362 GCA_039812465.1 Austwickia sp. | reverse complement strand
GCCGGTGGGGGCCCGGAGATCTACGGGACCTCATGCGCGGTGAAGGGTCGGCGTCGGCGGTACCGGCCTCGCGGGCGCGGTTCCGGGACGTTATCCACGCCCCGGGACGACGATGAAGACCCACCCACGCCGACGCGAGCCCGGTTTCGCCGGCGGGGGCCCGGAGATCTACGGGACCTCATGCGCGGTGAAGGGTCGTCGTCGGCGGTGAAGGGTCGTCGGCGGCGGTGCCGGCCTCGCGGGCGCGGTTCCGGGACGGCATCCGCGCCCCGGGACGACGATGAAGTCCCACCTACGCCGACGCGAGCCCGGTTTCGCCGTTGCGGGCCCGGAGATCCACGGGACCTCATGCGCGGTGCAGGGTCGTCGTCAGCGATGCCGGCCTCGCGGGCGCGGTTCCGGGACGTCATCCGCGCTGCCGAGTGGCAATCGGGCAATTTCGTGGCCGTCTCCGAGTACTTTCTCGTGGCCGCCGACAGTCGCCCCACGGGACCGACACACCCCAGTCGCCGCACGGGGAACGACACACCCCAGTCGCCGCACGGGGAACGACACCCCAGTCGCCGTACGGGACCGAAACACCCCGGTCGCCTCATGGGAGCGAGGCCCGTCGAGACGCCATGCGGCGCCCGGTCAAGGTCGCCGCGACGAGCGTGACGACGGCGCTCAACAGCAGCGCGGCGGATTCCTCCGCCGTCACCACGTCCAGGCTGCGTCCGATGGTGACCGCCGCGACCGGAACGCCGAGCTGCGCCGCCGACAGCACGGCCGTCAGCGGTTCCTGGCGCGTCAGCACCATCGCGCCGTGCACGGCGAGCGCGGTCGCCCCCAGCGTGAGCCCGAGCAGGATCGACGACGGGCGCTCGCCCAGCGTGCGCAGGTCCAGGGACGCCCCGAGCCACACGAAGAACAGGGGGGCGAAGAGGCCCTCGGTCAGCGCGAACAGCTGCTTGCCCAGTCGTCGGGGGCCGCCGAGAGCGGCGAGGATGAGGCCGTACGCGAAGCCGGCCAGCATCACCGTGACGTGCGTCGCGGTCGCGACCGCCGCGAGCGCGAACACCAGGGCCAGACTGGTGCGGAGCTCGATCGCGAGGCGCCGATCCTCGGAGACGTTCTTCACGCGTTGGCGCCGACCGGTGCGCTCCGCCCAGAGCAGCACGGCGAGCATCAGCGCGGCGGCGAGGAGGACCAACGCGCCCCCGGTGAGCGCGCGCGTCACCATCCCGGGGTCGATGGCCATCGGAAGCGCAACGATCGCGGCCGCGTCCGCGACGGCGACCTGCGGCAACAACGCCAGCGACGCGTCGTCCAACTCCCCGGCGGCCTGCACGACCGGAAGGATCAGGGCAGCGGACGACGAGGCAAGTACCACGGCGTAGAGGGGCCCGTGGCCCGTCCCGAACGCTGCGGCGATCGCGAAGCCCGCCGGGACGGAGAGAACGCCGATGGCCGCAGCCCGGAGCAACCCCACGCGGGCCCGAGCGCGCAGCTGAGGATCGCGTACGGGCACGTGCGAGCCCGCCACCACCATCACCAACGCGAACCCGACCTCCGCCAGGAACGTGAAGGTCGCGTCCTCGGCGTCCAGCAGGCCCAACCCGGTGCGGCCGACCGCGATCCCGACGAGCAGCTCGCCCACGACGACCGGCACGCGCAGGTCACGCTGCGCCGCCAACGCCGGGCCGATGAGGGCGATGGCGCAGATGAACGCGAGAACGGCGAAGCTCACCAGGTCAGGGTCGCAGAGTCGACTCGGGATGGCTCCCTGCACGGTCGCGCCGCGGTCACGTCACGGTCGCGTCACGGTCGCGCCGCGGTCGCGCCGCGGTCGCGCCACGGTCGCGCCACGGTCACGTCACGGTCGCGCCGAGGGCGCACGCCGCGTGTCAGCCGTCCGGGCGCAGCCGGGGTCTCGTGCCCGCGGCACCCGAGTAGCGTTGGGGCATGCTGAATGTCGCCGCGTACGCCGCCCCCGCCGCGGGCGCCCCGCTGGAGAAGACCACGATCACCCGTCGGGATGTGCGGGACACCGACGTGATGATCGAGATCCGCTACGCCGGGATCTGCCACTCCGACATCCACACGGTGCGCGGGGAATGGGGCGAGCAGCGCTTCCCGCTGGCTCCCGGGCACGAGATCGTCGGCACGGTCGTCGAGGCGGGGCCGGGCGTCACGCGGTTCGCGGTCGGAGACACGGTCGGCGTCGGCTGCATGGTCGACTCCTGTCGGCGCTGCACGGCGTGCGGCGAGGGACTCGAGAACTACTGCGTCGACGGCAACATCGGCACGTACGGGTCGATCGGGTACGACGGCCAGCTCACCCACGGCGGTTACTCCACGCACATCGTGGTGGAAGAGCGTTTCGTGGTCCGCATCCCCGGCGGGATGGATCTGGCGGCGGCCACCCCGCTGCTGTGCGCGGGCATCACGCTCTACAGCCCGCTGAGGCATTGGAACGTCGGCCCGGGCAGCACGGTCGGCATCATCGGGATGGGCGGCCTCGGGCACGTCGGGGTGAAGATCGCGGTCGCGATGGGCGCAGAGGTCACCGTGCTGTCGCACTCCCTGGCCAAGAAGGACGACGGGTACGCCTTCGGGGCCACGAACTACGTGACCACCTCCGACGCCGACGCCATGGGAGCCCTGGCGGGCAGCCTCGACCTCATCATCAACACCGTCTCGGTGAACCTGCCGCTCGACGACTACCTACGCCTGCTGCGCTACGACGGCACGCTGGTCGAGCTCGGCGCCCCCAGCAACCCCCTGCAGGTGGCCCCGTTCTCGCTGATCACGCTGCGCAAGTCGCTCGCCGGGTCGTGCATCGGCGGGATGCCGGAGACCCAAGAGATGCTCGACTTCTGCGCGCAGCACGGAATCCTCGCCGAGATCGAGCTGATCAACGCGGACTACATCAACGAGGCGTACGAGCGCGTCGTCGCATCCGACGTCCGGTACCGCTTCGTCATCGACGCCAAGACCTTCTGAGCCTGGCCCCGACCCACGACACAGCGCGCGGCGTCGCTCCGGAGACGGTGCAGGACGTCACTCCGGAGACGGCGCAGGACATCGCGCAGGCCACCGCCAGCGAGCCGAGCCCGACGAGGCGGGACAGCCGATTCGCCCGCGCCACATCCTCGGGGCCCGGCGGCGGGCCGTCGCCCAACCGGCCTCGGTCCTCCCGCACGCCGCCGTACGCGTTGACACCGCCGAGGCTCACTCCGAGGACGCCCGCGAACGCCGCCTCGACGACCCCGCCGTTCGGACTGGGGTGGGCCGGGGCGTCCCGGCGCATGGCGACCCACCCCGCGCTCGCGGAGCCCCCCACCCACGGCGCCGCCGCGAGCGCGAGGGCGCCCGCCAATCGCGCCGGGGCCAGGTTCACGGCGTCGTCGAGTCGGGCCGCTGCCCAGCCGAAGCGTTCGTATCGCTCGCTGCGGTAGCCGACCATCGCGTCGAGGGTGTTGCTCGCGCGGTACGCCACCAGGCCCGGCAATCCGGCCAACGCCCCCCAGAAGAGTGGCGCCGTCACGGCGTCGGAGGTGTTCTCTGCGACCGACTCCACGGTGGCCCGGGCGACGCCCGCGGCATCGAGGTTCTGCGGATCGCGGCTGACCAGCGACGGGAGCCCGGCGCGCGCGCCGTCCAGGTCCCCCCGCTCCAGCGGCTGTGCCACGGCCTGCGCCGCTCGTTCCAGGCTCCGCCCGCCGAGCACCGCCCAGGTGGCCACGGCGATCGTCGCCGCCCGGAGCACGGGACGCCCGGTCGTGGCCCGCTCCACGCCGCCCGCGGCGAGGGTGGGGACGGCGACGAGCGTGACGACGTACGCGATGCCAGCAGCCCGCGAGTCCCCGTACCAGCGGTCCTCCAGCCGCGTCGCGACCGACCCGAACGCCGCGACCGGGTGGCACCGCTGCGGGTCGCCCCAGAGCCGGTCGGCGAGGAAGCCCAGAGCCAGACCGGCGGGCAGGGCGGCGGCCGAGCGGGAGGGGGACGTGGAGGGGGAGCGCACGGCGACGACGGTACGTCACCGGCCGGGATCCCCCGTCGGACTCAGGGCCTCGGATCTCAGGGCCTCAGGACCTCAGGGCCTCAGGGCCTCAGGGGCCGATTCGCCCGATCTCGCGATGCAGCAGCTCGGCCAGGTAGGAGAGCCCGCCGTCGCCGCCCGCCGCGTCCGAGATGCCGGCCACATTGCCGTCCACCTCCCGGATCACGTCGGAGATCGTCGAGATCGCTCGACCGGCGGCGCGCGCGGCGTCGGTGGCCTCCTGCACTTGCAGGGCGATCTCCTCCGAAGACCGCGTGGTCTCGTCGGCCAGGTCCTTGACCTCCTTGGCCACCACGGCGAATCCCCGGCCGGCCTCGCCGGCCCGGGCCGCCTCGATCGTGGCGTTCAGCGCCAGGAGCCGGGTCTGCGCGGCGACCCGACCGATCAGCTGCGTGGCCTCATCGATCTGCTGGCTGGTCTGCGAGAGGCGGGCCACGGTGTCCGCCGCCTGATCGGCCTCGACGACCGCCGACGCGGCCGAGCTCGACAGGGCCTGCGCCGAGGCGCCCAACTCGGTGGCCGCTCCCGCCACCTGCGCGGAGATGTCCTTCGCGGTCGCCGCGATCTCCGCTTGCGCGGCGTCACGGCGCGCCAGCTCGTCGGCGGCGGCGTGCATGCGTTCCTGGGCTCCGTTGATCCGCTGCGCGGTCGTCCCGAACACGCCCGGCAACCCCCGGGCGAGGATCTGCCGGTGGTAGCGACCCTCCGAGGCCGCCGCCAACGCCGTGGCCGCCTCCCGCACGAAGGCGTCCATAATGTCGAGCAGGTCGTCGACGTGGTCGGCCAGCGCGACCAGCTCGGGGTCCGCGGACAAGCGCCCCACCCGGTGCTCCAGATCCCCGCGGGTGGCTCCCCGCAGCACCGCCGAGATCGCCGCGATCGCCTCTGCATCCTGCAAGCGGCCCGGCTCGACGGCGGCATCCGCGCCGGCGCTCGGGCTGCGTCGGAAGAACCATCGGGACGTCTCAGTCATCGGCGCAGTCATCGTTTCAGTCATCCCCGACACCGCTCTTCTCGCCGTGGATCAGCCGCCACACGTACGACTCGTAGTCCAAGCCTGCCTCGTCGAGCAGACCCTGCAGGTGCGCCAACGAGGCGGCCGCGGCCTCCGATCGGTGCGAGTACGAGCGCTCCACGTCGCGCAACGCCCGGTACACCGGTTCCACCCGCGCGACCGCCTCACGGTCGGGATAGCGCCGATTGGAGTGGTAGCCGACGATCCGCCCCTCCGCGTCGAAGGACGGTGTGACGTGGGCGAGGACCCAGTAGAAGCCGCCGTCCTTCGCCGAGTTCTTCACGTAGGCGAAGATCTCCTGGCCCCCCTGGATGGTGTCCCACAGCAGCTTGAACACCCCGCCCGGCATGTCCGGGTGGCGGATGACGCTGTGCGGCTTGCCGAGGAGTTCCTCGCGGTCGTAGCCGCTCACCCGTACGAACACTCGGTTGACGTACGCGAGCCGGCCCTTGAGGTCGGTCTTCGACACGATGATCTCGTCTCGCCCGAAGGCGGCCTCCCGTGACAAGGGAGCCAACGTCGCAGCAGACACTCGAAGTCATTTCCTTTCGCGTCGCCCCACATCGCCCGCGACGGAGGAACCGTCCGCGGCAGCTCACGATGGTGGGACACTCCCGTGCCAGGCCCACCGAGATCGGTGGCCGTGTCCGGGCAACGAGACGCTTCTCCTATCGGCCAGGAACGGCGGTGTGTGAGCCAGGCTGGGACGCAAGGACGCACCGGGCATGCGGAACCAGGCATGCGGAACCGGGCATGCGGAAGGGGGGCTCCCCGCCGATGCGGCGGGGGGCCCCCCTTCACGTCACTGGTCCCACCCATGGGCCACCACCCGACCAGGGAGAGCGCCCCGAGGATTCCCCCCTGGGTCCGCGGTGGCGGCTCTCACGGGGGACATCGCTGCCACGTCTGGTGGCGTTACAGCGGGCGTCCAGCCTTCTTTGTGGGCCTCGGCGGGAGATCGTCCCGACCGGCAACCCTGCAGGTCAGCTCCGCAGGTCAGCCCTGCTCGAGCACGCTGCGCGTGACCGCGTTCTGCTCGGTGAGGACGCCGCTGATGATGTTCTGCGCCTCGTTGATCCGCTCGACGGTCTGAGCGACCTGGTGGAGCGCGTCGACGACCGAGCCTGCATCGGTCTGGATCGCGGCGACCTTCTCGCCGACCTCCTCGGTGGCCTTGGCGGTCTCGCGGGCGAGGTCCTTCACCTCGTTCGCGACGACTGCGAAGCCCTTGCCGGCCTCGCCGGCCCGAGCGGCCTCGATCGTGGCGTTGAGCGCGAGGAGGTTCGTCTGCTCCGCGATCGAGGTGATCACCTTCACCACGTTGCCGATCTGCACGCTCGAGGTGTTGAGGTGGGCGACGATCTCGCCGGCGTTCTCGGTCAACTGCTGCGCCTCGGCGGCGACCTCGGAGGCCTGCAGCACGTTGCGCTCCACCTCGGTGATCGAACTCATGAGCTCCTCACCGGCGTGGCGGATGCGCCCGGCCGCGCGGTGACGTTCGACCGCGTTGGACAACAGGGTCGCGCTCGACTTGAGCGCCTTCTCGCGGTCCGCGGTGAGCACGATCGCGCGCGTGGTGAAGAAGTCCATCGTGCCGATGATGTGGCCGTCGACGCGGATCGGCAGGCAGACCCCGGACTTGACGCCCGCGCGCTGCGCCGCAGGGGCGCGCACGCAGTCGTCCACCAGGCCCAGGTCGGGTTCGAAGACCAGGTCGCCTGCGGCCCACGCGCGCCCGGCGACGCCGACGCCCTTGGCGAAGGTGGCCTGCCGGGTCACCTGACGGAACTCCTCGCCGGCGCTGCCGGACTCGTAGGCGTTGCGCAGCACCTGCTGCTCGGGGTCGATGGCCCAGAACGAGGCGTACTCCCACCCGAAGTCCGCGCGGACCGTGTCGAGCACGGACTGGATCGAGCTGCGCTCGTCATGGGACTCGCCGATCTTGACGACCACGTCGTTGATCGCGGTCATGTCGCGGTCGGTCTCCTGCCGGCGCTCGCCCTGCAGCACGCGCTCGAGGCTCTGGGAGACCAGCGTCCCGACCGTGCGCAGCACGGTGAGGCGGATCGGGCCCGGCGTGTGCTCGGGTGCAGCCATGAAGTCGAGCGTGCCGACGACCTCCCCTTCGCGGAACAGCGGGAAGGCGACGGCCGACAGGACGCCGGAGCGGTTCGCGACCGGCGCCCGGACGCAGTCGTGCACCAGCGCGAGGTCCTCGGCGAAGACCAGCTCGCCCTGGGCCCACGCCCGGCCGGCCAGTCCCACGCCGTGCGGGAACGACGCCGACAGGGTGACCTTGCGGAACTCCTCGCCCACGTGGCCGCTCTCCTGGCGGAAGGTCAGCGCCTTCTCGCCTGGCTTGATCCACCAGCACGAGGCGTACATCATCGAGAACGCGTCGCGCACCACGTCCAGGGCGGTCTGGATCACACTCTCGGACGTGCTGGCCCCCGCCAGCCGGTTCGCCACTGTCGCGAGGGCCTCGACGTAGTGGACCAGCTCGTCCTCATGGGACGCCGATTCGGCCGCCGGGGCGGAGCGTCGCAGCAACATGGGTTTCCTTCTTCCTCCCAATACGCGAAGACACGCCACAGCACGCGGCGTCAGGCCACGGTGTCGCTCAGGCGGTCGTGGCATCCAACCCCCCATCGACCGCCAGGGGTGGCACTGAACCACTCGCCCTCCAGAAAACCGATGGCGCACCGCGGAGCCCGACGACAACCGGCCGAGTCGGTCATCCGCCGTTCCACGCGGGAGCGAGCTCAGCGCACCAGACCGGTGAGATCCAGCCCCGCCACGGCGTCCGCGAGCCGGTCGATCATCGCCTCCCGGCGGGCGGCGTACCCCAGTGCACCCGCGCGGGGCCGCCAGCGCGACCCGGCGCGCTCCGCCACCTCGGCCAGCCAGACGCGCCGGAAGGCATCGCCCTCGAGCAGGCCGTGCCACATCGTCCCGAAGACCGCCCCGGCGGCCAGGCCCCCCGGAAACGCCTCGACGTCGGCGCCGTGGGGCCCCGCCGCCGGGTCCTCCTCGGGGCGGCCGTGGTGGATCGCATACCCCGACGCCGGCACCCCCCGCCACGCGCCCTCCGGGCGACCCAGCACCTTCACGCGGTCGAAGCGCACCCGGGCGGGAAGGAGCCCCAAACCCTCGTACGAGGGGCGCGGCGACTCAATCCCGTCCTCGATCCGCCCCGCGAGCATCTGAAACCCACCGCAGATCCCCAGGACCGGACGGCCCGCGCGAGCCCGGGCGGAGACCACGTCGGCGAGGCCGCGGCGGCGCAGCCACGTCAGGTCGCCGTGGGTGGACCGAGTGCCGGGCAGCACCAAGAGGTCGGCGGTGGCGCAGGTCGACGGGTCGGTCGTGACCAGCACGTCGACGCCCGGCTCGGCGGCCAGCGGGTCGACGTCGGTGGCGTTGGACGTCCGAGGCAGGCGCACCACCGCGACGCGGAGCCGTCCTCCGTCGGGATGGGCGTCAGCGCGACTCTGTCCACGCGGCTCGGTCTCGTCGGCGCCCAGCGACCAACCTCCGAATGCGAGCGCGTCCTCCCCGTCCAGCCAGACGTCGTCCAGCCAGGGCAACACCCCCAGGCACGGCATCTGCGTGCGGTCGCTGACCGTCCGCAGCCCCGGGGTGAGCACGTCCACATCGCCGCGGAACTTGTTGACCACGAACCCCGCCAGAAGCTCTCGATCCGCCGGGTCGAGGATCGCGTGATGCCCCACCAGGGAGGCCAGGAGTCCGCCGCGGTCGATGTCGCCCACCAGGATCACCGGCAGGCCGAACCGGCGGGCCAGGCCCATGTTGACGTAATCGCCCTCCCGCAGGTTGATCTCGGCGGAACTCCCCGCGCCCTCGGCCACGATCACGTCGAAACGGCCCGCCAGCTCCTCGTACGCCTCGAAGGCGGCGCGCGCGAGGTGCGCGCGGCCGGTCGCGTACTCGCCCGCCTCCAGCACGCCCGCCGGGTGCCCCCGGGCGACGACGTGCGCCCGGCGATCGCTGCCCGGCTTGAGCAGGACCGGGTTCATCGCCCAGGTCGCCTCAACCCCGGCGGCCTGGGCCTGCAGGTATTGCGCTCGGCCGATCTCCCCGCCGTCGCGGCAGACCATCGAGTTGTTCGACATGTTCTGCGCCTTGAACGGCGCGACCGACAGGCCCCGGCGGGCGAGCAGTCGGCACAGCCCGGTGACGACGAGGGACTTGCCAGCGTCGGAACTGGTCCCGGCGACGAGGAACCCGGGCGCCGACATGGCGCCCACCCTAACGGCCGGGATGCGGCAACCGCGACGGGCGCCGGGCGCCTACCATCGAAGTGGCCGCGGGCGCGGGAGTCGGCGGCACAGCACCACGGCACTGAACCACGGCGCGGAATCACGGCACTGGACCACGGCGCAGGATCACACGGGAGCACAGGGGGAACGATGGGGTTGTTCGACGGATTGCGCGGGGAGTTCATCGACATCATCGAGTGGCTGGACGACAGCCGCGACACGATCGTGTGGCGATTCCCGCGCCACGACAACGAAATCAAGAACGGCGCCCAGCTGATCGTGCGGCCGGGACAGACCGCGGTGTTCGTCAACGAGGGCCAGGTGGCGGACGCCTTCGAGGCGGGGACCCACACCCTCACCACGCAGAATCTGCCGATCCTCTCGACGCTGCGGGGGTGGAAGTACGGCTTCGACTCCCCGTTCAAGGCGGAGGTCTACTTCGTCTCCATGCGGCAGTTCACCGACCTCAAGTGGGGCACGCAGAACCCGATCATGGTGCGCGACCCGGAGTTCGGGATGGTGCGGCTGCGCGCGTTCGGCGGCTACGCGATGCGGGTCAGCGATCCCAAGGCGCTGCTCACCGAGTTGGTCGGCACCGACCCGCAGTTCCGGACCGAGGAGGTGAGCGAGTACCTGCGGACCGTCGTCGTCTCCCGCCTGACCCACGCGCTGGCCACCTCGGGCGTGAGCATGCTCGACCTGGCGGCCAAGCAGTCCGACCTCGGCCTGCGGCTCGCGGCGATCCTCTCCGAGGACCTCGGCGGGATGGGCCTGACGATCACGCAGTTCATGATCGAGAACATCTCGGTGCCGCCGGAGGTCGAGGCGGCGCTGGACAAGCGCACCCAGATGGGCGTGCTCGGCAACCTCGACCAGTACACGAAGTTCCAGGCCGCGAACGCCCTGGAGGACGCCGCGAACAACCCCGGCGGTGGGATGGGCGCCTCGATGGGGATGGGCATGGGCATGGGGATGGGCCAGTCGATGGCCGAGGCCATGCGCACCCAGTCCCCCGGCGGCCAGGGCGGCCCCGGTCACGGCGTCGACGCAGGCCAGGGCGCGGGTGGCCAGGGCGCGGCGGCCGGCGGGCCGCCGCCGCTGCCGGCGGAGACGCAGTGGTACGTGGGTGTCGGCGGGCAGCAGTCCGGTCCGATGGCCGCCGGTGACGTGGCGAATCGCCTGCGCTCCGGGGAGTACCCGGCCGGGACCCTGGTGTGGCGTCAGGGCCTGGCGGAATGGACCCCCGCGGACCAGGTCTCCGAGCTGGCCGAGCTCATCGCCTCGTTGCCGCCCCACCTGCCCCCCACGCCGCCGCAGCCTCCGGCCCCGCCGGCTCCTCCCACGCCCCCCACCCCGCCGACCCAGTGAGCGGACCGCCCACGCCGCCGGGGGATCCGTACCCTCCGGTCGAGGGGGGTACGCCGCCCCAGGCGAGCGATCGGCGCGTGGCGACCACCTTCCCGTGCGCGGCCTGCGGAGCGCAGGTCCGGTTCGAACCCGGCACGCAGGAGCTGACCTGCCCGTACTGCGGCACCCGGCAGGCCGTGCCCGTCGACGAGTTCGACGTCATCGACGAGCACGACTACGTGGCGTGGCGCGACAGTCCCGACAAGCCCACGGGCGTCGTCGCCGATCACGTCATGGCCTGCCCCCGGTGCGGCGCGTCGGTCGACAGCGCCGACCTGTCGCTGCTGTGTCCCTTCTGCAGCGCGCCCATCGTCGCGGAGATCGACCCGCGCGAGCAGGTGATCCCCGAGGGGGTCGTCCCGTTCGGGCTCACGAAGGACCAGGCCGTGGGGTCGATGCGGAAGTGGACCTCGTCGCGATGGTTCGCCCCGGGCGGCCTCAAGAAGGTGACCACGGCGGAGAAGATCCACGGGACCTACGTACCGCACTGGACCTATGACGCCAACACGCGCACCCAGTACTCGGGCATGCGCGGCGAGCACTACTACGTCACCGAGACCTACACCGACGACCAGGGCCGCACCCAGACCCGCACCGTGCAGCGCACCCGCTGGTGGCCGGCGTCGGGGCGGGTGGGCCGCTTCTTCGACGACGTGTTGGTGCCCGCCTCGACGCACCTGCCGCAAGCCACGCTGCACAAGCTGGAGCCGTGGACGCTGGAGAAGGCCGCGCCGTTCCGCAAGGACTATCTGTCCGGCTTCCAGGCGCTGCGCTACGACGTGCAGCCGGAGAACGGCCTCGATGCGGCGAAAGACCGGATGCGCCCGACGATCGAGGCCGACTGCCGCGCCGACATCGGCGGGGATGTGCAGCGGTTGATGTCGGTGAGCACGGCCTATTCTGACGTCACGTTCAAGCTGATGCTGCTGCCGTTGTGGGTGGCGGCCTACCTGTACGCGGGCAAGCCCTACACGGTGTACGTCAACGCCTACACGGGCCATGTCGTCGGCGAGCGGCCTTACAGCATCCCGAAGATCGTCGCGGCCGTCGTGGCCGCGATCGTCCTGGCCGTCCTGGCGTTCTTCGGGTACCGCTATTTCAACGAGGGCTCCTCGCCATCGCCGACCTCCCCGACGCGGACCGCGCCTGCGTTCCCCACGACGGGGTCTCGGGCGACGCCAGCACCTCCCACGACCGTTCCTCGGCCCACGACGCCGGCGCCCGGGGGAACCCTGGGCCCGACCACGGTCCCCGCGCCCGTTCCCACGGGTGGGCTACCGACGACCTGGGTGAGATGAGCGCCCCGGCCTGCTGGCGCCGCGCGTCCCACGAGGCGCTTCGGTTGGGCAGGTCGCGACGCCCGGTGCGCAGGGGGTGGCACGCCTAGGCTGGGACACATGCCGTCCCTGCCGCTGTTTCCGCTCGGCACGGTCCTGACCCCGGGCGAGAAGCTGCCGTTGCGGATCTTCGAGCCGCGGTACGTCACGATGCTGCGCGACCTGCTCGCGCGCCGGAAGGCGGGCGAGGAGGACCTCTTCGGCGTGGTCGCCATCCGCCAGGGCCACGAGGTTGGCGTGGGAAACGTCATGGCGCTGCACGAAATAGGCTGCGCCGCGCGCCTGGATCAGGTCTCGGACGCTGGCCACCAGTCGTTCGCGGTGATGGCGAGCGGCGTCCGCCGGTTCCGGCTGGAGTCGGTCGAGCGGGACGGCCGGACCCCGTACTCGACAGGGTTCGTGACCTGGCTGAACGATCACGTCCGGGACCCCGAGCTCGTGGCCCACATCGCGACGCGGCTGGCGAGCGCCATCCAGGCCTACCGCGACCAGGTGGGTATGTCGCACGTCGAGCTGCCGACGGACCCGACGCCGCTCTCCTACGAAGCGGCGCGGCACGTCATGCTCGACGTAGGCGACCGGCAGCGGCTGCTGAGCGCGCGCGATGTCGACTCCCGGCTGCTGCTGGCGCTGCGGTTGGCGCGCCGGGAGACCACGCTCGTACGGGAACTGGCCGCGATGCCCGGTGCGTACAGCCTGCCCTCCCCCTCCCCGCACTGATCACGACCGGTGCCCGTGTTCGAGCGGATCCTGCCTCCATCGGTACGGGTGGCCGAGAGCCGCCTGGACACACAGGTGCCCTTGTTCCCGGACGAGGAGGCGGCGATCTCCCGCGCCGCGGCCGCTCGGCGGCGCGAGTTCGTCACGGGGCGCGCCTGCGCCCGAAGGGCCCTCGGGGAGTTGGGCGTCGAGCCCGTCGGGATCCCTCCCGGCCCCGGGGGGGCACCCGCGTGGCCGGCCGGGGTGGTCGGCAGCATGACGCACTGCGAGGGGTTGCGGGCCGCCGCGGTGGCCCGGGCCTCGCAGTGGCGTTCCCTCGGCATCGACGCCGAGCCCCGCGCGCCCCTGCCGGACGAGGTCGCGTCCCTGGTGACCTCGCCGCAGGAGCGGCGGACGCTGGCGGTTGCCCGCGCGGACGCACGTACGGACGCACGTACGGACACGGGCACGGGCACGGGCGCACGTACGAACACGGGCTCGGGCGCACGCACGGGAACGGGCGCACGTTCGGATGCTCGTACGGATGCCGCAGCCGACATCCCCTGGGACACGGTG
>JBDIAS010000086.1:0-13486 GCA_039812465.1 Austwickia sp. | reverse complement strand
GCGTGTCCCGGACCTGAATGGGCAAGTGGTTCCGACGTGGGCCGACGTCGTCGGCAGGCAGTACGTGCCGTGGGACGAGAGCTCAACGGGTGCGCCTTCTGCTTGCGGATGCACACGCGGGACGCGGTCGCCAAAGGCGAGACGAGCGATCGGCTGGCCGTGCTGCCGGCCTGGTGGGAGTCCCAGTACTTCACCGACGCCGAGCGGTCGGCGCTGGCGGTGGCCGAGCAGGTGACCGACATCGCGTCCCCGGTCCGGCACGCCGTGGTCGAGGGGGCGCTCACCCCGGAGCAGACGTCGGCTGTGGCGTGGCTGGCGGTCGTGATGAACTCCTGGAACCGGGTCGCGATCTTCAGCCACTATCCGGTCGGGGGTTAGCGCACAATCCGGTGGGGCTCACGCACCCCTAGTGGGACACTCGCGCACTATCCGGTCGGGACCGGTCGGCGCTGCTCCTCGTACGGCGTCGGGCCCGAGCGGGCCTCGGCCCGGTTCCGAAGGTAGCCCGGTCGCGCGTCGGCCACACTAGAGGGCATGCAGGATTCGCCGGTCCCTGAGTACCCGAACCATCCGCAGCCAGCGACCCGCCGGACGCTGACGGCCAACCGGGTCATCCTGATCCTCGTTGGCCTCATCCTCGCGGTGCTGCTCGTTCTGCTCGCCGGCGCCGTCGTGCCGCGGTGGTGGGCCCAACGCATCGGCTCGATGGTCGATGGCCGAATGCTCGTCGGCAGCGGACTCGGGCTGGGTGTCGGCATGGTGTTCACGGCCGCGCCGCTCGTGTTCTTCGGGGTGGCGGCCCGACACCTGCGGAGTATCGGCAAGGCGCTCTCAGCCCTCGTCGTGGGCCTGCTCCTCGCCCTGCCCAACCTCATCACGCTCGCGATCGTCCTGGGCACCGGCAACGCCGCGCACGCCGGTGAGCGGGTCCTCGACGTCGAGGCGCCCGGCTTCCGAGGTGGTTCACTCGTGGGCGCCATCGTCGGCGCTCTGCTCGCGTTCTGGGTGATCTACCTCATGTGGAGCCGTCGGCGCCGCGGCCGCGACTTGGCGCGTCTGACCGCGGCCGAAAAGGCGCGGACGGCGGAGTCGGCGCGCGCTACCGAAGATCGCCCGACGCCGCCTCGTACGAACGACTAGCGGCGCAAGGCAATGGGCGACGAGAACTGCCACGCGTGAGCCGAGCCCCAGCCACTGCTGCGCGGGGACGGATGCCATCCCGCGGGGGATGAGGGCCCGGAGCTGCCGATGGCGGTCTGGTGTCGCGGGTGGGGGCCCGTGGATGGCCGGGACCTCGTCGGCGGAAGCGGTACGTCATCGGCAGCAGCGGGCCGCCGTCCGTCAGGTGGATGGTGTGCGCTGTGACAGGTGGACGCTGTGCCAGTCGGCCCGCCGCGTCTGGCGTGGTCAGGCGGGGAGCAGGCGCAGCAACGTGCCCGCCCCGACGGTGCGTGCGCCCAACGACTCCACCCGTGCCCGCAGGCCTCGGTCGGAGGTGACCACGGTGACGTCGCTGGCGACCGCCCGGAGTTCGCGCGCCACGTCGACGATCTCCTGGTCGCCGTCGCGCGCGGCGCGGGTCAGGCGCAGGGTTCCGTGCCGGTACGAGGCGGTCGGCGCGGGAGATTCCACCTGCTTGGCCTGGCCTTCCACCACCGCGATCACCTCGGGCCACAGGTGCCACTCGTCGCCGAGGCCGTACAGGGAGCCGGGCACGCCCGCAGGCGCCAGCGTCGCGATCCGGGCCAGCAAGCGCGAGGCGGCGCCCGCCCGATCCTTCCACCATCCGTCCGGGCGGGAGCCCATGACGTTGGCGACGTCGACCACGAGGACGGCAGGGTGCTCCAGCCGGGCGCGCAGGGCGGGCCAGGTGCGGCGCAGGCCGGGGTGCAGCGGCAGCTCGTCGACCTGTTCCAGCGGGACCCAGGCCAGCGCCTCGCTCTCCGGGTCGCTGATCACCGGATCGAACGCCTCGACCACCTCGGCGAAGACGGTGGTGTAGCTCCAGTAGCCGACGTCGAACCGGTGCCACCCCGCGACGGCGACCGCAGCCTCCGGGACGCCCGCCTCCTCGCCGGATTCCCGGATGGCCGCGGTGATGGGGTCTTCGCCCGCTAGGCGCGCGCCGCCGGGTAGGCCCCAGGTCCCACCGTGGTCGCTCCAGGCCACGCGGTGCTGCATGAGCACTCCACGGTGCGGATCGCAGGCCAGGAGACCGGCCGCGCCGTTGAGCCCCCAGAACCGCCCGGCCGGCCCGGTCGCCCAGGCGTCAGCCGGATCCCGCGGGCCCAGGGGGCGGCGACGTTCGCCAGCAAGCACCCTGCCATCGTGGCACGACCCCGGTGAGCGGGCGACAGAGCACGCGCGTCGCCGGAATGACGCAGGAGCGTCGGGTGGGCGCACCGACGGCGCGCGGGAAAGATCGAGGGCTGCGGGAAAACACGGAGCTCGCCCGGACTCGGCGGGGCGCCAGGCGCGTTAGCGCTGCGCGTCGACCGCCCGAGGCTGGCCGCGCCACACCGGACCCTCGAGGTCGCGCGGCAGCAGCGGGTTGCCCGTCGCCACGAACACCGGATCCCGGCCCTCCCGGAGCTGGCCCTCGTAGTCACGCAGCAGCGCAGCGACCCAGCCGGACATCACGAGCAGGCCGATCAGGTTGACGATCGTGGTCATCGCCATCGCGGTATCCATGAGGACCCATACGGTCTTGAGCTCCTGCAGCGCGCCGATCCCCGTGGTCGCGACGGCCGTGCAGGCCAGCAGGATGTGCCGCGACTGGCGACCGCGGAGGAAGTCCGCGTTGACCTCGGCGTAGGCGTACGCGCCGAGGATCGAGGAGAACCCGAAGAAGAAGATCATGATGGTCATCGGCCATACCATCACCGAGCCCAACTGCGAGGTCACGGCGTCGGTGGTCAGGTGGGCGGCGGACTCCCGCGGCGTCACGCCCGGGGTGTACACGGCCGATCCGGTCGACAGGATGATGAACGCGGTCGACGTGCAGATGATGATCGAGTCCACGAACACCCCGAGGCTCTGGATGAAGCCCTGCTGCACCGGGTGGGCGACCGTCGCGGTGGCGGCGGCGTTCGGGTTGGTCCCCATCCCGGCCTCGTTGGTGAACAGGCCGCGCTGCGCGCCGTTCAGCAGGGCCGCCACCACCCCACCGCCGACGCCGGCCAGGCCGGCCCGCAGCCCGAACGCGCCGGCCACGATGTCGGACAGGAAGCCGGGGACGCTCCCGACGTTTATCGCGACCACCACGACGGCGATCCCCACGTAACCGACCGCCATCAGCGGCGTCAGCAGCTCGGCCGCCCGGGCAACGCCTCGCACCCCGAAGAACACCACGAGCCCGGTGAGCGCCATCAGGATGAGGGCGCTGGCCCAGGTGGGCACGCCGTGCCCGCCGTCGAGCGCCGCCGCGATCGTGTTGGCCTGCACCATCGGCATCGCGATCACCATCGCGAAGATCAGCACGACGGCGAACAACACGCCCCAGCGGCGGGACCCGAGGCCGACGGTCAGGTAGTACGCCGGGCCGCCCCGGAACGTCCCGTCCGGCCAGCGGACCTTGAAGACCTGCGCCAGCGTCGCCTCGGTGAACGAGGTCGCCATGCCGACCGCGGCGACCACCCACATCCAGAAGATCGCCCCGGGCCCGCCAAGCACCAACGCGAGCGCGACGCCCGTGATGTTGCCGATGCCGATGCGGGTCGCCATCCCGATGGCGAACGCCTGGAAGCTGCTGATCCCACCCTCGGCGCCGCGGCGGGACCGCAGGGCGTAGCGGAACATGCGACCGAAGTGGCGGACCTGCACGCCCCGGGTGCGCGCGGTGAAGACGGCGCCACCGCCGATGAGCAGCACGATCAACCCGTACGTATAGAGGACACCGTTGAACGCGTCGAGCTGGTCGATGAACGAGTCGGTCACGCGGCAGTCCTCGGGGAAGCGGTGGGGCGGGGGAACGGGCGGGAAGCGGTGGGCCGGGGCACATGTGGAGGCCGACGGTGGCTCCGCGCGACACACCGAGGGTACGGCGGTGCGCGGCGGGCGGGTCCCGTACGCCTCGCCAACCTACCCCCTGGTCGTCCTCGACTCTCGCGACGCGTCGAGACCGCCGCGCGTCCATCGGCGGGCGGGCCCGATGGGATACTGACGCACGTCAGTGACCGTCCGCGCGCCCACAGCCGGCCGCGTCCACCGAGAGCTCCCCACATGCCCCTGCGCCGCCCCGACGTCATCGCGCAGGCGCTCGATCTGCTCGACGAAGTCGGCTTTCCGGACCTCACGATGCGGCGCCTGGCGAGTGCGCTGGGGGTGCAGCCGGGGGCGCTCTACTGGCACTTCGACGACAAGCAGACGCTGCTGACCGCGGTCGCCGAGGAGATCCTGGCGCAGGCGGAGGCGGTGCCGTCGGGCGCGTCGTGGGACCAGCGACTCGCCGCCTGGGCGGAGCACCTGCGGGTGGCGTTGTGCCGCTACCGGGACGGCGCCGAGGTGGTCGCCTCGGTGCTGGCCATGCGCAAGGCCGCGGTGGACCCGGCCGAGCAGGCGGCCGAGATCCTGCGCGGGGCGGGATGGGACCGGGCGGAGGCGCGGGTCCTCGGCGTCAACCTCCTGCACTTCGTGCTGGGCCACAGCGTGGACGCCCAGGGCCACGCGTTCATGGTGCAGTTCGGCGTCGCGGACTGCGCGGATGAGCAGTCGCCGGCGGAGATCTTCGCGGCGGGGCTGGCGGTGTGGTTGGCCGGTCTGCGGGCGCAACGCGGACCCGCAACGCGGACCCACGACGAGGGGATCGTGACGAGGGGATCGTAAGGTCTGGCGCATGGACGATGCCCCGCCCCGGCGCCGGGTCCCCGACTGGGACGCGTACTTCCTCGGCATCGCCACCGCCGTGGCGGCCCGCGCCAAGTGCCTCCGACGCCAGGTGGGCGCGGTGCTCGTCATCGACCGACGGATCATCGCCACCGGCTACAACGGCGCAGCCCCGGGGGAGCCGGACTGCCTGGAGGGCGCGTGTCCCCGGGGGCTTTTGTCGTACGAGGATGTCCCGGAGCTGGGCGATTACGACCGGCCCGGGACTCCCGGCTTCTGCATCGCGATCCACGCGGAGGTGAACGCCCTCCTGTTCGCCACCCGCGACACCAAGGGAGCGACCGCCTACGTCACGGACCCGCCCTGCCCGGGGTGCCGCAAGGCGCTCGCGGCGGCGGGCATCGTACGGGCGGTCTGGCCGGCGGGGGAGTACGACCGCGCGGGTCTCACCGATTGGGCGGCACTCGATCGCCGGCCCGATCTGGGGTCGCAGTGAATCGTCGTCCACAGCGTCCGCGCGGCTAGGCTCGCGCGGGCGGGCTGAGCGGATCCGTCCGCGAACCCCGCCCCTGCGCCGGCCGCGGCCGGAGGAACTGCGCTTCGTGCTTCCGCCGCAGGCCCGCTTGGGGGCTAGGCTGTGACGCAGGGCACACAGGTGCCGGGCCGACGCGACGGAGCGGCGGTGACCGACGACAGCGCCGTACGAGAGGGAAGAGGTCAGGGACCTTGTACACGATCGTCAAGCGGGAGCAATTCTCGGACACGACCTTCCTCTGGGAGGTCGAAGCGCCCGACGTGGCGTCCTCCGCCCAGCCGGGGCACTTCGTCATGCTGCGGCTGCACGAGGGATCGGAACGTATCCCGCTCACCGTGGCCGACTTCGACCGCGAGCGGGGCACCATCACCCTGGTCATCCAGGCGCTGGGCAAGACGACGCAGGAGATGCGCGACCGCTACGCGCAGGGCGACACGTTCCTCGACTTCGTCGGCCCCCTCGGCCTGCCGCAGCACGTGGAGAAGGCCGGTCACGTGGTGCTCGTGGGCGGCGGGCTCGGCGTCGCGCCGGTCTACCCGCAGCTGCGCGCCTTCAAGGAGGCCGGCAACAAGACGACCGGCATCATCGGCTTCCGCACCAAGGATCTCGCCTTCTGGGAGGAGAAGTTCAAGGAGTACTGCGACGAGCTGATCATCTGCACGGATGACGGCAGCTACGGCCGCCCCGGCTTCGTGACCGGCGCGCTGCGCGACGTCGTCGACTCCCAGCACCCGGACCTCGTCATCGCGATCGGCCCCATGCCGATGATGCGCGCCTGCGTCGAGGAGACCCGCCCGTCGGGCACGAAGACGATGGTGTCGCTGAACTCGATCATGGTGGACGGCACCGGCATGTGCGGCTCATGCCGCGTCACCGTCGACGGTCAGGTCAAGTTCGCGTGCGTCGACGGGCCCGACTTCGACGGGCACAAGGTCGACTTCAACGAGCTGCTGACCCGCCAGGGCCGGTTCAAGGGCGAGGAACTGGCGGCGGCGGAGTCGTACGGCGACCTGTGCAACGTCGAGCGGCAGCTCTTCGAGGAGGGCAAGCGCGGCTACAAGAAGGCCATCGCCGTCGACCCCATGCAGACGCCGATGCCGGAGGCCGACCCGCGGATCCGCGCGACGAACTTCGCCGAGGTGAACCTCGGCTACGGGATGGCCGAGGCGTTCGCCGAGGCCGACCGTTGCATCCAGTGCAAGAACCCGAAGTGCGTCGCCGGCTGCCCGGTGTCCATCGACATCCCGCGGTTCATCCGGCACGTCCTCGTGCGCGACCTCGACGGCGCGCTGGAGGCCATCAACGAGTCGAACCTGTTCCCCTCGATCTGCGGTCGCGTCTGCCCCCAGGAAAACCAGTGCGAGGCGCAGTGCATCATCAAGAACGAGAAGCGCGGTCGCGAGGCCGTCGGCATCGGCCGGCTCGAGCGGTTCGTCGGTGACAACGCCGCGCCGCGCAAGAACACCCCGCCGGCGAACGCGGGCGCGCTCGGCAACGTCGCGGTCATCGGTTCCGGCCCGTCGGGCCTCGCCGCCGCGGCGGACCTCGCCAAGGCGGGCGCGGACGTCATCGTGTACGAGGCGCTGCACGTGGTCGGCGGTGTGCTCCAGTACGGCATCCCGAGCTTCCGCCTGCCGCGCGACATCATCGACCGCGAGGTGCAGGGCCTGCGCGACCTCGGCGTTAAGTTCGAGACCAACAAGGTGGTCGGCAAGACGTTCACCATCGACCAACTGATGGAGGAGCGTGGCTTCGACGCGGTGTACGTGGCGAGCGGCGCGGGCGCCCCGAGCTTCCTCGGCATCCCGGGCGAGAACGCCGGCCAAGTGCTCTCGGCCAACGAGTTCCTCACCCGCATCAACCTGATGGGCGGAGACAAGTTCCCGTTCCTCGACACCCCGGTGGCCAAGTCCCAGTCGGTGGTCGTGATCGGCGCAGGGAACACGGCGATGGACTGCCTGCGCACGGCCAAGCGCGTCGGCGTGCCGCTCGTGACCTGCGTCTACCGCCGGTCCGAGGCGGAGGCGCCGGCCCGCATCGAGGAGCTGCGCCACGCCAAGGAGGAGGGCATCGCGTTCCGCTTCCTGCACGCGCCGATCGAGATCTACCTCGACGAGGCCGGCAACGTGCGCGGGATGAAGACCGAGGTCATGGAGCTCGGCGAGCCGGACGACCGCGGACGGCGTCGCCCGGTCGGGACCGGCGTGTTCGAGGACATCGAGTGCGACACCGTCATCTACGCGCTCGGCACCAACGCGAACCCGATCATCGGCCAGAGCCAGCCCGACCTGGAACTCAACAAGTGGGGCAACATCATCGCCGACCCGGACACGCAGGCCACCAACCTGCAGGGCGTCTTCGCCGGCGGTGACATCGTCACCGGTGGCGCGACCGTGATCCTCGCGATGGGCGCCGGCCGTCGTGCGGCGAAGGCCATCGGGGCCTACCTCACGTCGGGCGCGCGGACCCCCGACCGGGCCTGGCCCCTGACAGCCGAGATGGTCGACGCGTTCGACCCGTCCCAGGTCAGCGTGAAGGAGGAAGCCATGGTTGGTGCCGCGAGCGGTGGCGCCGGAGGCGGTACCGGACCCTCATCGGTGCACGTCCCGGGTGCGGCGGACGCCCCCTTCTCGGGCGAGGTCGCGGTCGAGTCGGACCCGAAGGCCGCGGGCGCATCCTCCGAGAACAAGCCGCCGGCCCCGACGCCCGTCGAGGAGGTCGCCGCGGACTCCCGGCAGGTGTGCCCGAGGTGCCACCAGCCGATTGAGGGCGACGAGCAGTACATCTGCTGCGCCGGTCAGACGCTGACCTGGCGGTGCGAGTCCTGCGGCAAGGTGTCCGAGGGCTTCGCCTTCCCGTACGGTCAGTGCCCCGTGTGTCAGGGCCACCTGGTCCGCGACACGGGCGCCGGGCCGATCGACGAGGACAACGAGAAGGCGATGGAGGCCATCCGTACCGCGTTTGAGATCGAACTCGGAGGCGGGGCGTACTACCGCAAGGCGGCGCAGGAGGCGAAGGAGCCGGTCCTGAAGGACCTGTTCACGCGCATGTCGGAGATGGAGGACGAGCACCTAGCCACGCTGCAGCGGCGCTACCACGCTGAGGTGCCGGAGCCCTCGCCGGAGTTCGAGACGGCGCGGGCGGCGATCTTCGCCGGCCTGGAGCACCGGCCCGAGGACCCGGCGAACCTGCTGCGGGTGGCGATCGGCTTCGAGAAGCGGGCGGTCGACTTCTTCAGCAAGCACGTCGAGGAGTGCCCGGAGGGTTCCGTCGAGCGGGAGCTCTACGAAGAGCTGGCCGCCGAGGAGCGGGAGCACGTCGAGCTGCTGACCCTGGAGCTGGAGCGCTTCCACGCCGGGCAGGGAGGCATCCTGTAGACCCAGCGGTGATCGCTGACGCCGGGCCCGGCGGGGGAGACCTCGCCGGGCCTGCGGCGTTCCTCGCTCCGCGGGGCTCGTGCGCGCCTCGGTCGGCGGGTCTGGTGCGTTCCTCGCTGGATGGGTCTGGTGCGTTCCTCGCGCGCGGGCACCGCCGCTCAATCGGTGGACGGGGACTCGCGGACCGGCTCCGGCGGTGGGTCTCCTGGTTGCCGGATCAGGGCGAGGAAGCTCCTGAGTACGGGCGCCCAGCGGGCCTCGAGCTCCGCGTCGCGGGCCGCCGCCTCGCTCAACAGCTCCTCGCGCGCCCTGTCCCGGGCCGCTAGGTCGCCCGTGACCTCCCAGTCCTGCGCCCACCCCGCGACGATCTCCGCGTCGGCTTCGGGGTGCCCCTGGATGCCCCACGCGCGCGGGGCGAAGCGGATCATCTGAATCTGGCCCCACTGATCCCACGACAACACCGCCGAGCCCCCGGGCGCGTCGGCCAGCACGTCGGCGTTCCACTGCACGATGGGGTCGTGCGGCCTCAGGCTGGACATGATCGGGTCGTCGGCCAGTGCCGACGCCGGGATCACCTCCTGGATCGAACGCACCCTCCCGTGCGGGTGAGCGGCCACCCGCCCGCCGAGGGCGAGCCCGGCGATCTGGTGGCCGAGGCACAACCCGAGGAACGGCACGTTCTTCATGACGGCCTGGGTCACCAGCGACTTGACGGTCGGGAGCCAGGGGTACTTCGCGTCCTCGTAGACGCCCATCTGCCCGCTCAACACGATGAGCCCACCGTGGCCGTCGATGCCCGCGGGCAGGGGATCCCCCTTGTGGCAGCGCCGCACGTCCAGCGCCGTCCCCGCCTCCGCCGCCCAGGCCAGCAGGCGCCCCGGCGGGCACCCCGTCTCGTGCTGGATCACGAGAACGGGATGCGGAGGCATGACAGAAAGGCTAGGGACTTCGGCGTGTCTTCGAGGCGGTCCCGAGCCTTCTGGGCGAACGCGAAGTTTCAGTCGCGACGCGGAGTGTTAACGAGTTGACGGGCCTCCTATGACAAAAACGCCGGTAAGAAACCGATAGTCGTCAAGTGTGAAGCTACCGTGAGGTAGGGATTCAGAGGCGCCGACCAGCCACGGAGGCCAGGAACCGCTCGAGGCGCTGCAGGGCGTCCTCCAGTTCCCCCTCGTGCGGAAGCGTCACGATGCGAAGGTGGTCGTGGGTGTCCAGGTTGAAGCCGGTGCCCTGCACGACCAGCATCTTCTCGGCCCGTAGCAGCTCCAGGACGAACTTCTCGTCGTCGTCGATCGGGTACATGGCGGGATCGAGTCGCGGGAAGGCGTACAAGGCCCCGGAGGGCTTCGTGCACGTGACGCCCGGGATCGCGTTGAGCATCTCGTGGGCGAGGTCGCGCTGCGCGCGCAGCCGGCCGCCGGGCGCGGTGAGGTCGTGGATGCTCTGATGGCCGCCGAGCGCTGCCACGACGGCGTGCTGCGCCGGGGCGTTCGCGCACAGCCGCATGTTGGAGAGGATGTTCAGGCCCTCGAGGAAGTCGCGGGCGTGCGCTTTCGGCCCCGACAGCACCATCCAGCCGCACCGGAAGCCGGGCACCCGGTAGGCCTTGCTGAGGCCGTTGTAGGTGATGGCCAGCAGGTCCGGGGCGAGCGCGCCGATCGAGGTGTGCTCCACCCCGTCGTAGGTGATCTTGTCGTAGATCTCGTCGGCGAGCAGGAGCAGGTCGTGCTCGCGCGCGATGTCCACCAGGGCCGTCAGGACCTCGGTGGGGTAGACCGCGCCGGTCGGGTTGTTCGGGTTGATCACCACCATGGCCGTCGTGCGGTCCGTGATCTTGGCGCGGATGTCCGCCAGGTCGGGGGCCCAGTCGGCGCCCTCGTCGCAGCGGTAGTGCACGGGCTTGCCCCCCGAGAGGGCCACGGCCGCGGTCCACAGCGGGTAGTCGGGCGCCGGGATCAGGATCTCGTCCCCCGTGTCGACCAACGCCTGCATGGAGAGCTGGATGAGCTCGGAGACGCCGTTGCCCAGGTAGACGTCGTCGATCTCCACGCCGGGCAGGCCCTTCTCGCGGTGGTAGTTCCAGATCGCTCGCCGGGCGGGAACGATCCCCTGGGCGTCGCAGTAGCCGACGGAGTCGGGGAGCTCGCGGATCATGTCGACCAGGAGGGACTCCGGGGCGGTGAACCCGAACGGCGCGGTGTTGCCGATGTTGAGCTTGAGGATCTGGTGGCCCTCGTCCTCCATCCGCCGCGCCTGCTCCATCACCGGCCCACGGATGTCGTAACAGACGTTGCTCAACTTGCGGGATTGGGTGATCTGGCGCATGACCTCCATCATGGCATCGCCGAGATCCCGCCCCGGACGCCGCTCCCGGCGGCGAGGCGCCGGGATCGCGTCGACGAAAACGCTTGCGAACCCAGCGAGGGCGTCGATAAGGAGTGCGGAGCGTGGCGGGCGGCGGAGGAGGGGCTGCCGCCCGTCACGCCCTTACGACCACCAGGAGAGCCCGGAGCGCGCGAGCGCCCCGGGCTCTCTCGCGTGCGCTCGTCGCCGTGGTTCACGGTCCAGCCGTGCGACGTCGCCGATCCGCCCTGCCGTGGGTGCCGGGTCTGGTCGGTCGAGGTTGCCGGGTCTGGTCGGTCGAGGTTGCCAGGTCTGGTCGGTCGAGGTTGCCGGGTCTGGTCGGGCGTGGTTGTCGGTCCGGCCGAGCGGGTTGCGGGTCCGGGTCCCGCGCCGCCGCTCGAGGGAGTAGCTTTCCCCCGGGGCGAACGACCCGCAGGACCGAGTGGTCCGCGTCGCCGCACCGTCGACGTGAAGGAGAGGGGTCGCCATGGCGATCGCGCCGCCGCAAGCCACGCCGGACCAGCTGCAGCGGGGCCTGAAGGCCCGACACCTCAACATGATCGCCATCGGTGGCGCCATCGGCACGGGGCTTTTCGTCGCCTCCGGCAGCTCGATCAGCACCGCCGGGCCGGGCGGGGCGCTGCTCGCGTACGCCGCGATCGGGTTCATGGTGTTCCTGCTGATGCAGAGCCTCGGGGAGATGGCCACGTACCTGCCGGTGGCCGGCTCGTTCGGCAGCTACGGGGCGCGGTTCGTGTCGCCGTCGTTCGGCTTCGCCACGGGCTGGAACTACTGGTACAACTGGGCGATCACCGTGGCGGCCGAGTTGGTCGCGGCGGCGCTGGTGATGAAGTACTGGCTCCCGGACGTGCCCGCGTGGGTCTGGTCGGCGATCTTCCTGTCGATCCTCGTGGGGCTCAACTCGCTGAGCGCCCGCTCGTTCGGCGAGAGCGAGTTCTGGTTCGCCTCCATCAAGGTCATCACCGTGATTATCTTCCTGATCGTCGGCGTGGCGATGATCGTCGGCGTCCTCGCTGGCCCATCGCCGGGGTTCTCCAACTGGGGCATCCACGAGGCGCCGTTCTCCGGCGGTGTCATGGGGGTCGTCGCGATCTTCATGATCGCCGGGTTCTCCTTCCAGGGCACCGAGCTCATCGGGGTCGCGGCGGGGGAGGCGGAGGAGCCCGAGAAGAACGTGCCGCGCGCCATCCGGGCCGTGTTCTTCCGGATCATGCTCTTCTACATTGGCGCGATCGCGGTGATCGGGTTCCTCATCCCGTACACCCACCCCAACCTGCTGGCCAACGACGTCACCGACATCGCGATCTCACCGTTCACCCTGGTGTTCGAACGCGCCGGGGTACTCGCCGCCGCCTCGATCATGAACGCGGTGATCCTGACGTCGATCCTCTCGGCGGGCAACTCCGGCATGTACGCCTCGACCCGGATGCTCTACTCCCTCGCGCAGGAGGGAAAGGCGCCGCGGATCTTCGCCCACACCAACCGCCGCGGGGTGCCGATCGCCGCGCTCGCGGCCACCGCCGCGGTCGGTGCGTTCTGCTTCCTCACCAGCCTGATCGGGGACGGCAGCGCGTACGTATGGCTGGTGCACGCGTCGGGCCTCGCGGGCTTCATCACCTGGATGGGCATCGCGTGGAGCCACTACAACTTCCGGCGCGCCTACGTGCTGCAGGGCCACGACGTGGCGGACCTGCCGTTCAAGGCGGCGTGGTTCCCGCTGGGTCCGGTTGTGGCCCTGCTCATGTGCGCGGTGGTGATCATCGGGCAGAACTACGACGCGCTGACCGGGCACGCGGACGCGACGGCGCTGCTGGCCTCGTACATCGGCCTGCCCATCTTCCTGTCGCTGTGGCTGGGTCACAAGCTGGTGACCGGCAGCCGACCCGTCCGGCTGGAGGAGGCCGACCTGAGCCGCCCGTGAGGCACACCCCTCGCCCGTGGGCGGGAAAGGTACGCGTTCGCGCAGGTGGGCTCGGCCACTTGTCGCCCGTGGGCGGGAAGGGTACGCGTTCGCGCAGGTAGGTCTCGTCACTTGCCGCCCGTGGGCGGTGTCGGCGTCGAAAGTGGGACCTCATCGGCGAGAGCGGGCCCCATCGCCGCTCGGCAGCGCGGATGACGTCCCGGAACCGCCGACGACAACCCCCCATCGCGCATGAGGTCCCGCGGATCCCCGGGCCCCCATCGGCGGAACCAGGCCTGCATCGGCGGAACCGGGCCCTCATCGCTGCCCAGGGGCGCGGATGACGTCCCAGAACCGCGCAGGCGATGCCTGAACCGCCGACGACAACTCCGCAGTGCGCATGAGGTCACGCGGATCCCCGGGCCCCCATCGGCGGAACCAGGCCCCCACCGGCGAGAACGGGCCCCATCCGCACCCGGTGCCCCA
>JBDIAS010000085.1:0-13519 GCA_039812465.1 Austwickia sp. | reverse complement strand
ACGCCCAGGTCGGCCTCCAGATCCAGGTCCGGATCCAGCAGTTCCGTCGGGTAGCCGGTCATCTCGGCCACGATCCCGGTCACCGCGGCCAGCACCTCGTCGGCCGCAACGGGGGCTGTAGCCGGTGCAGCCGGTGCCGCCGCGGGGGCGCCTGCCATCGGCGCCGTGGGAGTCGAAGCGGGCGGGGCCGCCGCGCTGGGCTCGGGGAGCCCCAGCTTGTCCCGCACGAACCCGGCGACGTGGCGCAGGGTCGGGAAGTCCCGCAGCCGCAGGTTCTCGTCCCGCTCCAGGCTCCACTGCTCCCGCACGGCCGCGAAGACCTCGGCCTGCTTGACCGTGTCCACGCCCAGGTCCGCCTCAAGGTCGAGGTCCGGATCCAGCAGCTCGCTCGGGTAGCCGGTCATCTCCGCCACGATCCCGGTGACGGTCGCGAGGATCTCGTCCGCCGGGGCCGAGGCCGCGACGGGGACGGCCTGCGCCGCTTCGGGGACGACGGGCGCCGAGGCCGGGGCCGCCACATGGGCGGCGCTCGGCTCGGGGAGCCCGAGCTTGTCGCGCACGAACCCGGCGACGTGGCGCAGGGTCGGGAAGTCCCGCAGCCGCAGGTTCTCGTCGCGCTCCAGGTTCCACTCGCCCCGGACCGCGGCGAAGACCTCGGCCTGCTTGACCGTGTCCACGCCCAGGTCCGCCTCAAGGTCGAGGTCCGGATCCAGCAGCTCGCTCGGGTAGCCGGTCATCTCGGCGACCAGACCCGTGACCGTGTCGAGGATCTCGTCGGCCGCCGCTGCCTGCGCGGCCGCCGGGGCAGGTGTCACAGCCGGCACCGCCGCAGCGACCGGCACCGGCGTGGCCGGGATGGGAACCGGGGCAACGGGCGCGGCCACGGGAGCCGGGGCAACGGGCGCGGCCACGGGAGCCGGGGCAACGGGCGCGACCGCGGCAGCCGGGGGAAGCGGCCGGGACGCCGCACCGCCCAGCTCCTCCGCGTACGGGACCGGCACCCGGGTGATCCACTCGATGGGCGTCGCGGGGGCACCCCGGTCGGCGATCCGCAGTCGGCGGTGGTCCACCTCCAGCGTGCTGCCGCTCTGACCGGACAGCGAGTCCAGCCAGGCCTGCCAGGCGGCCGGGTCGACGACCCGGTAGGCGTACCCGAGCTCCGCGGGTGTGCGGCGTCGACCGTCCGGCACCGGCGTGTACCGGAACATCGCCATCGCGATCTGCGATCCGAAGCCGGCCGCGAGCCGCAGCGCGAAGTCCACCGGGTACTGACCGCCCCGGGACAGGTTCAGGGGCCCCAAGTCCGGGTCCGGCACCTTGTAATTCGGGACCGGCGGCACGATCCCGGTCTCGAGGGACTTCACCGCCAGGGCGTCCTCGATGCCCGCGCCCATGGCGTGGCCGGTGAACCCCTTGGTGTTCGTGATCACGATCTGGTCGGCCTGCGCGCCGAAGGAGTCGCGCAGGGCCTGGATCTCCGCCGCGGCGCTGCCGCCGCGGGCCGGTGTGTAGGTCTCGTGGGAGACGAACACCGTCCGCGGGGCGATCTCCTCGCGCGGGTAGCCGCGCGCTTCGACCTCGCGCACGAGCGACTCCATGACGCCGCTCATGTGGTCCAGGTCCAGGCGCGTCGCGTGGAACGCGCTGTTCGCGATGACCGTGCCGAGCACCTCGCAGATCGGCTGAACGCCGCGCTCGCGCGCCGCCTGCGCGCTCTCCACGACCAAGGCCGCGGCGCCGGCGCCGACGATCATGCCGTGCCGCCGGGCGTCGAACGGGGTCGCCGCGTCCTCGACCCGCTCATCGGTGGCGGCCGCGCCGGAGGCGATGAATCCCGAGGTGATCCACGGGAGCATCCGCTCGCTCGTGGCGTCGTCCGCGGACAGCACGATGACCCGGCTGCACCGCCCGGCCCGAATCCAGTCCTCCGCGAGCGCGACGGCCTGCGTCGTGCTGGCGCACGCCGCGTTGACCTGTGTGTTGGGGCCGCGGCATCCGATCAGGTCCGCGAACTGGCTGTGCCCCATCGACAGGACCCGCAGGATGAAGCGCCGATCGAACTCGTGGTCGGCGGCGTCGATCGCGGCGCGCAGCTCCGCGATGAGGGCGTCGACGTGCGCCAGGGCCGGGTTGTCCGCGGCCATGGTGGTCCGCAGGCCCTCGAGCGCCAGGAGGTTCTGCCGCCGTCCCCGGTCGGTGAAGTAGCCCTCCAGGGCCTCGGCGAACCGGTCGTAGCCGGGGAACACCGACGCGAAGATGATCCCCGTGTCGTCGCGCAGCGACTCCGGCAGCAGCCAGCGGTCCGGCAGCTGGGTGCCCAGGGTCGTCGTCTTGTAACGCATGACGAGCGGGATGCCCGCGTCCCGCAGGGCGTCGAATCCGACCGCCACGGCCATCCGCGTGGTCGTGTCGTAGGCCTCGTCGCGGGACTTGTCGACCCCGTACTGCTCCACGACGTCGTACGGCGCCAGCATGCCCGCCAGCTTGATGACGTCCTGCTCGTTGTCGATCCGCTGGAAACTGCCGCCGCCGGATTCGTCCTTGACCACACGGGTGATCCGCTGGTCGACCATCATGTCGCGGAAGCGCTGCGGCACCGAGTCGATGAACTGCGTCCCCGCGAGCAGGCGGGCGACGTTCTCGTCGTCGAAGGCCGGCTGACGTCCCGGCAGTCCGAGCGACGCGCCGGTGACGACCACGGGCTCTGCGGCGCGACCCGGCCGCGGGGCACCGGCCAGCGCGGCCGCGGGGGCCACCCCCGCCGCGAGCGCGGCGATCGCCGGGTCGGAACGGTAGACGCCGAGCCCCTCGGCCAGCACGCCGGCGAAGAGTTCGCCCAGCCGCCGGATCGTCTCCTCCGAGATCTCGCCCACGGCCACCCCGGCGGGGGGTAGCCCGAACGCGGCCCCGCCGCCCGGTCCTGCGGCCGGGCGTGCCGGAACAGCCGCCACGGCGGACGCCGGGGCAGGCACCGCAGGCGTGACCGCTGGGGCGGGCGCCGCGTACGACACCGCGGGGGCGGGCGCCGCCGGAGCGGCCAGGCCGATGCCCGCGGCGTACATGCCGCACAGCGCCTGGTTGAACGCCACGTCGTCGGCGATCTTCGGGTGGTTGGTGAACAGGGCCACGACGTCGTCCTTGGCGCCGAGCACGTCCTCGACGAACCCATGCAGCGCCTTCTTGGGCCCGACCTCGACGAAGACCCGAGCGCCGGCGGCGTACAGGCTCTCCAGGCCCTTCACGAACTGGACCGGCGAAGCGATCTGCTTGCCCGCGAACTCGAGCATCGTCTCGCTGGTCGCGTTCGCCGGGTAGAAGTCGCCGGTCACGTTGGCGACGATCGGCAGCTGCGGCGGGCGCATGTCCAGGCGGCGCAGCACGCCCACGAACGGCTCGGAGGCCGGCGCCACGATCGAGGTGTGGAAGGCGTGGCTGACCGGGATCCGGATCGCGTTGATGCCCTTGGCGAGGAACGTCTCGACGACCTTCTCGACCGCGTCCGTCGCGCCACCGACCACGGCCTGGCTGCCGGAGTTGATGTTGGCCACCACGACGTAGCCCTCGGCCGCGTCCACGGTCCTCTGGATCTCCTCCAGCGGGCCGAACACGGCGGCCATCGCGCCGTTGTCGGCGACGGAGACCTTCTTCATCTCCGCCCCGCGGGCGCTCACCGCCTCCAGCGCCTCATCGAAGCCGAGCGAGCCGGCGGCGACGAGGGCGCCGTACTCGCCGAGGCTGTGCCCCATCACCATGTCGGGGCGGACGCCGTACGCGCCGAGCATCTCGGTGAGCGCCAGGTCGGTCGCCAGCACCGCGGGCTGCGTGATCTCGGTCTGCATCAGGCCCTTGGTCAGCTCCTTGACCGCCGCCTCGTTGGCGGGGTCGGTGAAGATGAACTCCGAGAGCGGCCGGCCCAGCAGCGGGGTCATCACCCGGTCCGCGGCGGCGAACCGGTCGCGGACGATCGGCTCGCGCTCCCGCAGCGAGGCCAGCATGTTGACGTACTGCGAGCCCTGCCCCGTGTAGAGGAAGGCGACCTTCGGCGCCGGGCCGCGTCCGACGAAGACACCCTGCTGGCGCAGGAGGCGGAAGGCGGCCGGGTGACCCGAGGCGAACGCCTTGGTGAGCTTCGTGAGCTTGCCCGCCAGGTCCGCGGCGTCGCCGTAGTCGACGGCGACGCGCATCGCCGCACCGGCCAACGCCGGGTCGGGCGCGGCGGGCGCCGGCGCCTGACCGGACTGCGCGGCGGCCAGCACCCGCTCGACCTGGCGCAGGATGTCGGCGTCGTCGGCGCCGCCCAGCACGAGGGCGCCGCGCAGCGGGGTCTTGCGGGGGGCCGCGTTGGCGATGGGCGCGCTCGCGCCGACACCGGGGGCGGCCGCGCTGACCGAGGCGCCTCCGGAGGCCGGGATCGCCGCCGAGGCATGTACGCGGGGCTCCGGGCGGTACCGGCCGGGCACGTGCTCCTCCACGACCACGTGGAAGTTCGTGCCCCCGAAGCCGAACGCGCTCACGCCGCCGCGCCGGACGCCGTCCGGGCAGGCCGAGGACTCCCAGCCGCGCAGCTGCGTGTTGACCGCGAACGGGATCGTGTCCCAGTCGACGTTGTCGTTGGGCACCTTGAAGTTCAGCGAGGGGACGAGCACCTTCTCGTGCAGCATCTTGACCATCTTGAACAGGCCCGCCGAGCCGGCGGCCGCCTTGAGGTGGCCGATGTTCGACTTCACCGAGCCGAGCGCGATCGAGCGCGGCTTCGCGCTGTCGCCGAAGACCGCCGTGAGCGACGACAGCTCCGCGGCGTCGCCGACGCGGGTGGAGGTGCCGTGCGCCTCCAGCGCCGACGCGGTGGCCGGGTCGAGGCCCGCGTACTCCCACGCCCGCCGCACGGCGTGCTGCTGCCCGACCGGGTTGGGCGCGGTGATGCCCTTGCCCTTGCCGTCCGAGGAGCCGCCGATGCCGAGGATGACCGCCTGGATGGGGTCGCCGTCCCGCTCGGCGTCCTCGAGCCGCTTCAGCACGAAGACCGCGCAGCCCTCCCCCATCACGAAGCCGTCCGCGCCCGCGTCGAAGGGGCGGGTGCCGCTCGCGGACAACGCGCCGATCTTGCAGAACTTGACGAAGCCCTCGATGCCCATGTTGCGGTCGACGCCGCCGGTGACCACCGCGTCGACCTCGTGGGCGCGCAGCCCGTGCACCGCCGCCGACAGGGCCGCCAGACCGGAGGCGCAGGCCGCGTCGGTCGTGAAGTTCGGACCGCGGAGGTTGAACAGGTTGGCCACCCGGCCCGCCATCACGTTCGACAGCTCACCCGGCATGGTGTCTTCGGTGATCTCCAGGGTGGAGTCCTGGTAGGACGTGCGCGCCTCGATGAGGATGCGCTCCTGCACCTCCGTCGGCAGCGCCAGCATCGAGGGCGCCGAGCTCACGTGCTCGAGCAGCTCGGGCAGCCGGATCCGGTTGGCGGAGACGTAATGCTTCTCCCCGCCGATCGCGTTGCCCAAGATCACGCCCACCCGGTCGCCGTCGACCTTCCAGTCCGGCCAGCCGGCCTGCATCAGCGCGGCGCGCGCGGCCGAGATGACCCAGCGCTGCCCCTCGTCCATCTGGGCCGCGACGGTCGGCGGGATCGGCAGCCGCCAGGCCACCGGGTTCCAGTCGAACTCGCGGACCCAGCCGCCGATCTTGCTGTACGTCTTGTCGCGGGCGCTGCGATCCGCGTCGTAATAGATAGCCGGATCCCAGCGGTCGACGGGCGTCTCGGTGATCGAGTAGACCCCGTTCTTGATGTTCTGCCAGAAGACGTCCGCGGTGGGCGCCTGGGGCATGATCGCGGACACTCCCACGACGGCGATGGGTGTGCTCCCGGGACTGGTCATGACGCTCGACTCCTCGATGCTGGGTCGTCGGTGGTTCTGCGGGGAACCCGGGGAGCGCGGCGCGTCTCCCGCGAGTTCGTACGGCGGTGGGCTGGGCGCGTCAGCGCTGGTAGAGGATGTCCGCGACGCGATCCATGTCGGCGAGCGCCCCGGCCTGCGCGGCCCGGATCTGCTCCGACGGGATCGCGGCCAAGGCGGCGATCGCGGGGCTGCCCGGCTCGGCGGCCGAGGCCACCCAGCGGATCCCCTCCTGCGCGACCTTCTGCGCGGCGTCGCGCGCGAACACGCGGGCCATCAGCGTGAGCGCCTCTGCGTTGAAGCGCCGGGGGGACTTCTCGTGGCTGGTGCCCTCCACGGCGGCGACCGCGCGCTCGCAGAACACGGCGGCGGCCTCGGCGAAGCAGGCCAGCTCGCCGAGGCGGAAGAGGACGTGCTGGTTGCGGGTGAGCCGCGCCGTGCGGGCGGCCTCGAAGATCACGTTGAGGCTGCTCAGGGCGAGCGCCGCCACGTCGGCGCCGACCTGCGGGTGGCGCGCGTGCAGCTGGTTCATCGCCCCGGCCGCCTCCGCGTAATAGCGGAAGCCGGACTTCAGGTGTTGCTGCCAGCGGTCCCGCGCGACGGTCATCTCCAGGATCTCGGAGGTGCCCTCGTAGATCGTCGTGATCCGGACGTCGCGCTTGACCTTCTCCACGACGTACGGGCGGGTGTAGCCGTACCCGCCGTGGGCCTGGATCGCGTCGTCCGCGGCGGCGTTCCCGAAGACGGTCGCCAGGTACTTGGCGATCGCGCCCTCGGTGTTCATCGCGCCGTTCTCGCCGAAACCGCTGTCGATCTTGTCGGCCGTGTACTCGATGTACGCCCGGGACGCCTCCAGTCGGACGGCGTGCGGGACGATCAGCTTGTGGACGAAGCCCTGCTTCTCCGAGAGGGGGCTGCCGCCCTGTTCGCGCTGCTTGGAGTAGTCGATCGCGCGGTCGAGCGCCTCCCAGCCGCCGCCGAGGCCGAATGCGGCCACCATCAGGCGGGTGTAGCCGAACACCATCTGGGCCTGGACGAGGCCCTTGCCGGGCACCCCGCCGATCAGGTTGTAGGCCGGGACCTCGACGTCGTCGAGCACGAGGGCGGCGGTGTTGGACAGGCGCAGGCCGTGCTTGTCCTCCGGGGGGGCCGCGCTGAAGCCCTCGGTGCCCTTCGCGACCACGAACCACGTCGGGCCCTCCGGCGTGAGCGCGAGGATCGTGGAGAAGTCCGCGATGGACCCGTTGGAGATCCACTGCTTGCGCCCGGTGATCCGGTAGCCGGTGATCTCGCCGTCCTCCCCGGTGACCGGGGTGGCCGTGGTCGACATGGCGCCGAGGTCCGAGCCGGCCTCCGGTTCGGTGGCGCCGTACGCGAAGACCACGCCCTGCTCGGCGATCGCGCCGAGCCAGTCCATCTTCTGCTCCTCGGTCGCGCCGACCACGATCGGGTCCGAGCCGAGGAACGTCGCGAACACAGCGGTCGCGAGCCCGATGTCCTTGCGGGCCATCACCTCGCACACCCGATAGGAGTCGAACGCTCCGCCGTCGAGTCCCCCGTACGCCTCAGGGATGAAGACCAGCTGCACCCCGAGGATCTCCGGGTCGGACATGGCCCGGACGATGTCCTCGGGGCAGCGGTCCTCGTGGTCGAGGTCGAGCTGCAGTTCCGGGGTCAGGGACTCCTCGGTGAAGTCGACGAGCGCCTCCAGCATCAGGTTCAGGGAGGCGAGGTCGAGTCCCGCGCCCAGGGTGTGGCCGGTGCTCTGGTCGGTCATGGCAGCTGGTCCCTCTTTCGTCAGGCGGTGCGTCGCTCAGGTGCGTTCGGGAGCGGTCGGTGTCGCGTCGTGCTCAGGCGTTCTTCGGGGCGGTGGGGGTGATCTCCGTGGCCTCGGGTTTGACGCTCGCCAGCAGGAGCTCGGCGACGTCGGTCACCTGGACCGATTCGTCGGCGGCACCCTCGAGGCGGCGCTGCTTGAGCCCGTCGTCGAGCATCGTGATGCACCACGGGCAGGCGGCGGTGATGAGCCCGGGCGACAGCGCCAGGGCCTCGTCGGTGCGGTCGATGTTGATGCGGCGGCCGAGGTTCTCATCCATCCACATCCGGGCGCCGCCGGCCCCGCAGCAGAACGACCGCTCGCGGTTGCGCGGCAGCTCGGTCAGCTCCAGGCCGGGGACGGCGCCGAGCACCTCGCGCGGCGGGTTGAAGATCCGGTTGTGCCGGCCGAGGTAGCACGGGTCGTGGTACGTGACCGACGAGTGTACGGGCTGCAGCGGGGTGAGCCGCCCGTCGGCGACCAGCTGGGCCAGCAACGTCGTGTGGTGTACGACCTCGTAGTGACCGCCGAGCTGCGGGTACTCGTTCGCGATCGTGTTGAAACAGTGCGCGCAGGTGACCACGATGCGCTTCGCCCCGACCTCGTTGAGGGTCTCGATGTTCTGCTGGGCCAGCATCTGGAAGAGGAACTCGTGCCCCGCGCGCCGGGCCGGGTCGCCGGTGCAGGTCTCCCCCTCGCCCAGCACCATGAACTCGACGCCCGCCTCGTGCAGCAGCGTCGCCACCGCGCGGGTCGTCCGCTGGGCGGCGTCGTCCAGGGAACCCGCGCAGCCGACCCAGAAGAGGTAGTCCACGTCGTCGGGGATCTTCTCCTCCCCGTCCGCCCCGAAGACCCGGACCTCGAAGTCCAGCGGGGCGGCCCAGTCCATCCGCTGCCGGGCCCCGCGGCCCCACGGGTCGCCGGCGTGCTCCAGGCCGTTGAGCATCAGCGCCGCCTCCTCGGGGAAGGCGGACTCCATCAGCACCTGGTAACGGCGCATGTCGACGATGTGGTCGACGTGCTCGATGTCCACGGGGCACTGCTCGACGCAGGCGCCGCAGGTCGTGCAGGACCACAGCACGTCGAACGGGATGACGCCCTCGCCGTGCACGCCGTGCTCGTCGATCCGCATCGTCTCGTCGCCCTCGGGGCCCACCAGCGGGCGCTCCGCCTCCGCGGCGGCCTCGGCGGGCGCGCCGGGTCGGTGGCCGTCCTCGTCGGCGGTCGCCAGCAGGTACGGCGCCTTGGCCAGGGTGTGATCGCGCAGCGCCATGATCAGCAGCTTGGGCGACAGCGGTTTGTCGGTGTTCCAGGCCGGGCACTGGCTCTGGCACCGGCCGCACTCGGTGCAGGTGGCGAAGTCGAGCAGGCCCTTCCAGGTGAAGTCCTCGACCTTGCCCACCCCGAGAGGAGCGTCCTCGTCGAGGTCGTCCATGGAGTCCAGGTCGACGGGCTGGCCGTCGACGTGGATCATCGGCACCGCGCCGAGCGCGATGGGCCGGCGGGCGAACGCGACGTTCGGCAGCGACGTCAGGATGTGCAGGTGCTTGCTGTACGTCACGAACACGACGAATGCGAGAAGGACGAGCAGGCCGAGCAGCAGGAAGACCGTCTCCAGCACCTCGTTGGTGTGCCGACCGAGGGGGGCGAAGAGGCGGGCGAGCCCCTGGGAGGCGAACGCCCCCTCCAGGAAGGCCAGCGGCCGGGAGCCGTCCTCGTGGACCTCCCCCACCCCCTGGGCGTTGATCTGAGTGGCCCTGGTGAGCAGCACGGTGACGACGACGCCGACGATGCCCAGCAGCACGATCCAGGCCGGCCCGAGGTGGCTGCCGAAGAACCGGGACCCGCGCCCCTGGTCCTTGGGGGCCTCGCGGAACCGGATCACGGCAAACGCGACCACTGCGGCCACGCACAGCAGCGCGAACAGGTCCTGGATGAAGCCCAGCGCGGGCCAGTTGCCGATGATCGGGATCTGGAAGGTGGGGTTGAAGATCGCCCCGAACGCTTCCACGATCGTCAGCAAGAGGACGCAGAAGCCCCAGAACACCGCCGCGTGAGCGAGACCGGGCGCCGTCCAGCGCAGCAGCTTGCGTTGCGCCGCCACCTCCACCAGCTCGGCCTTGATCGCCTCCCCGGCGGCTGGCATGCGCCACGGCTCGACGCGCTGGCCGAGCGTGCCGACCCGATACAGGTAGGCGAGCCGGCGGCCGGCGAGGGTCAGCCCGACCACCACGATCAGGATGCCCAGGATCAGTCGTACCGCGTACATGTCCGCCTCTCAGGAACGGTGGGGCGAGATGGGGAGATCGGAGCGAGCCGCGACGGGTGCGCCGCCCCACCGCGCCGGCGACGGCGCGAGGGGGCGGCGCTTCCCGCGGTGACGGCTCACGCCTTGCGGGTGTTGGCCTGCTCGATCAGCGCAGGGATGACCTTGTGCAGGTCCCCGACCACGCCGAAGTCGCTGACGGCGAAGATGGGCGCCTTCGGGTCCTTGTTGATCGCCACGATGGTCTTGGAGGACTGCATGCCGGCCCTGTGCTGGATCGACCCGGAGATCCCGGCCGCCACGTAGAGGGTCGGGGACACCGTCTTGCCCGTCTGGCCGATCTGCAGGTCGTGTGCCGCCCAGTCGAGGTCCGTGACCGCGCGGGTCGCGCCCACGGCCGCCCCGAGGGCGTCCGCGAGCGCCTCGACCAGGGCGAAACCCTCCTGGGTTCCGACGCCGCGCCCGCCGGCGATCACGATCGCCGCGTCGGTCAGGTCCGGGCGGCCCGTGGACTCCTTCGGGTTGCGGCCGTCGACGGCCGTGCCGGTGGCGGCCGCGCTGAAGGAGACCGGAACCTCCACCACGGAGCCCGCCGCAGGGGCCGCCTCGGCCGTGACCGAGTTCGGCCGGACGGTGAGGACCGCCACGCCGCTGGTGATCTTCGTGCGGGCCCGGTAGGACCCGTTGACCACGCTCTGGGTGGCCACGACCTGGCCGTCCTGCAGATCGAGGTCGACCGCGTCGGTGATGATCCCCGCGTCCAGGCGCACCGCCACGCGGGCTGCGACGTCCTTGCCGTCCGGGCCGCTGGTCACCAGGATCGCCGACGGCGACGCCTGGCCCGCGACCGCGACGAGCGCCTCGGCCACGGGCAGCGACAGATGCGAGGAAAACTCCGAACCGGCGACGGTGTAGACCGTGGCCGCCCCGTACTCCGCGAGGGTCGCGACCGCCTCGTCGGGTGCGTCTCCGCACACCACCGCGGCGGGCTCGCCCAACCGTCGGGCGAACGTGAGCAGCTCCAAGGTGGCCTTGCGGACCCCCGAGCCGGTGAGCTCCGCCAGAACTAGAACCTGTGACATCAGTAGCTCTCCTGAAACGATCGGGGGTCTCTTACAGCAGGCCTCGAGCGGCCAGGAAGTCGGCGATCTGGACGCCGCCGCTGCCGTCGTCCTCCACGACCTCGCCGGCGGCCCGGCCGGGCTCCGGCTCCAGCGACAACACCTGCGTGAGCGCGGCGCCCGCGCCGACGGTGCCGGGGTCCACGCCGAGGTCGGCCAGGGTCAGCGTGGTCACCTTCTTCTTCTTGGCGCCCATGATCGCCTTGAACGCCGGGTAGCGCGCCTCGGGCGTCTGGTCGGTCACGCTCACCAGCGCCGGCAGCGCCGCCGACGCGGTGATCGACTCGGCGTCGCTCTCCCGGCGGATGCTCACCGCGCCGTCGGCCACGCTCAGCTCCCCGGCGAACGTCGCCTGGTTGATCCCGAGCCGGTCGGCCACCATCGCGGGCACGACGGACATCTCCGCGTCCGTCGAGGCCATCCCGGCCAGCACCAGGTCGAAGCCCACCTTCTCCAGCGCCGCGGCCAGCACCCGGGAGGTGCCGAGGGCGTCGGAGCCGGCGATGCCGTCGTCGAGGACGTGGACCGCGCCCTGGCCACCGATCGCCAGCGCCTTGCGCAGGCCGTCCACCGCGCGGGCAGGGCCCACGGTGATGTACGTGATCTCGGCGTCCAGCCCGCCCTCGACCAGGCGCACCGCCTGCTCCACGGCGTACTCGTCCAACTCGCTCAAACGCCCCTCGACCGCGTCGCGATCAAGGGTGAAGTCGGGCGTGAACGACCACGCCGCCGTGGGCTCCGGGACGTACTTGACGAGGACTGCGATCTTCATGGGCCACCTGTTCTCGCCGGCTGCGGGAATCCCGCCATCCCGGGAGCCGTGTCGGTTCGGGCAGTTATCAGCAGTGACCCTAGCGGCCGAAGCGAAGCCCGGGCCACCTTCCGGCCAGGCGAAGTCGGGCGAATTCGTCGAACCCGTCGGTAACTTCCGTCGCGCTGCCGCCGCCCCCACCAGGGCCGGACCACCTGGCGAGCGCGCGAGACCGGGCGCGCGTCACCGTCGGGCGCGCGGTCTAGGGTGGTGCGGTGAGCACCTCGGAGACCGCCGTCAGCCGCCCACGTCCCCCCGCGCCGACTGACCACGGTTGGCTGCGCCGGATCCTCGTGGCGAACCTGGTGCTCCAGATGCTGATCATCGTGTCCGGCGGGCTGGTCCGCCTGACGGGGTCCGGGCTCGGCTGTCCGACCTGGCCGCAGTGCACGCCCGGCTCGTTCACGCCGGTCGTCGGTCAGGAGCAGGGGATCCACGCCGCCATCGAGTTCGGCAACCGGCTCATGACGTTCGTGCTGGGCTTCACCGCGATCGCGCTCGTCTACGCGGCGCGGCGGTGGGCCCCGCACCGGCCGCGCTTCGTGTGGTGGTCCACGGTGCCCCTGCTGGGGATCGTGGCGCAGGCGGTGCTCGGCGGCATCATCGTGCTCGCGCGCCTGGACCCGAAGACCGTCTCCCCGCACTTCCTGCTGTCGGTCGCGCTGGTCGCGTTCTCGGCGTGGCTGCTACGCCGCTACGACGAGGGCGAGGGCCCGCGGCGGATCGTCGTCTCACCGCGCGTGCACAGCCTGGCGTACGCGACCGCGGGGGCGTTCGCGGTGGTCACCGTCTTCGGCACCGCCGTGACCGGGTCGGGGCCGCACTCCGGTGACGCCACCGAGCCGATCCGGTTCGGCTTCGATCCCCTCGTCACGTCGCGGCTGCACTCCGCGGCGGTGTGGATGTTCGTGCTGTTGGTGGTGGCCGTGCTCGTCCTGCTGCGGCGCGAGGGCTCGTCGGCGTCGCTGTGGCGACCGTGGGCGATCGTGCTGGGGTTGTCCCTCGCGCAGGGGCTGCTGGGCTACGTGCAGTACGCGCTGCAGATCCCGTGGGGCCTGGTCCTGGCGCACATGGGGCTATCGGCCCTGCTCACCGCGGCCCTGACCTTCGCCGTGCTCTCGACGCGGCGGGTCGAACCCGGCGAGGTTGACGCCGACGCCGAGGCGCAGGCCATCCCGTAGCACCGAGGGCCCCGGCGAGTGCACCGTCGGCGAGTGCACCGGAGGGGCCGGCGCGTCAGGACCGGCGCATCACAACCGGCGCGTCAGGACCAGGGCAGCGGCAGGTAGAGCAGCGGGTCGACGGCGACCGCCACGAACACCAGCGTCAGGTAGCTGATCGAGTAGTGGAACAACCGCATCGGGCGCAGCGAGGACAGGGTCTCGTTCGCGGGGTCCTGGGCCCGCCGGAGCAGCCGGTGGGCCTCCAGGAGGAAGACCGCGCCCGCGACGGCGGCGGCCACGAGGTACAGCCAGCCCATCGGGGCGACCGGAATGAGCGCGAGCGAGGTGGCGACCGTGGCCCACGAGTACACGACGATCTGACGGGCGACGGCCACGTCCTGGGCGACCACGGGCAGCATGGGCACGCCGGCCGCCGCGTAGTCGTCCT
>JBDIAS010000084.1:0-13739 GCA_039812465.1 Austwickia sp. | reverse complement strand
TCCCGCCCGTGGGCGGCAAATATACGCATCACCCCAGGTGCCCGCCGCCACTTCCCGCCCGTGGGCGGCAAATGTCCGCATCACCCCAGGTACCCACCGCCACTTCCCGCCCGTGGGCGGCAAACGTACGCAAAACCCCAGGTCCCCACCGCCACTTCCCGCCCGTGGGCGGCAAACGTACGCAAAACCCCAGGTACCCACCGCCACTTCCCGCCCGTGGGCGGGAAATGCACGCCCCAGCCCCAGCGCCCGGCCCCGCATCACGGGACCGGGCGCTGGGCGCTGCGCGCGTCACATTGCGATTAGGCCCCCGTCCGTGCGGCGGATCGCAACCATGGCCGAGCGGGGCCGACCGGCCGGGTCGTAGTCGGGCCAGTTGCTGACGGCGCGCGGGTTCGCCGGTGTCGGCGAGCCCCACGCCTTCGTGTCCTCGCCCGGGTGCTGCACGTTCACGAAGACCGTGCGGTGGTCGGGCGCGAAGAAGATGCCGGTGATCTCGCACCCGCGCGGGCCGGTGGCGAAGCGGCGGATCTCACGGGTGACGGGGTCCGCCACGAGGACCGCGTTGTTCTTGATGTTGTCGTAGCCCTTCTCGGCCAGGTTCTGGCTGGAGTTGGAGATGTCGGTCTGGATCCACAGCCGCCCCCACTGGTCGAAGGCCAGCCCGTCGGGGGATCCGAAGATGTCGCCGTTGATCGTGACCGCGTTGTCGTAGGCCGGGTCGCCCGCCAGCACGAAGATGTCCCAGGTGAACCGGGTGGCCGCCTTGTCCCCGCGGTGCTCGCTCCAGCGGATGATGTGCCCGTACGGGTTGGGGTTGCGCGGGTTCATGGCGTTGGGGCCGGCCGAACCGTTGGTCAGCGTGCAGTAGAGCTCGCCGGTCTTCGGGTGCTCCCGGATCCACTCGGGGCGGTCCATCTTGGTGGCGCCGAGGGCGTCCGCCGCGGTCCGCGTGCGGATCAGCACGTCGGCCTGGTCCTTCCAGCCGTTCTCCTTCGTGAGCGGACCCTGCCCGAAGACCAGGGGCAGCCACTGCCCCGTGCCGTCCTCGTGGAACTTCGCCACGTAGAGCACGCCGCGATCCAGCGGGCTGCGGCCGCGCCGCCGGGAACTACGCCAGGAGTCCGCCGAGACGAACTTGTAGATGTACTCCTTGTCCTGGTCGTCGCCGCTGTAGACCACGGCCTGCCCGCGACGGGACTCAGTCACGCAAGCGTTCTCATGCTTGTAACGCCCCAAAGCCGTACGCTTGACGGGCGTGGCCTTCGGGTCGAAGGGGTCGATCTCGACGATCCAGCCCCAGCGATTCTGCTCCAGCGGGTCCTTGGCCAGGTCGAAGCGCGAGTCCGCCTTGTACCAGCCGAATCCCTCGTCCTCGTTCTTGACCCCGTACCGCTTCTCCTCCACCGTCACCGCCCGCGAGGCGTCGGTCGACGCGAAGTACTGGTGCCAGTTCTCTTCACACGTGAGGTATGTGCCCCACGGGGTCGCCCCGCTCGAGCAGTTGTTGAGCGTCCCGCGCGGTGCGGTCTTGGCCCGCAGCTGCGGGTGCCGGGCGCTCACCGGCCCGGAGAAGGCGACGGGCGTGTTGACGTGGACCCGCCGGTTGAACGCCGAGTCGACGTGCGTCCAGCTGCCGTCCTTCGCCTGGGCGAGCGCGATGACCGTGACGCCGTGCGCGGCCTGCGCCTTGCGTACCTTCTCGGCGGTCACCGTCTCGATGCCGTCGGGGGTCATGAGCACCGGGTCGCAGTACTCGTGGTTCAGCGCCAGCAGACCGTGCCGCGCCGAGTCGGAGGAGGAGCGACGGTACGAGCTGTCGGTCGGGTAGAACGCCATCCCGTCGTGGTGCGCCCCGACCTGGATCTCCTGGTCGGCGGCGCTGTTGGAGGCGTCCTTGCGCCAGGCCGGCCCGCTGGAGAGCAGCGGCGTGCCCCACGGGATCAGCACCTGGGCCGTGTAGCCCTTCGGGACCACGAAGGAGTCCGCGTCGCTCGGAGGCACGGGCTCGAAGCGGAGCGGGAGGCGACGGCCCCGCCCAGCGTGCGTCGGGAGGGCCTCGACGAGGCCGCCCGCGTGGGCCGGCGGACCGCCGAGGAAAGCGACCAGCGCCGCCGCTCCGAGGCTCCCGCCCAGCACGGTGCGCCGGCTCAACTGGGCCTGCGCGATCTGGGCGAACTCGAGGTTCGAGCTGGGGTTGGTGGCGACGTCGTCGGTGTCGATGGGGGGCACTGCGACTCCCTGGGCTCGGTGGGGGGGCTGGTGAGGGGGGCTCCGTGCGGGCGGTCGGTACGGCTGGGGGCCACGAGCATCCGCGCGCGGAGCAGCAGGGCGTGCTGAGAAGGACGTTAGGAACGCCGCATGACGTCGGGGCGGTGCCGCCCTGACAGGAAGACGTCAACCAGGTGAACCCCCGGTGTCCCTCCCGGCCGCCCGGGCGGCCTTGAGCCGCAATTGACCCGGCGCACCGCGAGGTGTGCCCTGTGGTGGGATGGGCGCCATGCCCCCTTCGTCCACCGCGCCCACCGGGTCGGGGAGACCCTCCCAACCCGGCCTCCCCGCGGCGCCGAGCGTTCGCGCCACACCCGCGCCCCGGCAGGCGCCGACCTGGTTGCGGGACGAGGCCGTCATCGCCGGCCGGATCATCGTGATCGGTGTGGCCGCCCTCTTCCTCGTGTGGGTCGCGCTCCAGGTCACCATCATCACGGTCGCGGCCTTCATCGCGTTCGCGCAGGCGGCGCTCCTGTGGCCGCTGGTCCAGAAGCTGAGCTCGGCCATGCCTCGGCCGCTGGCCGCGCTGCTCGTCGTGGGCCTTTACATCGCGGCGATCCTCACCCTCATCTGGTTCATCCTCGTCCAGATGATCAACGCCTGGCCGGTGTTGTTCAGCGCGGTGCTCGGCAGCATCGACGCGGCCAATAGCTGGTTCCTCGAACGCGGCTGGGCCATGTCGCCGGACGTCATCGACAACCTGCAGGAGCAGGCGCAGTCCCGGCTGGGCCAGCTGTTCTCCGGGATCAGCGGGGCGGCCCTGTCCACGCTCGGCGCGCTCGGTTCCGGGGCCACGGTCCTGCTCGTCGCCACGTTCGCCACGCTGTTCGCCCTGGTCGGCGGCGAGAAGATGGTGCAGGGCTTAGTCTCCTCGACCCCCCGGGGTCGGCGAGACAACGCCTACACCGCCCTGAAGGACGCGGTCACCGCGGCCCGCTGGTGGATGCTCGCGTCGTCTGTGACCGGAATGGTCGACGGCGTGTTCATCGGGATCGGCCTGCACCTGCTCGGCGTACCGCTCGCCATCCCGATCGGCCTGGCCACCTTCATCCTCGGGTTCATCCCGATGATCGGCGCGACCGTCGCAGGGGCGATCGCCGTGGCGGTGGCGCTCTTCTTCGGCGGCCTCAACCTGGCCATCGCCACCGTCGTGCTGGTGCTCGCGGTGCAGCAGATCGAGGGCAACGTGCTCTCCCCCCTGCTGCTGTCGAAGGCCATGCAGTTCCCGCCTCTGCTCACCCTGCTGCTATCCACCACCGGCGGCGCGGCGTTCGGGCTGGTCGGACTGTTCCTCGCCGTGCCGCTGGCCGGAATCCTGACCGCGGCCGTCCGGGGCTGGAAGGCGCCGCGCCGCGGGAACGGCGACCCGACCGCCCTGTCCGGGCCTGACTCCGGCGGCGGGGCTCCCGCGGACGAGCGCGAGCCGTCAGACGAGGCTGAGCCCCCGGACGACACAGAGACCCCCTCCGCGGACGAGCCCCCGACCGAAGCCGCTGGGCACGACGGCACGTCCGCCAACGCCGCCACGTCGCGGACCGCCGCTTCCCGGACGGACTGACTCGACCGTCGGCCGCTGGATCGTGGCGCCGACTGGGCCGCGCGCCGACTGGGCCGCGCCCCGACTAGGCCGCGCGCCGACTGGGCCGCGCCCCGACTGGGCCGCGCCCCGACTAGGCCGCGCGCCGACTCACCCGCCGACCCACTCGTCTCAGGACTCGAGGGCGCCGAGGGCCTCAGCGAGCCGGCGCGCCGAGGCGGCTTCGTCGTGGCGGCCCTGCCGCTCCAAGGCGCGAAGCAGCAGCAGCGCGGCGTACGAGTTGTCCGGGTGGTCGCCCAGGATGACCCGCGCGGTCTCCTCCGCGCGACGCAGCTGTGCGGAGTGGAAGTAGCTGCGGGCCAGCAACTCCCGGGCCGCGAGCAGCCCGGTCATGCTCGGCGGCTGGCTCAGCAGGTCCTCGAGGATGCGCGCCGCGCCGACGTAGTCGCGGTCGGCAAAGAGCTTCTCGGCCCACCGGAACGCCTCGTACGGGTCCTCCGGGACGATACGGGTCAGGTGCAGGTCGATCATGGTCGGCTCTCCTCTCCCCACCGGCAACGATGCCCGTCGCCGCTTTCATCCCGCCGCGGACCTCGTACGCGAACGCTCTCCGCCGCGTCACGCGCCTAGGGACTCGTCCGCGGGACGACCCGCGACCCGCAGACGGCCCCCGCCCGCCTCCCAGGGCTGCGCGTCGGTCTCCACGACGGCCAGCGCCGACGTCTTCATCGTGACGACTTCGCCGGTGAGGGTCTCGATCAGCTCCTCCATCGCCGGGTTGTGCCCGACGACTGCGGCGACCCGCGCGTTCGTCGGGATCTCGCCGAGGACGTCCATCAGGTCGCGGCCGGAGAACGTGTACGCGTCCTCCACCGTGTGCGTCTCGATGGCGTCGACGTCGCACCCCTGCGCGGCCAGGGCCTCCCGCACGAGGCTCCAGGTCTGCTGAGCACGCTGAGCGGGCGACACGACGACATACGTCGGCACCGCATCCCGTACAGCCAGCCATTCCCCCACACTCGGCGCCTGCCGGAGCCCGCGCGGGGCCAGCGGACGGTCCCGGTCCTGGACCGGCGCCGACCAGTCCGACTTCGCGTGCCGGATGAGGATCAAGGTGCGTGACACTCGCTCACCGTACGCGCGTCGCGCCGCCCGCGGCCATGCCGACGAGACAGAGCCGACCTACCCTGGGCTCGTGGAGCTCTCGATGGTGCGGTCCGAGCCTGACCGCAAGGTCTACACGCTGCCGGGATTCGGCGCGCTGCGACGCCGCGCCTGGTACAGCGTGAGCGCCGAGGCGGTGGCGGCCGACGGTACCGCGTGGACGTTCGCCCACACCAGCTGGACCGGTCGCGGCTCGCAGGCCACCGACCGGTACGGGAGCGTGGTCGGGCGGATCCGATGGCGCGGGTTCTTCGGCCAGCAAGCGGACGTTGAGTGGGGCGGGCGCACCTACCGCGCTCGGCGCGTCGGGGTCTGGACGATGTCGGTGCAGCTGTGGGAGCAGGACCGGAAGGTCCTCACGACCTGGCCGGGCCGCTGGAATGCCAAGCTGGCCCGGGTGGATCTCGACGAGAGCGCGCGGCTGGACCCGGGCCTGGTCCTGTTCGTGGTGTGGCAGGCGCAGACCAGCAAGGAGTCCTCTTCCGCGGCGGCGTCGAGCTGAGCCGCGGTCGCGTCGGATGGACGCCGCGGACCCTCAGAGCGAAACGGTCCCCGGCGGAGGCCGAAGCCGTCGCCGCCTCGGCGCCGAGCCGCCAGCGCGCGCCCGCGGACGAGAGATCGAGTTTCCCTGCGACGCAATGTCGCTGGTCATGAGGCCGAACCCACGTGATATATCTCACATTGCTGCACTTAGAGCAAAGTTGCTCTCAGTGCAGTAGCGAGCCGAATCTAGGTGCGTGAACGTACGGTCCGGTCTCCGCGAAACCAACAAGGCGCGCACTCGCGACACGATCATCTCGACCTGCTTCCGCCTCTACGCGGCGGAGGGTCTGGACAACTTGACGGCCCAGCGCGTCGCCGACGAGGCGGGGGTCTCCCGCCGGACCTTCTTCAACTATTTCCCCAGCGTCGAAGCGGCGCTCGCCGCCCGAAATCAGGAGACGTTCGCTGCGATCCGCGAACAGCTGGCCGCCCGGCCGCCGCAGGAGAGCCTCATCGACAGCGCCTGCGCGGTCACGTCCGCGATCTTCACCCGCGACTTCCTGGCGGAGATGGCCACGGTGTGGCACATCCTCGCGACCTGTCCGCGGGCCCAGCGCTACGCGCTGGCCTCCTTCGAGGAGGAGTTCGCCGCCTTCGCCGAGGAGTGGGGCCGGGATCGGCTCGGCGCTGGCGGACAGGACCCGCTGCACGTGGGCGTGGTGACGACCTCGATCCTCTCGGCGTTCGACGTGGCCCGCCGGCAGTGGATGCTCACCCACTCCGGAGAGGTGTCGGACGCCGACCGCGCCGCCTTCATCGCGACGACCCACCGCGCCCTGGAGGTCCTCCGACCGATCGTCCCGCGCCCGTGACCACCCGCTGGCGCGGCCCCGTCCGCGCGTCCGCGACCACCGACCGCCCCTCTCCGAAAGGCTGACATGGCCCATCTCCTCTACCGACTCGGGCGCCTGGTCGCGCGCCGCGCGTGGGCCGTCGTGCTGGCCTGGATCCTGGTGCTGGCGGCGCTCGGCGGCGCCGCAGGCATGCTCGCCAAGCCGTTCAACGGCAAGCTCGCGATCCCAGGCACCGAGTTCCAGGAGGTCATCGACGACCTGGGCCGGTCGCTGCCGGCTGCCGCCGGCGGCAGCGGGACCGTGGTCCTGCGCTCCGAGGACGGCCGCCCGTTCACGCAGGCCCAGAAGCAGGCGGTGTCGGAAGTGGTCGGCCGCTGGGCTGAGGTCGACGGCGTCGAGTCGGCCCTCGACCCGTTCGCCACCCAGGCGCAGCTGGACGACGCCCGGGCGAAGGTGGCCGCAGGGGCCGTCTCGCTGCGCGCGGGCGAGGCGGAGATCGCGGCGAACGCCCGCAAGCTCGCCGACGGCAAGGTCCAACTGGCGCAGGGGGATCAGCAGCTCACGGCCAGCGCCAGGGAGCTCGCGGAGGGCCGCGGGCGGCTGGAGGCCGGGCGGCAGGAGCTCGCGGCCAACGCGGCGCGTCTCGCGGAGGGACGTGCGCAGCTCGACGCCGGGGCGGCCCAGCTCGCCCAGGGCCGCAAGGAGCTCGACGCCAACGCCGCGAAGGTCGCGGCGAGCGCGCGGCAGATCGCCGACGGGGAGCGGCAGATCGCCGCGGCACGCCAGCAGCTCACCGCGGCGCGGGCGCAGATCGCGACCGCCCAGCAGCAGCTGGACGCCGCGCCGGCGCAGATCGCGGCGGGGCGCGAGCAGATCGCCGCGGCGCAAGACCAGTTGGCCGCGCAGGCCACCCAACTCGACGCCCAGGAGACTGAACTCGCCGCGCTGGAGGCGCAGGTCGGGCCCGACGACCCGCGGGTCGTCGCGGGGCGCGACCAGCTCGCGGCTGCTCGTACCCAGGTGGACGCGGCCACCCAAGAGCTCGCGGCCCGCTCGGCGGAGCTCGCGGCCACGGAGGCCGCCCTGCCGCAGCAGCGCGCGGAGGTCGCCGCCCAGGCCCGCACCGTCGAGGCGGGGCAGGCCCAGCTCGCCACGCAGGAGAAGACGCTCGCGGCCGGGCGCGCGCAGTTGGCAGACGGCCAGAAACAGCTCCAGGCCGCGCAGGCCCAGTGGTCGCAGGGCCAGGCCGCGTGGGAGGCCAACCAGGCCAGGGTCGTGGACGGCGAGCGGGCGCTGGCGGCCGGGAGGGCCCAGCTGCAGGCGTCCGAGCGCCAGATCGCCGACGGGGAGAGTCAGCTCGCGGCCGGCCGCCAACGCCTCGAAGCGTCGCGGGCCGAGCTGGCGGCGGGCGAGACCGCCCTGGAGAAGGGCCGCGCCGAATTCGCCGCCGGCACCGCCGACCTGCGCCGCGGCGAGCGCCAGGTGGCCGTGACGGACGGGTTGCGAGCCGTCAGCGAGGACGGCACCGTCGCGGTGTCGCACCTGCAGTTCACCCAGCCGGGCAACGACGTCACGGATGAGACGAAGCAGGCCATCCCCGCGGCCGCCGGCGCCCTCGACGCCGCAGGCGTACGGGTCGACTACTCCGCCGACATCTCCACCACCCTCGACTTCGCGGGGCCGGGCGAGGTGATCGGCGTGTTCATCGCCGGCATCGTGCTGGTCGTCATGCTGGGCTCCCTGATCGCCGCGGGGCTCCCCCTGCTGACCGCGCTCGTCGGCGTCGGGGCCGGGATGCTCGGCACGCTGACGATCACGCACTGGGTGGAGCTGACCGACATTGCGCCCGTGCTGGCCCTCATGCTCGGCCTGGCGGTGGGCATCGACTACGCCCTCTTCCTCGTGAATCGCCACCGCGAGCAGCTCGCCGGCGGCATGGAGCTGCAGGAGTCCATCGGCCGGGCCACGGGCACCGCGGGCAGCGCGGTGCTGTTCGCCGGGCTCACCGTCGTGGTCGCCTTGGCGGCCCTGGTCCTCACGGGGATCCCCTTCCTCGGCACGATGGGCCTCGCGGCCGCCGCGACGGTCGCCACCGCCGTCGTCGTGTCCCTGACCTTGACACCGGCCCTGCTGCGGCTCATCGGGCCGCGGGTCCTCTCGCCCCGGGCGCGCGCCACGCTGGCGGCCAAGTTGACGGCCGACGAGGGCGCGGCGAGCGCCGAGGACGCCGAGCAGGCGAGCGCGACCGCGCACCGCGGGCACGGCTGGGGCGACCTGGTCACCCGACGTCCCCTCGTGACGATGGCCCTCGCCACGGCGCTGCTCGTACTGCTCGCGATCCCCGCCGCCTCCCTGCGGCTGGGACTTCCGGACGGCTCGTACGAACCGACCGACTCGACCGCGCACCGCGCCTACACAGCGATCGCCGAATCGTTCGGGGCGGGCCAGAACGGACCGATCGTGGCCGTGGCCCAGGTGGACCCGCAGCGCGCCGCGGAGCTGGATGGCGACGCCCTGACCGACCTCCAGCTGGACGTCGCGGAACGCCTGCGCGCCGTGGACGGCGTGAGCTACGTCGTCCCGGTCACCGCCAGCGCCGACCGGGAGCGGCTCGTGCTCCAGGTGGTCCCGACCTCCGGCCCGTCGGAGGACGCGACGACCCGCCTCGTCCACGACCTGCGGGACCGCCGGGAAGAGACGATCGACGGGACCGGCGTCACCGCCCTCGGGTTCGCCGGGCAGACCGTGGCCAACATCGACATCTCGGAGCGTCTCGCGTCCGCGCTGCCGCTCTATCTGGCGGTCGTCGTCGGGATCTCCCTGGTGCTTCTGCTGCTCGTCTTCCGTTCGGTCGTGGTGCCGTTGTTGGCGACCGCCGGCTTCCTGCTGTCGGTGCTGGCCTCGTTCGGCGCCGTGGTCGCGGTCTACCAGTGGGGCTGGATGGGTTCGATCTTCGGCGTCGAGCAGGCCGGTCCCGTCCTGAGCTTCCTCCCGACGTTGGTGATCGGCATCCTCTTCGGGCTCGCGATGGACTACCAGATGTTCCTCGTCTCAGGCATGAGACATGCCTGGTCTCACGGGCACACGGCACGAACGGCTGTCCATACGGGCTTCCGCCTCGGGGCCCGGGTCGTGACCGCCGCCGCCCTGATCATGACGTCGGTGTTCGCGAGCTTCGTGCACTCCCCGATGACGATGGTGCGCCCGATCGGGTTCGCGCTCGCGATCGGCGTATTGATCGACGCGTTCGTGGTCCGGATGACCGCGATGCCCGCGATCATGCACCTGTTGGGTGAGCGCGCCTGGTACCTGCCGCGCTGGCTCGACCGGATATTGCCGGATCTGGACGTCGAGGGGACGAAGCTGCCGTGAGCGCTGTCGCGCAGATCGACTGGGCGGGGAGGCCGGTCCGGCTCGAGTACGCGTGGGTGGGCCCCGATTCGGCCGAGCCCGGCGACGGCTCCCCCACAATGCTCGGCGCTCCCACAACGGGCGACGCTCCCACCACGGGCGGCGCTCTTACTGCGGCCAGCGGCTCCCCGACGCTCGTCTTCCTCCACGAAGGGCTTGGCTCGGTGTCGGCCTGGCGGGACTTCCCGGCGCGGTTATGCGCGGCGACGGGCTGCCGCGGACTGGTCTACTCGCGGCCCGGCTACGGCGGGTCCACGCCCCGGGAGCCGGGCGAGCGGTGGGAGTCGGACTACCTGCACCGGCAGGCCCGCGAGGTGCTGCCGCCGCTCCTCGATGCCGTCGGCCTCGCCGCGGCGCCGATCGTGTTGTTCGGGCACAGCGACGGCGCGACGATCGCGCTGCTGTTCGCGGCGACCTTCCCCGGTCGGGCCGCCGGAGTGGTCGTGATGGCGCCGCACATCCGCGTCGAGGACGTCACGCTGCGAGGCATCGAGCGGGCGCGCGGGACCTACCTGACGGGGACGCTGCGCGAGGGCCTCGGGGTGCACCACGACGACCCGGACTCGGCCTTCTGGGGCTGGGCGCAGGCCTGGCTGGATCCGGGGTTCTCGTCCTGGTCGATCGAGGACGAGCTGCCCGCGATCCGCTGCCCGGTCCTGGCCATCCAGGGCGTGGACGACGAGTACGGCACGCTGGAACAGATCCGCGGCATCGCCCGGCGCGTCGAGGGCACCACGCTCCTGGAGATCCCCGGCTGCGGGCACAGCCCGCATCGCGACGCCCCTGACGAGGTGCTCGCGAGCGTGGGCGAGTTCCTGGATCGCCTACGCGCTTAGAGGGGCCGCATCGCGGGGCCCGCTACGCGCCGGCATCGAGAGCGCGGCAGGCACCCGCATCGCTGCCCGGTGATGTCGTCGTCGCCCGCGATACGGCCACCCGAGCCGACGAGATCGGCGATCTCCGGGCTCCCGCCACTTCCCGCCCGTGGGCGGGAACGGTACGCAAAACCGCAGCTGCCCACCGCCACCTCCCGCCCGTGGGCGGGAAACGTACGCATCGACGCAGGACCACGCGAGCACCTCCCGCCCGTGGGCGGGAACGGTACGCAAAACCGCAGGTGCCCACCGCCATTTGCCGCCCATGGGCGGGAGAGTGTCGGTGGCGGCACCCGCCGAAGGACCACCTCCGCACGGTTCGTCACGCCCGGACCGTCACAGATCCGTGGTGCCTGCTTCGAACCCCCCACGGAGTAACGAGATACACGCCCTCACGCGCACGAGTCTCCTCAGCGCCCGAACGACAGCGCCATCACGTCCCCCTCGTCAGATGCCCCGCGGGTCCTCACCGGATCCGCGCGCGTCTCGGGGGTCTCGGGGGTCTTGGTCGCGCGGGCCCCGCGGGTCGACGTCCCGGACGTCCTGGTCGCGCGCACCCCGGCGCCCTTCGGAGTCCTCCCATACGTGGCGGCGCAGCCGGGGGCGCCAGCCGTCGGGTTCGCCGCGGCGGTCGTCCTCCCGGTGTAGCTCGTCCCGATCCCTGTCGTGTACGACGCCTCGGTCCCGGACGTCGCCCCGGTCCCGGACGTCGTCCCGATCCCGTACGTCGTCCCGATCGCGCACGTCGTCCCGGTCCCGGACGGCATCGCGGTCGCGCAATTCACCCTCGCGTCGCACGTCGTCGCGCCCGACGCCTCGACCGCTCAAGCTCGCGTCGTGCTCGTACGGGTCGTAGCGGCGGCCCCCCTCCTCGTGGGCCGCCACCTCCTCGCGGACCCGGTCGTCATCCCGGACCGGGGCGCCCTCCCGCAGGTGCGGCTCGTCCGGGCTGTACGGGTCGTGCCGCCGCCCGCCGGACTCCTCGACGCGGTACTCCTCCCGGAGCCGCTCGTCCTCTTCCATGCCGGTCGCCGTGGTGGTGCCCTCCGTGACGTCCAGGTCGCCGCGACCGGTGCCTCGCTCCGCTAACGCCAACTCATCACGACCTGCGTCGCCACCCCGGTACCGCTCGTCCTCGCCGTGCCGCGAGTCCCCATACCGCTCGTCACGCAGCCGATCATCGCGAGACCGCTCGTCACGCAGCCGATCATCGCGAGACCGCTCGTCACGCAGCCGGTCATCGCGAGACCGCTCGTCACGCAGCCGGTCATCGCGCGAACCGTCGCCGTGGACGCCTCCGGCGGCGACCCCCGCCCGCGGGTCCTGCGCGTACTGCGCTTCCATCCCGTAGTACCGGTAGAGCTCCGTCTCCTCCGCCTCGTCGAGATGGTGCGCGGCGTCGATGTTCGGGGCGTCCTTCACGTACGCCTTGCTGAACGGGACGTGGACCTCCCCGTCCGCGTAGCGGGCCTCCGACAGGGGAACCAGGGTCTCGTTGGTCCCGAAGAACCCCGTCCGCACGCTCACCCACGACGGGCGACCCGTGCGGTCGTCGAGGAACACTTGCGTGACCTTGCCGACCTTGTCTCCCGAGTCGTCGATCACCGAGGCCTTGTAGAGGTTGCCGAGGTCGTGTTCCGACATCCGGTCGAACATGGGGATCCCCTTCTCTCCAGCGGTCGTTCGGAAAGCGGGACGCCGCTGCGTGACGCGCGGTTCCCACCTGAGCAATGCCCTGGTCAAACGGCTCCAAACGCTCAATTCGGGCTCTTTTGCGACCTGGGTCACAGAGGGCGACGGATCATCTTCCGCAGCAAGCACCCTCGGCCGGAACGATCGTTCGTCGGCGGGTGGACGTCTGGCGTACTCGTCCCGCTTGCCCGCCGGACACCGACGCACCGCCGGCCGCGCATGACGACAATGGACGTCCCGGTCCCCCGTCGCCTCGGGGATCTCGCGCGAGCCCCTGCTCAGGAGTGGTCATGTCGTTCGTGTCCGGTCGGGTCGTCCCCTTCGCCCTGCGCGCCATGCGCGCCCAGCGCCCGTTCAGCACCGCCGCGGCCGCGCACGCCCGCGTCGCGGAGATGGCGTTGCGACCCCGTCCGTACGGACCCCCGCGCGCCATCCGGCGCGACGTGACGTTCGAGGTGGGGCGCCGCTTCGGGTGGCCGATCTACACGGTGCGCCCGCGCGACGGCGAAGCGAGGGGCCGCGTGGTCTACGCGCACGGCGGCGGCTGGGTGGCCGAGATCGCCGCCCCGCACTGGTACCTGATCGCCCAGATCGCCGCCGAGGCGAAGACCACCGTGACCGTCCCGATCTACCCGCTGTCGCCCTTCGCGACGACGGCCGACGTCGTACCCAGGTTCGCGGAGCTCGCCGCCGGCGCGGAGGACGCGGGGCCCGCGTGCCTGGTCGGGGACTCCGCGGGCGGGCAGATCGCCCTCTCCGCGGCGCTGCTGGCGCGGGATCGGTACGGGGTCGCGCTGCCGCGCACCGTGCTGATCGCGCCCGCCCTCGACCTCGGCCTGACCAACCCCGGCATCGAGGAGATCGCGCCGACCGACCCCTGGCTCGCCGTCGACGGCGCCCGGGTCCTCGCCGACTACTGGCGTGGAGACCTGCCTCTGGAGGATCCGTTGGTCAGCCCGCTCTTCGGCGACTTGGCCGGGCTGGGCCCCCTCACGGTGTTCATCGGGACGCGGGACATCCTCCTGCCGGACGCCCACCTCCTGGCGGACAAGGCGCGAGCCGCCGGCGTCGACGTGACGCTGTACGAGGAACGCGGGCTGGTGCACGTACACCCGCTCACCCCGACGCCCGAGGGGCGCGCCGCCCGACGGATCATCGTGAAGGAGCTGCGCGCCGCGTTCGCCGCACGGTGACATCACCGAGCGCCGCAAGGTGACATCACCGAGGATGTCAGGCGCCCACGCCCTGCTGCGGTCTCAGGTCAGGCGGGCGGAGAACGCCACGCCCGCGATGAACGCGACGCCTGCCACAGCGGCCAGCGCCGAGAAGACGCCGGCCAACGCCGATCCCGTCGCGAGCGCCCACAGAAACGCGGCGAGCACGACGGTGACCATGACGTAGCCGGTGAACGCGGCGGCCCGGTTCAGCACGAGCGCCTGCCGCTCGTCGCGG
>JBDIAS010000083.1:0-14026 GCA_039812465.1 Austwickia sp. | reverse complement strand
TCGCGGCGTGGGTGTACTGCCCGCCGTTCTCCCGCACGCCCGGCGGATAGGACCGGATGTAGCCCGGGTCGGGCTCGGAGGTCTCGAACGGCGGGGTGAACAGGCGGGCCACCCCGTCGTGCGGGCTGATCAGGTGCTCCTCCACGTGGCGCAGGGCTTCGTCGACCCGCCGCGGGTCCGCAACCTCCGACAGGGCCGCCCAGGTCTGGGCGATGCCGTCGATGCGGCATTCCGGGCGGGTGGCCGAGCCGAGGGGGGTGCCGTCGTCGAAGTAGCCCCGCCGGTACCAGTGCCCGTCCCAGCCGTCCCGCTCCAGCGCGGCGAGCAGCGCCTCCTGCTGCGCCAAGGCCTCGGCCTCGAAGACGGAGTCCCCGCGGGACCGCACGATCGGCAGGAACTCGGTCAGCGTCCGGTGCAGGAACCAACCCAGCCAGACGCTCTCGCCCTGGCCGCGCTCGCCCACCCGGTTCATCCCGTCGTTCCAGTCGCCGGTGCCGATGAGCGGCAGGCCATGGACGCCGTACCGGAAGGCGTACCGCAGCGCGGTGACGCAGTGCGTGTAGAGGCTGTCCTGCCGGGTCGAGGTCGTCGGGACGAAGTACGACTCGTGGACGCCCTCGGCGAGCTGCTCACCCTCCAGGTAGGGCACAGGCTCGTCGAGCACGCCGACGTCGCCGGTCACCCGCAGGTAGCGGGCCACTGCGTACGCCAGCCACACCACGTCGTCGGTGATCCGGGTCCGGATGCCCGCCCCGTCCTCGGGCAGCCACCAGTGCTGCACGTCCCCTTCCGGGAACTGCCGCCCGGCGGCGCGCAGCAGGTGGGCCCGGGCCTCCTGCGGGTGCACGAGCACCAGGCTCATCCCGTCCTGAAGCTGGTCGCGGAAGCCGAACGCACCGCTGGCCTGGTAGTAGGCGCACCGCGCCAGGATGCGGCTGGAGATCGTCTGGTAGAGCAGCCAGCCGTTCATCACCGTGTCGAAGGCCACGTCTGGGGTGCTCACCTGCACCGCCTCCAGGGTGGCCGACCAGCGGTCCTTGACCTCGGTCAGCGTGGCCAGCGGGTCCGCCTCGCGATACCGCCGGACCAGGTCGCGGGCCGCCGCCGCGTCCGGGGCCGCGCCCAGCAGCACCCGCAGGTGGTGGGTCTGCCCGGCGCCGATCTCCAGCCGCTGCTGCAGCGCGGCGCACGGGTCGGCGCCCGCCCCGGTGGTCCCGGACAGCGGCCGATCGGCCACGACCGCGGCCGGGGCGGCCAGGTCGCCCTGCGTTCCCAGGAACTCCGTGCGATCCGTCGTCCACGAGTCCTGCGCGCCGGCCAGGTCGACGAACACCACCTGGTCGCGGATCCGCGTGCTCCACGGGTTGCGGACGAACAGGGCGCCGGTCTCCTCGTCGATCTCGCCGATCAGATGCCGGGCCGCCGCCGCTCGATCGTTGCCCAGCACGAGGTCGTGGAAGGAGTGGACGGTGAGCCGCCGGGTCTCGTCGGTCAGGTTGGTCAGCTTCAGCCACCCGATCTTCACCGCGTCGTGGGTCGGCACGAACTGGACGAGGTCCAGGCGCAGCTCGGGGGTCTCGGCGAGGTAGGCCGTGTAGCCGAAGCCGTGCCACGCCAGATGCCGGACGTCGTCGATCGGGGCGGCGGTCGGCGTGCTGATCCGGCCGGTGGCGCCGTCCCGGACGTAGATCGCCTCCGAGACCGGCGCGGTCACCGGGTCGTTGTGCCACGGGGTGATCTGGTTGTCGCGGCTGTTGCGCCACCACACCGACCCGCTGCCCTCACTGGTCGCGATGAAGCCGAACTGCTCGTTCGCCACCACGTTGCTCCACGGGGACGGCGTCGGAAGGCCCGGCTCGAGTACGGTGACGTACTCGCGTCCGTCCGCGGAGAACCCGCCGAAGCCGTTGTCGAAGACCAGCGGCTGCAGACCCTGGTGGCCCTGGCGACCGAGCCCCCGCTCGTCCTCCGGGACCTGCAGGGAGCGCCGCTCGCTGATCGGGGTGAGCGGCGGCGTCACGATGGTCTGGCCGAGGGCGCGCGGCAGCTGCATGCCGAGGTCGCCGCGCTGCGCGTCGAGCACGACCGCCGACGAGGCGATGAGCGCCCGGATGGTCTCCTCCGGGTGATGGTCGGAGCGGACCACGAAGATTCGACCGCGGGAGTCCGGGGAGCCGGTGCGCGGGCGGATGGCGGCCGCGGCGGTCGTCAGCGCGTGGTCAACCTCCTGGATGTAGCTGGTCGCCTCCTCGTTGAGGAAGACCACGTCTATCGAGCAGCGCCTCGCCCGCCAGAACTCGAACGCCCGGACCATCTGCCGCACGAGACGCAGGTCCTCCAAGTCGCTCACCCGGATCAGCACGATCGGGAGATCGCCGGAGATCGACAGGGGCCACAGGTCGGCCTGCGATCCCGCATGCGCGGCGACGTAATCCGCCGGCGGCCGCAGCGCCGGGTGCGGGTAGAGCGTGTGCCCGGCCAGCGCCTGGAACAGCACGGCCTCGTCGGGGCTCACCCCGAGGTGGCGCATCTCCACCTGCGACTGCGTCCAGGCGAGCATCGCGACCCGCTCGTATGCCGCGCGGGTCCGGTGGGCCTCGATCGCGGCGATGAGCTCCTCCCGGCTGCCGGCGGCGAACGTCCACACGTAGACGGTGGTGTTGCCGCCGCCCGGTACGACGACCCGGTGGGACAGGGAGAAGATCGGGTCCAGGACGTGACCCGTGCTGCCCTGCTCCAGGGTCTTCCCCTCCAGGGAGGCGGGGTTGCGGACGCTGCGGCCGCGGCCGAGGAAGTGGTATCGGTCGGTCTCGACCCGGGGGTCGACCGGGTCGCCGCCCTCCACCTCGATCAGGTGGCCGGCCCACACCGGCTGGTCTCCGCGCCCGCGAGGCCTGCGCTCGGCCACCAACGCGCCCAGCTCGGGCACGTACTCGGTGCGCACGAACATCTTCGAGAAGACCGGGTGGGCGAAATCGTCGGCAGGGCGGCCCAGGACCAGCTCGGCGTAGGAGGTGAGCCGAACCGTCCGGTCGCGGCGCCGGTCGTTGGAGATGACCAGGCGGCGCACGAGGGCGTCGCTCTCCGGGGAGAGCCGGTATTCGAGCTCGGTCCGGATGCCGCGGTGCCGCCGGCGGAAGACCGCGCGATCCTCCGCCAGCCGGACCTCGATGTGCGCGAGCCGCCCGAGGATCGGCAGCGGGGTGGCCGACCAGACCTCGCCGCGGCGGTTGCGCAGGAACAGGTGGTCGCCGGCGCCCTCGGTGGTCCGGTCGGGGCGCCAGCGGGTGATCGCGTGGCCGTTCCAGCGCAGCTGGCCCCCGCCGGCGGGCGTGAGGGTGAGGCTCAGGCGCCCGTTCGACATGTGGTGGACGGTGGGGCTCAGGACCTCGGTGCCGTGGAAGGTGCGCTCGCGGGGGATGGTCTGGTGCAGCACGCCGCGCTCCGTGCCGTACGCCTTCTCGGGTTCACCCTGCGTCACCGGCACGTGCCGCGGCGCGCGCTCCTGCAGGAGCAGCTCGGCGGCCCGCACCATCGGCTCGGCGTGGAACCGCTGCCGCATCGCGCCGCCGGTCAGGACGTTGTGCGCGCTCAGCAGCGTCATGCCCTGGTGGTGGGACATGTAGCACTTGACGACGGCACACCGCTGCCCGTCGGGCAGGCGCGCCGGCGTGAAGTCCACGGACTCGTAGAACCCGTACCGCCCCGAGGCCCCGACCCGCGCCAGCGCCTCGTAGTTCGCGACCGCCTCCTCCGTGGCGACCATCACCGCCAGACCCGTCGCGTACGGCGCGATCACGTGGTTGTCCGCGAGCCCACGCACGATCCCGAGGCCGGGGACCCCGAACGGCGAGTACTGGTAGGTGTAGTTCAGGTCGCGGGCGTTGTATGCCGCCTCGGAGATCCCCCACGGCGTCGAGTGCTGCTCTCCGTACTCGATCTGCCGCCGCACGACGTACGTGGACGTCGTGTCGAGCAGGCTCCCGAGCGGATTGCGCATCACGAGGTTGGGCATCAGGTACTCGAACATCGAGCCCGACCAGGACTGCAGGACGGCCCGGCCGCCGACGCCCGTGACGGACCGGCCCAGCCGGAACCAGTGCCGGGTCCGCACGTCGCCCTTGGCGATCGCGATGAAGCTCGCGAGGCGCGCCTCGCTGGCGAGCAGGTCGTAGCAGCTCTCGTCGAGTTCCCCGGCGGTCGCGTTGTAGCCGATCGACAACAGGTTGCGGCGGGGGTTGAAGAGGAACGCGAAGTCCATGCCACGCATCTCGCGCAGCGAACTCTCCTTCAGCGCGGCGAGCCGATCCCGCAGCGCCCGCAGCTGCTCGTCGGTGAGTTCGGCGTCGCGACGCTGGCCTGCGATCGTCCGCGCGAGCGACTGGGCAAGATCGTGGGCCGTCGCGCCGGCCAGGTGATTCCGACGGGAGTCGAGCGGTCGGTGCTCCGGGGACTCGTGGTCCAACGGCTCGTCCAGCGCCTGGTGCTCCAGTGACTGGGCGAGGGCGCGGCCGAGGGCCGCCAGGTCGTCCCACGGCGGGGGCTGGCCGGTGCCCGTGGCCGTGTCCGTGCCCGTGGCCGTGTCCGTTGCGGCGTTCCTGGTGGCGGTGGCAGCCGCCTTGAGGGCGGTGCGGAACTCGTGGAGGGCGCGCCGCGCGGCGTCCGCCCCTTGGCCGACGGTCGTAGCGTCACCACCCGGGACCTCTGGCGCCGAGGACGACTCCCCGAGCAGACGCGCGATGGCGTCGGCGGTGTCCGCGAGCCCGGACAGGCGCGGGGCAGGCGGCGCCGACAGCTCCTCGCGCCACTGCTCGCAGGCCTGCGCGAGGGCGATCAGGTGCCCCGCGAAGTTGCCGCTGTCGACCGTGGACACGTAGCGGGGCTCGAGCGAACCCAGGCTCCGGGTGTCGATCCAGTTGTAGAGATGCCCCTGGTGGTGGTCGAGGCGACTCACGGACTCCATGGTCTCCTCGATCCGGTCGACGGCGTCGGCCAGTCCGATCCACCCGAAGTCCCGCGCCGCGACCGTCGAGAGCAGGTAGAGCCCGATGTTGGTCGGGGAGGTCCGGTGGGCGACCACCCCGGAGGGCTCCTCCTGGAAGTTGTCCGGGGGGAGGTGGTTCTCGCGCGCCGTGACGAACGTGTCGAAGAACTGCCACGTGCGCCGGGCGACCGAGCGCAACGCCGCCAGCGACTCGGGATCGGGCTCCTGGCGGGCCGGTCGGGTCGGTCGGCTCAGGGCCGAGGCATACCAGGGGGCGGCGGTCCAGAGCAGGATCGGGAGCAGGCAGACGGCGAAGACCGACGACTCCCCCCGCCAGAGCGCGAGCGCCAGCATGGCCGCAGGGATGAGCAGCGACCAGCGCATACGTCGCAGGAAGGAGGTCCACCGGCCGTCCCGGCGACGCGCGGCGTCGGCGGCCGTGGTCCACTCCAGGAGGTGCCTGCGCGAGACCAGGAGGCGGAAGAGGGTGCGCGCGATCGCGTCGGCCATCGACCAGGCCTTGTGGGCCAGGAAGACGATGTTCACCAGCCCGAGGTCGATGCCCTGCCGCAGGTCGACGAACCAGGAGGCCACCTGGCTGCGCAGCGTCATCTCGCGGTGCCAGCGGAACAGCCGTGATCCGAGCGGCAGCAGCGGCGGGAGGATGAAGGAGGCGAAGAGGATCACCAGCCAGCCGGCGAGCGCGACCGCCGACAGCGTGGCGGCACCGAGCAACACGGCCACGATCAGCGCGATGGGGGTCAGGGACCGGCGCAGGTTGTCGAACATCTTCCACTGGCCGAGCGCGCTGATCCCCTTGCGCCGACCGAGCATCCAGGGGAGCAGCTGCCAGTCGCCGCGGGTCCAGCGGTGGTCGCGACCGGCGGCCACCAGGTAGTCGTCCGGGTACTGCTCGACGACCTCCACGTCGGTGACGAGGCCCGAGCGGGCGTAGTTGCCCTCCAGGAGGTCGTGGCTGAGCAGGCTGTTCTCCGGGATGCGGCCGCGCAGCGCCCCCGCGACCACGTCGACGTCGTAGATCCCCTTCCCCGCGAACGAACCCTCGCCGAACAGATCCTGGTAGACGTCGGAGACCGCGAAGGCGTACTGATCGAGTCCGGGCTGCGTGGAGAAGATCCGCCGGAACTGCGAGGTGCCCTCCCGGATCGGGAGGGCGGGGGTGACCCGCGGTTGCAGGATCCCGTAGCCCCGGCGTACCCGCCCCGACTCGTCCACCTGCGCGCGGTTGAGGGGGTGCGCCAGTTTGCCGACCAGCCGGCGGGCCGCGTCCCGAGGCAGCTTCGTGTCGCTGTCGAGGGTCAACACGTAGCGCACCGGCGGGGGGAGCCGCCCGGCGTGCACCGCCAGGTCGACGTCCTTCTCGCCGCGCAGCAGGCGGTTCAGCTCCTCCAGCTTGCCCCGCTTGCGCTCCCACCCCATCCAGACGCCCTCGGACGGATTGAACCGGCGGGGGCGGTGCAGCAGCAGAAATCGGTCGTCCCCGTACTGGTCGTTGAGGCGGGTGATCCCCTCGATCGCCGCCTCTAGCAACGCCGCGTCGCTGTCCCGGTGCTCTTCGCGCCAGTCCCCGAAGTCGGTGATCAGCGCGAAGTAGACCTCGCCGTCGCAGTTCGCCAGGTAATGGATCTCCAGGTCGTCGACCATCTCATCGACGTCGTCCCGGGTGCTCAGGAGCGTCGGGATGGCCACCATCGTGCGGAGGTCCTGGGGTACGCCGTCGCGCAGCGCCAGCCCGGGCAGCACGGACGCCTCGAACGTCCGGGCCGACCAGTAGTTGATCCACCCGAGGGCCAGATCGGTCGCCGGCAGGGACGCCAGGACCACCAACACGACTTGCGTGACGAGCGGCAGTTCCGGTGCGAACACCCCGAGATACACGGTCACGAGGGCGACGAGGAGCGCGGTGGCCACCGTCAGTGCTGCGAGGTAACCGCCCAACCCCAGCCGGCGCAGGAAGCGGCCGAGGCGCAGCCGGGCGGGCGGCCGGTACCCGAGGGCGCGTTCGAGATCGGCGCGTCCCTCGTCGACCAGCCAGTAGCCGACGTCGTTCATCGGCGCCTGCCAGGAGTACTCCGCCCGCTGCAGGGCGGCGCGCGCGACGTCGAGCTCGGCCTGGCGGGAGCCGCGCGCCAGGCGCTCGATCGCGGTGCGGTAGACGTTGCGCGTCGGGAAGTCGAGGGCCACGTAGCCGGCGTTGTCCCGCAGGTCCCGTTCGGTCAAGGAGACCGTCTCGATCCACTGCTGCCAGGAGACGTCCTGGATCAGCCGGAGGCTCGTGAAGATGTTGCGCGTGGTCAGCGCCGCGGACGACTGGTCGTGGTGCTCGGCGAGGGCGATGGCCTCCTGCTCCATCCCTTCCTCGCCGAGGCGGCGCGCGAGCCACTCGTGCGCTTCGGTCGTCTCCTGTCCGGACAGTCGGCGGGACAGCTGCACCGCGAAGGGTCGGAAGCGCTGGATCGGCCCGACGGCTCGGATCGCCGCGTCGACGCTGCGGCGGTGCCCGTCCTCGCCGAGGCCGAGGACGGCGTCCGCCACGCGGTCGGCCTGGCGCACGGCCAGCGCCGCCTCCACGGTCGAGTCGGCGATCCGACGCAGGTTCTCGATGAGCAGCAGCCGCAGGGTGATCGGGACGGCCCACAGTTCGCCGAGGCTGAGCGGCTTGCGCTCCTGGTAGGCGAGGAGGAACCGGGTGAGCAGGTCCGGGTCGAAGCTGCTGTCCGTATGGGCCACGTACGCCCACACGATCGCGAAGACCCGCGGATGTCCGGCGAGGTGCCCGTCGCCGAGCTTGGGCAGCTGTCCGAAGTAGTCGGGCGGCAGGTCCTTGCGGGCCTGTCGGATGTGCCGGGCCACCGCGAACAGGTTGTCGATGATCCACTCCGCGGCCGGCGAGACGGGCCGCTTGTCGTGCACGTCGACCAGGAGCTCGCGCGAGGCCGCCACGATGTGGTCCTCGTTGTCGTCGAGTCGGCGCAGCAGCGAGACCACGCGGGGGGCGCGCCGGGCGACGAGGTGACCGTCCGCCAGGGAGTGGGCGTGGTCCTCGAACCGCTCGGCGGAGAAGATCTCGGACCGGATCGGGTGGGGGTCGCGCCAGGGATCCATCCCTCGGGGCGTCTGCCGGGCAGAGGTGATGGGCGGCACTACCGGCCGCCATCGCCGGCTCGACGTCGTCGTCATCTGCCACCTCTCGTCGTCGCGCCGCGCCCGCCCGCACCGTCGGGGCCTCCGGCGTGACGCGAGATCATCTTGAACGGTCGCTGACGACGCGGCGACCGGAACGCCAAGAGAATCTGGCCGCTCACCGAGAACGATATGGCTCGGACGAAAGGAGCCGCTCAGGCCCGCGGGACCAATGCGATGACGCGCGTGGGGAATCCGGAGGCGCCCGCGATCCGGGGCACGCCGACGACGATGAGCGCGCCGACTGCGGGGAGCCGGTCGAGATGGACGAGGTTTTCGAGGTGCCAGAGGCCGTTGGGGTGTGAGACCTCCCGGTGAATGGGGAAGTCGCGGGCGCTGCCGGGGTCGATCCCGAGCGTGTCCACCCCGAGCCCGACCACGCCGCGCTCGACCAGCGCGCGCGCTGCGTCCACCCCGAAGCCAGGGAAGACGAGGTGGTCGGCGTCGGCGGAACCCGCATACGCCAGCCGGTCGCGTCGCCGTGCCGACCATCCGGTCCGCAGCAGCACCGCCACCCCGGCGGGAATGCGTCCGTTCGCCGCCTCGTGCGCCTCGATGTCCTGCGGCCGCAGGGCGGCGTTGCCGTCGGCCAACGGCGCCCTCGTGAAGTCGATGACGTGGGCGGCGACGACCAGCTCGTCGGCGGGGATCTCGGAGGGATCTCGGCCGCCGGCATCGAAGTGGTACGGGGCATCGAAATGCGTGCCCGCGTGCTCGGACACGGTGACGACGCGGACACTCAGGCCGTCCCGGTCGTGCGTCGCCTCGTCCACAGCCCTGATCGGCGGCGTACCGGGCCACGACACGGTGTCCGGCGTGAGCGGGTCGGACAGGTCGACCACGTCGAAACCCGCCCCGCCAGTCAGGACGGCGTCCCGGGCGGCTCGGATCGCGTCTGGCGTGGTGCCCATGGTGTCCTCCTCGGTAGGCCAGTTCGGACCTGACGCACAGGGGCGTCACGCGCTCGACCCTATGAGTGTGGCCGACAGCACGATGAACCAGACAGGGGTCGCCGTCAGGAAGGCGAACGGGCGCTGTCGCGAGGGCGACCGCACCCGTCGCCGAACGGACGAGGGAACGGCCGACGTGATCCACGGCATGGTCCTGCCTCCACCGGCGTGGGACGATGGTGTCGTCGTCCCGGATGACCTGCGCGAACGCCGTCTTTGTACGAGATCCTCGGCCGAGTCCGAGCGGCCGATGATCACGCCGCCACCACGCGCCCCGGCGAGTCCGACAACGGCGAGCAGGCCGTACGGAACCCGCCGACGTCAAGACCGGGGGTGCCATCCAGGCGCCGCGCGTCCGTCCGATGTGAGCGACCGGCTACATGGCCCTTTGAGCGCAAAGCCCCTTACGAACGAGCTGCCACCCACCGTGCCACGGAACGGACGTACTCGCCGTAATCCGCACGCGCCAACGGAACCGCCGCGACCACACGCGTGAGGTCGCTGGCCACGTACTCGTGAATGAGGACGTTACGCATCCCCACCGACGGCTTCAGCCGCGCGGCAAGCCCCTCGCTGAGCAGTCCGACACGGGCGGCGGCGTCGAAGCTCTCCCGGTATTCGGTGGTCACGGTGCTGCCGAGGCTCGTGGCCACATGGGTGTTGATGTCGGCCGCCAGGTCGACGAGCTGGGTCAGGATGCGCTCGAGGGCACGACGCGTGATCCGGTCGCTCTCCAACCGAGCGAGGTCGACGTCGCCGACAGCATCGAGATCAGCCAACAGCTCCCGCATCAGGGCGAGGCGCAGCGTGACCACCTGGATCGACAAGGCGCGCGGGCTCACTGCGCGAGCACCTCCAGCGCGCGGTCGCGGAACCGCTGGGTGTCGCAGAAGGCACCGAATGCGGCCATCTGGGCGTTCGCGTATCGACCCGGGGTGCGCTCGACCAGGAGTTCCACCCCGTGGAGCGCGGCGAAGCGGGCCACCGACCCGGCGCGATCCAGATCCATGACGTCGAGGACATCGCCGTAGCGCTCTCCGAGAGTGTTCACCACGTCCAGGTGGTCAACGGGCTCGCGCGCTCGATCCCGGCCGTAGGCCACGTCCACGTCACCGGCCGTCGCCGGGTCGGACACAGCGCTGCCGAAAAGAACAAGCAGGTCGATCCCCAAGCCCTCGCACGTGCGGTCGAGCGAACCGTCCCGCTCGTCAGCCCGCAGGCGCGCCAGTGCCCGCCCGACCCTGTCCATACGGGAAGGCTACAGAGAACGTCCGGTCTGGAGCACTGACCCCGTCCCGCACGGTCAGGTGCTCGACGGGTCAGGTGCTCGACGGGTCAGGTGCCGGACAGGTCAGGTGCTCGACGGGTCAGGTGCCCCGATGAACTCCCGCAGCAGGTCCGCGAGTCGCTCCGGTTGATCCTCGGGCACCAGCGTGGCGCTGTCCTCCACCCATTCCAGCCGTCCCTGCGGCAGCAGGGCGGCCAGCCGGGGGCCGTGGTCGGCGGGCATCATCGCGTCCTGGCGTGCCCACACGACGAGGGCCGGCTTGTCGAACCCGCCCAGCGCGCCGCTCCACTCCAGGAGCACCCTCCGGGGCGGCGCACCGGAGCCGAATGCGGCGAAGTCGCGCCGGATGCGGCGGTCGGTCAGCAGCGGAGTGAACCACTCGTCGAGAATCTCGTCCGGGATCGGGGTCAGGCTCATCGCCCCGTACGCCCGCTTCCCACGCCGGACCGCCCGCGTGCGGAACAGCTGCGCGGTCAGCCAGGCGCCGCCGGGGATGCGCAGGGCGGCCGCCGCCGGACGGGCCGCCTTCGGCGGGAAGTTGTCGAACGCCTCGCAGGCGACGAAGACCAGGCGCCCGATCCGATGGTCACGACCGTCCGCGACCAGGAACGCCGGCCCACCCCAGTCGTTCATGACCAGCGTGACGTCGTGCAGATCGAGGCGTTCCAGCAGCTGAGCGACGATCCGCGCCATCCCGCGCTGGGTCAGGTCCGTGCCGGCCGCCATCGGGTGCCGGTGCGAGCCCATCGGCAGGGTCGGCGTCACGCAGCGGAATCCCGCCATGAGGGGGACGACCTTGCGCCACTGGGACCCGCTCATCGGGAAGCCGTGGGTGAACACCACCACGGGACCGTCACCGCCCGTGTCCCCGTACTCGATCAGGCCGCCGTCGATCTCTACCGTGGGCATCAGGCGTCCTCCACTCGCTCCGGGCCGGGAGCCGATCTGCTCGCGGGGTCGGGGTCGGGGCCGGGTGCGAAGACCTGGCCGCTTGCGGGAAGGAACATCCTCCCGGCCGTGGCCGTCGCGACCACGAAGTGTCCGGCCATATCCTCGACCAGCTGCTCCGGGGCGGAGATCTGATCCAACAGGAGGCCGTCGACGAGGGCCACCACCATCCGGGCGGCCGCTTCCGGATTGTCGCAGGGCATCGTGGACGCCGCCAGATCGACGAACTGATTGCGTGCACGTCGGATGATGGCCTGCAGCTCCGGTCGGTCGTTCGCGTGCAGGTAGAGCTCGTACCGTGCGCGCACGAGGTCGGGACGCGCGAACGCGCGCAGCATCACGCCCTGCATCTGACGGACCAGGTGTTCCTTGGAAGCCGGTGGGGACAGGTACGAGTCCGCGGCCGGCACGTCCCCGATCTGAAGCTCGACCATCCGGCCCAGCACGGCCTCGATGAGCCCGTCAAGGGAGCCGAAGTGGTACTTGGCTTGCCCCTGCGCCACTCCGGCGCGCGCTTCCACCTTGCGGTGGGTGAGCCCTCGCATGCCGTCGTCCGCGAGTTGCGCGATGGCCGCGTCGAGGAGGCGCTCGCGGGTCCGCGCCGCGGCGGCCTGCCGCGTGGTCGAGGACGTGGAGTCGGCGGTCCCGTCAGTGGATGGAACGATCGCTGGCCCTCCCTTGGTGCGAGTTCGCCGGTGTGGCCCGGGGGTGCTGTCGGTCTCCCCATCCCCCGGCGTGGGGAGACCGACAGCACCCCCCTCGCCACCAGCCCGAGCGTCCGGAGCTCCCTTGCCAGAGCTCCTGACTCCTCGAGCCTCCCCACCGGAATCACCTCACCCCGGATCAGGCCTCGAACGGGTCGTGCGGAGGCGGTGGTCCCGGGTGTGATTCAACCGTATGCCCTGCTGTCGGACCTCGCCATTCCACGATCGTGGAATGGAGGCTACCAGCGTGCCCGACGCGCTCCAAGGGGCTTCTTGCCCGACGGACCCGGCCGTGGATGTCCACGGAGGCGGGCCGGCCGGGCGCTCCCCAGGAGCCTTGCCCGCCCTACCCGGAGCGTCCCCAGATCGTTCGCCCACCCCGCCGCGGTCAGACCTGTTGCGCCGCCCACTCATCGACGCGCGCCGCGCTCTCCTCGTCGCTCAGGTCCTCCACCCGGGTCATGACCGTCCAGCGGATGCCGTACGGGTCCTTGATGCTCCCGAACCGGTCCCCGGAGACGAACGTCGTCACCGGCTCACGGACGCTGGCGCCCGCCCGCTCCGCCGCCGCGACGGTGGCGTCCACGTCGGGGACGTAGACCGCGAGCGAGTAGCTGACGTCGTCGCCATCAGGGGGCCCGATCAGGTGGAAGGCGGGGTTGGGCTCACCCAACTGCAGCCGCCCGTGGCCGAAGTCCAGCTCGGCGTGGACGATCACGCCCTCCATCTCGGTGACGCCGACGCGCCGCGCCCCGAAGACCTCCTCGTAGAACGCGATCGCCTCGCCTGCCCCCTGAACCGCGACGAACGGTGTAATGGACGAATACCCGTGAGGTCGACCATCGCTGGTGTGCCTGCCCGTAGCTGCTTGCTGGGCAAGGGTGGACTCGCCGGTGCGGAGGTCGCGGGCGTTAGATTCGTTGGTCGTTGTCATGAGCTCGACGGTAGGACTGCCCTACCGGCAGCGGATTGAAGATTCGCGTCACCTCCGCGGCGGTTTAGCGTGGTGCTCGTGGCCGACGCCGAGACCAGGGGAATCCTGTACCCGTCGGGGCTGCCCACCTTCGCCCGGCGACCGCCGAGCGCCTCGGCCGCCGCCCTGGTCCGCTGGTTCTGGTTCTCGCGGTGGGACGTCCCCGCAGGGCAGACCTCGAGGCAGGAACTCCTCCCGTTCCCCGCGTTGAACCTGGTCGTGGAGGACTCGTGCGTCGGCGTGTCCGGGGCTTCCACGGCGCGCAGTCACCGGGATCTGGTCGGCCGGGGATGGGCGGTGGGCGCGCTGCTCTGGCCGGCGGCGACCCCGGCGGTGACCGCGAATCCGCCCGAGTTGCTCGACCGGTACGTGCTCCTGCCCCAGCCTGAGCTGCACGCGGCGGTGACCCAGTGCATGGCCGGGCATCCGACGGGGCCCCTGCGTCCCCGCTTCGACACGGATGGGGCCTACAGCGCTTCGACGTCTGCCGCTGACGAGGCGGCGTCCGGGGTGGTGGAACGGTGGCTCCTCGAGCGGATCCCCGCGCCGGGCGAGGAGGCCCTGCTCGCCAACGAGCTGGTCGCGCTCATCGACCGCGATCCGCAGATCCGCAAGGTCGAGGACGTCGCGCGGGCGATGTCGTTGTCCGTCCGCACGGTCCAGAGGCTGACCAGGCGTTACGTGGGGCTCCCACCGCTCGCGATGATCCGCCGGCGGCGCCTGCAGGACGCCGCCGCGCTCGTGCGGGAGGACCCCGGCAGGTCGCTCGCCGGCCTGGCCGCGGACCTCGGGTATGCCGACCAGGCACACCTGATCCGGGAGTTCCGCGAGGTCGTGGGGTTCACCCCGGGCACATACCGTCGGTCGGTGGACTGAGCCCGGCCGGTTCGATCAGTGCCCGAACCGGTCCGCGTCGAGCTGCTGGGGGTCGGGTCGGTCCTGCGTGAGCCCGGCCATGTCCGCCTCGCTGAGCTC